>NZ_JUUZ01000016.1 GCF_001074155.1 Streptococcus pseudopneumoniae
TTTTAATATAATGGATGTTGGCCTTTTTGTATACACTAAAATAGGGTTGGTGGAAAATTTCCATCAACCCTAAAAATTATAGAACCACACAAAACCCTGACCAGAGATGGTCAGGGTTTTGTATTTCAAAAATTATTCTGTAAATTCTATAGTTACTTTTACTTCAGAATCCATTGAAGAAAATATTGTTTTATAATAATTGATTGCAGATTCTTTAATTTCACTCTTAAATTTATCTAAATACTCTGCTTGTTTATCACTAGAAAGTTGGTTTGTGACCAATTTCCCAGTATCAACATCTTCTGTAGTCCCACTTAATAACTCTCCATGACTATCATATAAATCATAAGGATCATCTTTTGAAAGTTCAACACCAATTACTTCCAATTTTGGAACAATAACCTTATATTCTTTTTCGCTTATTTGTTCAACCTTTACACTACTTTTAATTCCAAATTTAGCGTTATAATTTAAAATTACTAATGCTGCTTTTTTAGAGAACGGCACATCAAACCCAAAAACTTGAGTTGTTTTTGTTTCAGAAATAATTTCATTAATTCCCGCATTCAAAAATACAACTTCATTCACTTTTTCAATACTTTCGATATTAATTGACGATTTGACTTCTGATTTATGTTCCTTAGGTAAGAAAAATAGCACTCCAATAGCTATAATAGCTATTAATACCAGATTCAATAAAACACTAAACTTATTAAATTTCTTCTTTAATATAGACAAGATAAAAAAACCTCACTTTAAATAATCTATCTAAATTTTACACATTCTAAAGAAAACAGTCAATATTTTTTCGTACTATCTTCTAAAATTAATTGTGCCTATTAAAAATGAAATTAGTTTGTTGCATTTGATTATATTTTTTGAACACCAAATCCATTTAAAATTGAGTGCTATTTTGAGCACTAAAAAAGGGCTCTTTGTCAAATAGTGTTGATGAAGAAATTTAGGAAGGGATTAAGCAACTAATTGTTGCTTAATTCCTTTTTGTTTTGGGCCAAACATTTTTGTTATTAAAATAATCCTATTTCTAAAATAGTAATAGTTTCTAAAGCCGTAGGCATTTCTTTTAAGCACTTTTATTTTATTGTTTATTCCTTCAATAGGGCCATTTGTTCTAGTTGGATACTCACAAGTATTTTGAATATATGGCAAGTAAGTCATAAGAGTCTTTAATACTCTTTTTAAACCAGGAGATAGGTCTAATTGCGTAGCTGCTTCAATCGTTTCCTTGAATTCTATATAATCTCTATCCTGTATACATTCACGAGGTGAATGTACAACCTCATAATCATTTTTTAGAGATGGATTGTTTTCTAAGATATAATCTACGATTCCTTTACTTGTTATGAAGCTTTCAAAAAGCTTATAACGATTATATTTATAGTTCTGAAGTTCATTAGGGTTCTTTAAAATTAACTTCCAATAATGTTTTAACTTTCGATATAATTTAGGATTTTTATAACGATGCTGATTCATGACACGTACCCGAGTTCGATTTAATTCTCTATTTAAGGCTTGTACGATGTGAAAAGGATCAATGATAATTTTAGCGTTAGGAAACATTTCTTTTATTAATTGAATGTACGGTAAGTACATGTCGATTGAGATAGTTTTTACCTTTAATCTTGTCTTAGTCTCAAAACGATGAAAATATTGTTTTAAACTGTAAGATTTTCTATCACGTACAACATCGACCAGCTTGTGTGTAGTGCTATCACAAATAATGAAGCTCATATTACTATCGGAAGCTTTGACGGATTTAAATTCATTAAAACACAAATGTTCAGGGAAATCATGTAATGGTTTAATCGTTAATAATCGTGCTGTATCATCTATGATACGTCTTACAGTATGAACTGAAACATTTGATTCTTTTGAGATATATATTTCAGATACTGTTTCACTTATTTTTGCCTTAATTTCATTTTTTAATCGTTTCGAAATATGACAATGTTTTTCTACAATGCGACTAGCATCTGCGGTAAATGAAGAACTACATTCTCTACAGAGAAATCTTTGCTTGCGTAGATTTAAGTAGGCCGGAAGGCCTGAAACAGAACAGAGAGTGATACGAGAAGTTTTCGTTCCGTTTTTAACGATATTGTTATTTTGGCTAACACACCCACAAACAGTACAAAATTCTGGTTTATGCGTATATGTAGCTGAATAAAATAAAGATTTTCCCTTTTTAAATATCTTCTCTTGAACTTTATCATCCCAAATAATGTTTTTATCTTTGATTTGTAGTGTAGCTTCTAGTATATTGTTCATATGGTCATCATCCTTTTATTTTAGGTTTAGGCGCTTTTAATATAATGGATGTTGGCCTTTTTGTATACACTAAAATAGGGT
>NZ_JUUZ01000017.1 GCF_001074155.1 Streptococcus pseudopneumoniae
TGAGTAGGGCTGTAAAAGCTGATGAAATCAGCGTAGTAGAGCCCACTCAACCACTGCGTCTTGATCGACAATCCAAAGATAATTGAGAGGCTGGGACAAAAGTCCTAGCCTCTTTTTTAGTTATTTCTAAGTTTCTCCAAGGTTTGCTTGAATATTTCTGGAATATCAGCAGTAAATTCCATAGTTTCACCGGTTCTTGGATGAGTAAATCCTAGCGTTTTGGCATGGAGAAATTGTCCATGTCCCTTTAGGGTTTTACGAAGTCCATAAACCTTATCCCCAGCTACAGGATGGCCGATATAAGCCATGTGCACACGGATTTGATGAGTTCGTCCTGTTTCCAATTGCAACTCTAATAAAGAATAGTCACCAAAGCGTTCTAAGACTTGGAAACGTGTCACTGCTGGTTTTCCTTTAGCAGTCACAGCTTGTTTCTTGCGGTCTTTTTCGCTACGACCAATCGGCGCCTCAATAACACCTCGGTCATTTGGAAGATTTCCATGAACGATGGCCCAATACTTACGAAGAGATTTCTTGTCCTTCAATTCTTGAGCAAGTGCGATGTGCGCTTCATCATTTTTGGCAATCATCAAAAGCCCAGATGTGTCCTTATCGATACGATGGACAATCCCTGGACGTAGCACACCATTGATTCCTGATAAGTCTTTGATATGATACATGAGAGCATTCACCAAGGTACCACTGGTATGACCAGCACTTGGATGAACAACCATGCCTTGAGGTTTGTTGACTACTGCTACATCCTCATCTTGATAAATGATTTCTAAAGGAATATCTTCAGCTACATACTCTAAAACCTCTGGTTCGGGAACTTGATAGGTGATGACATCCCCCTCTTGGACCGTATACTTGGCTTTCTTAACCTGGCCGTTGACCAGGACTTGACCAGACTTGATTTGTTCATTGGCGAGACTACGAGACAATTCTGTCAAATCTGACAAAGCCTTATCTAGGCGTATCCCGCCGGTTTCAATTTTAATTTCCATTCATTTCCTCTTTTAGCATTGCAATTAATAACACAACTACTCCTACTGTCAGATAACTATCAGCCACATTGAAAATCGCAAAATTGATAAAGTCTAAGTGAAACATATCCACGACAAATCCTTGGCTAATGCGATCAATGAAGTTTCCCAGACCACCTGCAATAATCAGAACCAATCCAATGACTGTCCAGAGGGAATCCTCTATATGCTTATGCAAATACCAAATAGCTCCCACCATAACTACTAGTGTTATAACTGCAAAAAACCACTGTTGATCTTGAAGCATAGAAAAAGCTGCCCCCCTATTTTGCAGATAGGTTAAACTCACCAGATTAGGAATCCATGATTTGATTTCACCAAGAGCAATATTCTGAACGACATAAGCCTTTACCAATTGATCTAATACAATCAAGGCTGCTATAATCCCTGCTACTAATACTCTTTTTTTCATGCTTTCCTCTTCTGATCAAAATACTCTTGCATAACTTCTACAAATAAGGTTCCCGCTGGGCTCAAGTCTACTTCCTCACGTTTCACATAAACCATGCGATTATTGAGATTATCATTTAATGGAATAACCGTAATTCCGTTGACACTATCTCTATCTAAGAATCCAGAACCAGTCGCATAAGCATTTGTTCTTTCAAGAATTCCATTTAAAGTAGCGCGGTCTGTTACGTTAAACATCTGAGAGCTGGCACTTGTATCCACAAAGTTTTCTGAGTAATAGAGATATTCATCCTTTTCTTGCGTGAATCGAACTGTTGGCAAATCAACTAAATCTTCCATGACCAACTCTTTTTTCTTAGCTAAAGGATGTCCTTCACGCAGATAGATATGCGTCTGGAAAGGAATCAACTCAATCACTTCAAGACCTAATTTTTCAACCCGTTGCATGATACCCTTTTGGTTTTGATTGTTGAGGTAAATAATCCCAATCTCACTATGACCTTGGGCTACTTCATCCAAAATCTGAACAGTTGTAGATTCAAAAATACGGAAATTTTTATAGTCTGGGTACCTTTGAGAAAAAGTTGTGATAGTCGGTGGCAAGAAATCATAGTGCTGGCTGGCTATTGAAAACTCATCCTTTTCCTCTTCAGGATTGGCATACTGGTTCTGGAAAACATCAAATCCTTTGACCAACTCTTGGGCCTTTTCATAAAATTCCATTCCACGACGAGTAAGAAAGGTACCCGAACTGGTTCTGCGGAAAATCTTGAATCCTAGCTCTTTCTCCAGATCTCTTACAGAAATAGATAGACTGGGTTGGCTAACGTACATTTTCTCAGCCGCTTCACGAAAAGTACCACTATTTGCAATAGCAACAACATAACGTAATTGTTGAATATTCATGATTTCTCCTTCGATTTCTATCTTATCATTATACCATAAATCAAGCCTATCCAACAAAGGAAAATCATGAGACAGTTACTTCTAAAAAAGGCAAACAAAAAAACACCTTTAAAGCTAGACCCAAAATCCAACTAAAAAGGGGTGTTATCAAATGCGATTATTTAGCCGCTGCGTAAAGCTCGTCTACTTTATTCCAATTAATAACTGAGAAGAAAGCTTTGATGTAGTCAGGACGAACATTGCGGTATTTCACGTAGTAGGCATGTTCCCAAACGTCCAAGCCCAAGATTGGTTTCTTACCTTCTGAGATTGGTGTGTCTTGGTTCGCAGTTGAAGTTACTTCAAGTTTACCTTCTTTGTTAACAACCAACCATGCCCATCCAGAACCGAAACGAGTAGTTGCTGCCGCAGTAAATGCTGCTTGGAATTCTTCGAATGAACCAAATGTTGCATCGATTGCTGCTGCAAGTTCTGCTGAAGGAGCTGTTTTTTCAGGAGTCATCAATTTCCAGAAAAGAGCATGGTTCAAGTGTCCACCACCGTTGTTGATAAGCGCTTGACGGATATCAGCTGGGATAGATTCTACGTCAGCAAGCAATGCTTCAAGGTCTTCACCAATTTCAGGGTGTTTTTCAAGAGCTGCGTTTGCGTTGTTGACATATGTTTGGTGATGTTTGTCATGGTGCAAGTGCATCGTTTCAGCATCGATGTATGGTTCCAATGCATCGTAAGCGTATGGAAGATCTGGTAAGATAATAGCCATCTGTAATACCTCTTTTTCTTTTTATATAAAAATGATAACGCAAACAACCTGTTTTTTCAAGTTATTTGCTCATTTTGACTGGCTCGCAATCTGCAATAAAGCTTTCTCAAACAAGTACCCTTTTTCGTAAACACCAGTCTTAATTTGATAATCTGCCTGGATGAGATAACGAATAGAATCTTGTAGGAAATTCAGGGACAATCCTCGCGTGTCACGAAGGGCAAATTTGATTTGATAGGGATTCGGATTGCGACCAAGATAGTGACCCAAACTGCTGACCATCTGAGATTCTGTCTGACCAGACTCTTGCAATATTTTTACCTGTGTATAGAGTCTAAACTGTCCCAGCATAATGGCAATCAGCTTAATCTCATCTTCACCCTGTAAGCTCAAATCTTTAACTAAATCTCGTGCCTGATCAATTTTCTTAGTTAATATTAATTGGGTCAAATCAAAAATATTATCCTGCAAAGTCTTTGGAATGGCCTCAACAATATCTTCTTCTGTTATCAGACCACTATCCTTATAAGACAGTAAGAAGAGCAGGTTTTTCTGAATTTCACTGAATTGAAAACTAGATTTGATAAGCAACTGTTCAAAGGAATTTCCATCAAAAGTAAGTCCTTGTTCCTGAGCCCACTTTTGAAAATAGGCTCTCAACTCTTGCTCTTTAGGTTCAAGAGCCTCAAATACTGTCGCGTCTCGCTTAAGTAATTTGACCAAACGTCTCTTGCTATCTAACTTGCCTTCAGCAAAGATTACTAATTTACTTGAGGGTACAGGATTTTCCAGATAGTCTTCAAAGGCCTTTAGCTCATCATCAGTTAGATAGCGTTTTTTAGCAGTTGTAATATCGAGAAAATGATCTAAAATAACAATTTTTTCATCCGCAAAGAAAGGAAGACTGACCAGCTCAAGTTCCAAGCTATTGTAGTCTACTTCTTTCATGTCAAAATAAGCAAAATTCAAATCTGCAGGATCGTATCCGATTTGCTTTAGAACCTGTGCTTTCATGACGTCATACTGGCCTTGATCTGCCCCTGTAAACAGGGTCAAACTAGGAAGGTTTGCTAAGGATAGCTTTCGACTTTCTTCTATGGCTAGCATTTATTCTCCTTTCTTTTTAATTTAGCTTCTGTTTAATCCATATAATTCAATTTTCCACGGAAATCCTCTAGGCTTTGGTATCCTTTTTCCGTCATAATTTCTTTGAGTTCCTTTGTAATACGTTCAAAAGCACCTACACCTTCTTTATGAAGAGTAGTTCCTACTTGTACCATGCTGGCACCACATAGGATATGTTCAAAGGCATCACGCCCTGTGAGCACTCCACCAGTTCCGATGATTTGAATTTGAGGATTTAAGCGTTGATAAAAGGCATGGACATTGGCAAGTGCAGTTGGTTTAATGTATTCTCCACCAATTCCACCAAAACCATTCTTAGGACGAATTACGACAGACTCGTCTTTAATATAAAGACCATTTCCGATAGAGTTAACACAGTTGACGAACTTGAGTGGGTATTTGTTAAAAATCGCTGCTGCTTGATCAAAATGTACAATATCAAAATAAGGTGGTAGCTTAATTCCTAGAGGTTTTGTAAAATACTCAAAGACTTCTGACAAGATACGGTCTGTTGTTTCAAAATCATAGGCAATCTGAGGTTTTCCTGGAACATTGGGACATGAGAGATTGAGTTCAGTTAGACCACGAAAATCACTTTCTTGCACCTTCTTCAAAATGGTATGAGTTTCCTCTGGAGACATTCCAACTAAAGACAGAAAGAAAGTACGGTTTGGTTCTTTTTCTTGTAACTCTAATAGATAGTTCAAATAATAATCTAAACCATTATTAGGCAGCCCCATCGAGTTAATAGAACCTAGTGGAACATCTTGATAACGTGGTTCAGGATTTCCCTGACGAAATTCCAAGGTTGCTGTTTTTGTGACAAAAGTTCCTGCTGCTGAGTTTTTAACACCTTCCAATTCCTCAATGGTCATACAAGTAACTCCTGCTGCATTCATCAAGCAATTATCAAATTCAAAACCAGCAATCTGTGTTTTAGTTGATACCATGATTCTATTCCTCCAGATGATTCCTTTATATCTCCACTATTATACCATACTTTGATAGGACTCTTTTAATAAAACTGACCTCATAAAAATGTTGGCTTTTTTAGCTGAAAAATAGAGCTGTTGCTAAATTGAAAGAATTTTTAGAAAATTTGTGTTTTTTCCTTTACAGTAAAAAATTTTTCTGCTATAATGTCTCATGTAATAAAATATGACAACAAAAAGGAGAACGATATGACATCTGCTAAAGAATATATCCAAAGCGTGTTTGAAACTGTAAAAGCTCGTAACGGGCATGAGGCTGAATTTCTCCAGGCGGTTGAAGAATTCTTCAGCACTTTGGAGCCTGTCTTTGAAAAACACCCTGAGTATATTGAAGAAAATATCTTGGCACGTATCACTGAACCTGAGCGCGTAATTTCTTTCCGTGTTCCTTGGGTTGACCGTGATGGAAAAGTTCAAGTTAACCGTGGTTACCGTGTTCAATTCAACTCAGCTGTTGGACCATATAAAGGCGGACTTCGTTTCCACCCAACTGTAAATCAAGGGATCTTGAAATTCCTCGGATTCGAACAAATCTTTAAAAACGTTTTGACTGGACTTCCAATCGGTGGAGGTAAAGGTGGATCAGACTTTGATCCTAAAGGCAAAACTGATGCTGAAGTGATGCGCTTCTGCCAAAGCTTCATGACTGAATTGCAAAAATACATCGGACCATCTCTTGACGTGCCTGCTGGTGATATCGGTGTCGGTGGACGTGAAATTGGTTACCTTTACGGACAATACAAACGCCTCAACCAATTTGATGCTGGTGTCTTGACTGGTAAACCTCTTGGATTTGGTGGTAGCTTGATTCGTCCAGAAGCAACTGGTTATGGATTGGTTTACTACACTGAAGAAATGCTTAAAGCAAACGGCAACAGCTTTGCAGGTAAGAAAGTTGTTATTTCAGGTTCTGGTAACGTAGCTCAATACGCTCTTCAAAAAGCAACTGAACTTGGTGCAACTGTTATCTCTGTATCTGACTCAAATGGTTATGTGATTGATGAAAACGGAATCGATTTTGACCTTCTTACAGATGTTAAAAACAACCGTCGTGCTCGTTTGACTGAATACGCTGCAGAAAAACCAACTGCTACTTACCATGAAGGTTCTGTATGGACTTACTCAGGCAACTACGACATCGCCCTTCCATGTGCGACTCAAAATGAAATTGACGGTGATGCTGCAAAACGTTTGGTAGCTCAAGGTGTGAAAGTTGTCTCTGAAGGAGCAAACATGCCAAGTAACTTGGAAGCTATCCATGTTTACAAAGAAAATGGTGTCCTTTACGGACCTGCAAAAGCTGCCAATGCTGGTGGTGTTGCTGTATCTGCCCTTGAAATGAGCCAAAACAGTCTTCGCCTTTCATGGACACGTGAAGAAGTTGACGGACGTCTCAAAGACATCATGACAAACATCTTTAACACTGCTAAAACAACTGCAGAAACATACGGTCTTGGTACTGACTACCTTGCAGGTGCAAATATTGCAGCCTTTGAAAACGTAGCAAATGCTATGATTGCCCAAGGTATTGTTTAAAAATAAAGATTATTATCAAAAAAGCAACAACTTATTAAGTTGTTGCTTTTTATCATATTCAAATAAAGTATATCAAACTCTTATTAAGAAACGATAAATGTTTCACCACAGTTTTCACAAGTTAAGTTAGTTCCAATTACTCCATCTGTTGATGTATGACAATTAGGACAGTAGGCCCGTTTTGCTGACAATCTATAAGATAATTGATCTTGTAATACTTTTCCCTTTGTTTCTATAACATCTTCTTCAAGTTCTTCAAATTCAAGAACTGTCATCAAACTTTTATTATATTGTTTCATCCTTGGTTGTATTAAAAATAAAATAAATGATATGACAATAAATAAGAAAAATAATATGAATAAAATTGTAACTATCAAAAGCCACATAAAGTAGAAATCGTGAAGTAATCCTTCTTTTTTTCCTAATAACCATCTTATTTCCTTATCTATGGACTGATAAAATTTCAATCCCGAAACAATACAAATGAAAGATACTAGCGGATAAACAAATTTTGATATCATTAAACGATAGCGTCTCATTTATACTTCCTTTCTAGATAACCATGCACCACAATAATCACATGATTTACCCTGACCTAAGTCAAGCAAATTCTCCCCACTGCATGATGGACAAATAACAGGATAGGTGTTTTTATGAATCTTATGCTTTTCAAATAAGGTGAATAATGCTTGTATCTGTTTTTGTGTCTTAATTTCCTCTTCTCTCTTTGATTCTCGGTAAGTTAGGATCAATATCACAATCAAATTAAGCAAATACCAAGGAATTAAAAGAAATAAAAATCGGATAGACCATTCCCTGGATTTTACTAGTTCAAAAAGTGATGAAAAAGTAATTAAAACAAGCATTTGAAGTAGATTCTTTTGTTTCAACTTTTTCAAGGAAAAGGAATCTTTAATTGTTTTTCGGAATAAGAATAAAATAATTAAGGCAATAACGACATAAGAAATATTTTGGAATGCTAAAAACACTAAACTTATAACAATAGGAATCCCGATAACCTTCCCCAAGAGTATAAAATCAAGATTTTTTAAAATAACATTAGTTGGTTCATCTTCGAGAGCAAAGATAGCTAGTGATAGAACTACAAAACAGAGTATTACTATATTTGAAATTAACCAATGAAAGACTTCTTTCCAATTATTCTTAATATACTGTTTCACCTATCTTCTCCTCTAGTTGCTATATATTCTCTATAAAGAGCTTTCCCATTATATATCTCATCCAAAGCTTTGACTTTAATTTTTATATTTTCTAAAACACCAAAGCTATAAAATGCAAAGGAAGACAAAAAGAAACCTGATAAAGAAAAAATAATAGGTGTCACTATTGAGAAAATCGGCTTACCATATCCTAGAAATAGAGTTGCAATCAATAGTGAAATAAAAAATGTTGCACTTGTTAATCCCATAAAAAGTATACTTAATAAACGAAATACTTGATACATTCACAATATCCTCCTATAATAAATTTCCTAACTGTTTAACTGTCTAGTTTTTCTAATTTTACTTCTACATTGATACAATTTCATAAATTTAATGTTCAAACAAAGAATACATATGTATCAGTATAAAAAATGGGAACTCTGACACAAACAGAACTCCCAAAATAAGCTAATGATTGGGATTAGAAACATGATAGAATCAAAATATTATAAAGATTTTTAAGACATATGTATATTTCATCCCACATTTTATTTTAAAATTTAAACTTTATCTAGGTTGACCGCAATTAGAACAAAACTTAGCTTCTTCAGAAAATTCAGCCCCACACTGACTACAGAACTTAGCTAAAGCATCCTCTTTACTTGAATCGAATTGATTCTGTTCGGAACTATTATTAGCTTGGTTAAGCCCTTCGATATTTCCTACAAGGTTGTTAAGTTTAGCTCCTATTCCAAGACCCATAGCGACTTCCATTCCTACACCCATTAATTTTCCATTAGAATTTTCATTTTTCGCTGCTTCTTCTAGAATATCAAATTTTCGCTCCTCCTGATAGTTATATCCTTCGATATCTCGACTTGTAGTCTTAATTTTAGCATCTACAATTTGTTTATGGAATTTGAAAATATCTTTATATCCCTGACATCCTTGATTAACTTTTAGAGATTCAATATTAAATTCTTCAATACGAATACCATACTTATCGAACTGATTCTCTAAAATCTTAGATAGTTCAAGACCAATTTCATTGCTGTGCATTTCAATATCAATAACAGCAATCTGATTACTATAGACAACTTTTGAAATAGCTGAACTAATTAGTCCAATGGTAGCTTGCCTAAAGCGTTTTTGAAAAATATCTACTGTAATAAGATCAGGCTGACTTGGCATAAATTCCAATAAAAAAGCTTCCAAGTTTACAATTCGAGGAACAAAATTTCCATGTAATTTCAATTCGACAGGAATATCAGTCTCTGGATCTCGTACTAAAATAGCTGAAGGAGTTCCCCAACCAATGGGTTGTAAATCATACAAATTTACGAACCATAGATTTGATGAATTCTGTAAAACACCACCACTGACAAAGGTTTTAAATTCATCCAATAACTGTGTGTCAGAGATTTCAATCTTATGCTTTCCTGCATTAAATCTAGCTAATTCTTTCCCATTTGAAAATAATATTGCACATTGTCCAGGGTTAACAATTAATGTTGAACCAGATTTAATATCCGTTTTAGGATGTCTCCAAGCAAGTATATTTCTGGTATTTTCTCCTTCGTACCGAATAACATCAAACATTTTTAAAGCCATGGTTTCTCCTTTTTATAGTTTCCAAAAATTATAATCAATCAAATCTTATTTTCTTACTTATACTTATATTTATATTATATAATCTCGTTATTAAAAAGGCAACTCAAATTATTAAAGGTTATATCAAGCAAATTGTGACTTAATATGAGCTTTATATGTAAAAATCCCTATCCAAACGGATAGGGATTTTTTGATTACAATTTACCTGCTACGGCATCCAACAATTCTTGGATTTTTGCTTGGTTGCTTCCTCCTGCCATGGCCATGTCTGGTTTACCACCACCACGTCCATCAACGATAGGAGCCAATTCTTTGACCAAGTTACCTGCGTGGATGTCTTTTGTCTTGCTGGCTACAAGAAGGTTGACCTTGTCACCGATGGCTGCGACAAGAACAAGCACATCAGAGTAGTCTTTTTGCTTCCAGTTATCTGCAAAGGTACGAAGAGCACCTGCATCTGATACAGAAACTTGACTAGCAATGTAACGGTGGCCGTTTGCTTCTTGAACATTCTTGAAGACATCGCCGGCTGCAGCTGCTGCCGCTTTTTCCTTCAATTCTGCATTTTCTTTTTGCAATTGACGGAGTTGTTCTTGAAGTCCTTCAACCTTGTGAGGTACTTCTTTGAGTTGAGGAGCTTTCAAGGTTGCTGCGACTGCTTTCAGTGCATCTTCTTGTTCACGATAAGCTTCAAAGGCTTCCTTACCAGTCACTGCCAAGATACGACGAGTTCCTGAGCCGATCCCTTCTTCCTTGACAATCTTGAAGAGACCGATCTCAGAAGTATTGCCAACGTGGGTACCACCACAAAGTTCAACTGAGTAGTCACCAATCGTTACAACACGGACTTCTTTACCGTATTTCTCACCAAAGAGGGCCATAGCTCCCATTTCTTTGGCTGTGTCGATATCAGTCTCAACAGTCTTGACTGCAATAGCTTCCCAGATCTTCTCATTGACTTGTTGCTCAATAGCACGCAATTCTTCTGGTGCCACGGCTTGGAAGTGGGTGAAGTCGAAGCGGAGGAATTCTACTTCATTAAGTGAACCCGCTTGAGTTGCATGGTGGCCAAGGATATTGTGAAGAGCCGCATGGAGCAAGTGAGTTGCCGTGTGGTTCTTCATGACACGGTGACGACGATTGCTATCGATGGCCAAAGTGTATTCTTGGTTCAAAGCAAGCGGTGCAAGAACTTCAACAGTATGAAGAGCTTGTCCATTCGGTGCTTTTTGAACATCCGTTACAGTCGCTACAAGGTTTCCTGCAGCATCCAAGATTTGACCGTGGTCTGCAACCTGTCCACCCATTTCAGCGTAGAATGGAGTTTCTGCAAAGATCAGTGATGCAGTTCCTTCAGCTACAGCTACAGCTTCTACTTCCGCATTGTCCGCCACGATAGCCACCAACTTAGAAGACAATTGGCTAGCATTGTAGTTGAAAACACTTTCTACAGTAATGTTTTGAAGGGTTTCATTTTGCATACCCATAGATCCGCCTTTAACAGCAGACGCACGCGCACGTTCTTGTTGCTCTTTCATGGCTGCTTCAAAACCTTCACGATCAACTGTCATTCCAGCTTCTTCAGCGATTTCTTCTGTCAATTCTACTGGGAATCCGTATGTATCGTAGAGTTTGAAGACATCTTGACCAGCGATAACGCTTTGACCTTTTTCTTTCAAGTCTGCCACGATGGTTTCTGCAAAATGTTGACCTGAGTGAAGGGTACGAGCAAATGACTCTTCCTCGCTCTTAACGATTTTTTCTATAAAGTCACGTTTTTCAAGCACTTCTGGGTAGTAGCTTTCCATGATCTTACCAACAGTTGGAACGAGTTTGTAAAGGAAAGGCTCATTGATGCCCAATTTTTGACCATGCATAGAGGCACGGCGGAGAAGACGACGGAGGACATAACCACGACCTTCATTTCCAGGAAGGGCACCATCACCGATAGCAAATGAAAGAGAACGGATGTGGTCTGCAATAACCTTGAAGCTCATGTTGTCGCCATCTTGGTCATAAACCTTACCAGACAATTTCTCCACTTCACGGATGATTGGCATGAAGAGGTCTGTTTCAAAGTTGGTCTTAGCCCCTTGAATCACCGCTACCAAACGCTCTAAACCAGCACCCGTATCAATGTTCTTGTGTGGCAATTCCTTGTATTCGCTACGAGGTACCGCAGGGTCTGCGTTAAATTGTGATAAAACGATGTTCCAGATTTCGATGTAACGGTCATTTTCGATATCTTCTGCAAGCAAGCGAAGACCGATATTTTCTGGGTCAAAGGCTTCTCCACGGTCAAAGAAGATTTCTGTATCAGGTCCAGAAGGTCCAGCACCGATTTCCCAGAAGTTGTCTTCAATTGGGATCAAATGACTTGGATCTACTCCCACTTCAATCCAGCGGTTGTATGAATCCTTGTCATCTGGATAGTAAGTCATGTAAAGTTTGTCTTTAGGGAAGTCAAACCATTCAGGACTTGTCAAAAGCTCATAAGCCCAAGTGATAGCTTCATCACGGAAGTAGTCCCCGATGGAGAAGTTCCCCAACATTTCAAACATGGTATGGTGACGAGCCGTCTTCCCTACGTTTTCGATATCGTTGGTACGGATAGCTTTTTGCGCATTGGTAATCCGTGGGTTTTCAGGAATGATAGTTCCATCAAAGTATTTCTTAAGGGTTGCGACCCCTGAGTTGATCCACAAAAGGGTTGGGTCGTTTACTGGAACCAAGCTAACAGATGGTTCTACTGAGTGTCCTTTACTTGCCCAGAAATCAAGCCACATTTGGCGGACTTGTGCACTAGATAATTGTTTCATATGTATCTCCTTTTTACTAATTTGAGTCTCTTTCTAGCATTTCTACATAGTCGATAGCGACACAGAGGGAAATAACTAGGTCTGCATAAGATTCGTCGTAGACTGTTACGGTATAGGTAGAGGTTAAATGGAAGAGTTCCTTGGCAATCTCCGCAATCACTTGATCACGATCATCTAGGAGTTTAAAATTCAAATCCCAAATATTTCCTTCGATACGAAGACCAAGGTTGTCAAATTCATACTTATCTCTAAAGAAAGTCAGCTTCTTCTGAATATAGAAACTATCTCCATTAGTTAGTTGAATCTCAAAACGTGGCATGAATGTAAGAATTTCTTTACTAATTCCACTGACCTGTTCACCAACTGCATCATAGATGGTAAAGGTCTTTGGAATCTTTAAAAATGAACCCTCAACCTGATAGGCAACATTGCCCATTTCATCTTTGATATCAAATCGTTCGCCACCTAGACGAAACTTTTGTTTGACAAGAAATGTCTTCATAAGCACCTCCAAAAATAAAAGACAAATCCATATCACGAAGGGCGAAAAACCGCGGTACCACCTTCATTCAATGAACTTGTCATTCTTGATTCTTATGCAATTGTTACAATCGAGTAGCATGATTTTCTATCTTAGATGGCTCGCAGCACCGCCAATTCTCTGAACTAAGATGGAGAGAAAATCAATTCTCAACTTTCTTATTATATCGTTTTGATAGAAATTAGTCAAGTTTTATAATTTTAACGATACTACATCAAGTAATAGATTCTGAAGCTTATATAGTAATCGTCTCTCCTACAGATAGGACTGTATAATTGGAAGCTTCAACTTCTGTTTTTGTCGTCTGGTAATGACTATAATCATCAATATGAATTGGATAGATATTTTGGGGCTGGAGTATAGTTTCCAATTGCTTTAACATCTTTAAATTCATTGTGAATGGACCACCAAATGAATCAGATTTAACAGCTCCAAGGTTTGCAAAAATAGCATCAATTTTTTGGGGAACAAAATCTGTTACCCTTGGATATATAATCGTGTCACCTGTAAAGTAGATTCTTTTAGTTTGCAAAGGACTTGTGATGGTTATTTGATATCCATTAACCTTTCCAACTATTTTTTGCATTATATAATTACTCGCATGATAAGCCGGTACAGCTTTAATGGCAATTTGATATTCATCAACTGAAAACAACTGCTCTTCTCCCCAATTTAAAACTATACTTTTTAAACATGACAAACTTTTTGTGATTTTTCTGTTGGGAGTAATTACAGTTTTATCCTTCAGGTATCCTTTGCCAACTTCATCTAAATGGTCTTGGTGACCATGAGTTATTAACCAAATATTAACATTATCAAGTAACTTCTTGTCGTTATTGACATCAGTTTGTTTTTTAGATACAAAACCGTTAAATTGAACTAAAGTACCTTTAGGGGATAAGTCAGGGTCAATTCCTATATAAAATTTGTCATCTACGGAAACGACTCCACATGCAACTCCACAATAAGTAAACGAAATAGACATAATACTCCTACAACTACTTTCCAAATCACTTTTTCTATGAAAAGATAAATTCCTTATGATTAGAAAAATTATAGCACGATTCACAAATTATTACTACTTAGTACTTGGAATAATAATAAAACCTAGCTATAGAAACTTTACTAGTTACTCATAGCTAGGTTTTGTTCTACTTTAATTGAAATTTTTTACGACAGTTGGAAAACCGCTACTTCCGATACATCTTAAATTGTAGGAAGAGGTCACTATAGATACCTGTCCATTTATGGTCAAATTTCTCATAAACTTCTAGGTGTTTCATAGTATCTGCATCTGGATAGAAGGACTTATCCTCTTTTGTCTCCTCAGGGAGCATTTCCTTAGCAGCATTGTTTGGTGTTGAATAGCCGACATACTCCGCATTTTTCAGAGCATTTTCAGGCTTCAACATAAAGTTGATAAAGGCATAGGCAGCATCCTGGTTCTTGACTGTCTTAGGTATCACCATATTGTCAAACCAGAGGTTACTTGCTTCTGTCGGCACGACATATTTGAGGTTAGGATTCTTTTCCAACATCTGGCTAGCTTCCCCTGAGAAGGTCACACCGATAGCAGCATTGTTCTGAATCATGTAACCCTTCATCTCATCGGCTACAATTGCCTTGATATTAGGAGTCAGCTCATACAGTTTATCAACCGTTTGTGATAGTTGTTGAGGATCTTTTGAGTTGAGGCTATAGCCTAGTGAGTTAAGACCTAAACCAAGAACCTCACGCGCCCCATCAAAGAGCATGATCGAATCCTTGTATTCTGGTTTCCAGAGGTCATCCCAATGTTCAGGCGCTTCTTCCACCATGGTTTCATTGTAGACAATTCCCAAAGTTCCCCAGAAATATGGGATTGAGTACTGGTTGTTTGGGTCAAAAGACTGGTTGAGAAACTCTGGACCGATATTCTCAATTCCCTCAATTTTACTATAATCCAGTGGAACCAGAAGATCTTCATCCTTCATCTTGTTAATCATGTACTCACTTGGGATAGCAATATCATAGGTTGTTCCACCCTGCTTGATTTTCGTGTACATGGCTTCGTTAGAGTCAAAGGTTTCGTACTGGACTTGGATTCCCGTTTCTTCTGTAAATTTCTCCAGAAGTTCAGGATCGATATAGTCTCCCCAGTTGTAGATAACCAATTTTTGACTATCACGACTATTGATTTTACTATCAAGATGGTAAGAAATTCCCCACAAGACGAGGATAATGGCTAGAATTCCTGCTAAAAATGAATAGAGCTTTTTCATGCTTTATCCTCCTTCTCACGCGAAATAAAGTAATAGCCGACAACCAAGATAATACTAAAGAGAAAGACCAAGGCAGAAAGAGCATTGATTTCCAGCGAAATTCCCTTACGAGCCCGAGAGTAGATCTCAACTGAGAGGGTTGAAAAACCATTCCCCGTTACAAAGAAGGTCACGGCAAAGTCATCTAGTGAATAGGTGAAAGCCATGAAGTAGCCTGCAATGATAGAAGGCGTTAGGTAAGGAAGCATAATTTCCTTGAACATCTGGAACTGACTAGCTCCAAGGTCATAGGCTGCATGAATCATATCTCCATTCATCTCTTTTAATCGAGGCAAGACCATAAGCACTACGATTGGAATGGAGAAGGCCACATGACTAGACAGAACTGTCAAAAATCCAAGTGAAAACTTAAGTTGTGTAAAGAGAATCAAGAAACTAGCACCAATCATAACGTCTGGAGCAACCATCAAAATGTTATTGAGTGATAGAAATGCTTCTTGGTATCTCTTGCGTGATTGGTAGATGTAGATAGCTCCAAAAGTACCAATCACTGTCGCAATCAAGGCTGATAGAAAGGCAAGTAAAAAAGTTTGAACCAAAATCAGCATGAGCCTTCCATCACCAAACATAGTTTCAAAGTGAGATAAGCTAAAACCTGTAAAACTATTCATATCATCCCCAGCATTGAAGGCATAACCAATCAAGTAGAAGATTGGCAGATAGAGGACGATAAAGACGAAGGCTAGGTAAAGATTCGATAATTTTTTCATCGTTCTCTCCTTTCCTTAGTTACCCACATAGTGACGAACATAGTCAGGATAAGAACAACACCGATAGTTGAACCCATACCGTAGTTGTCGTTGGTTAGGAAGTTCTGCTCGATGGCAGTCCCCAAGGTAATGACTCGGTTCCCCCCAATCAAACGGGTCAACATGAAGAGGCTCAGACTCGGAATGAATACGGATTGGACTCCGCTTCGTACTCCGTTCATTGACAGAGGGAAGATGACATGGCGGAAGGTTTCCCACTTGGTCGCACCGAGGTCATAGCTGGCATTGATGAGATTATTATCCATATCATCTAAAACATTGAAGATGGGCAAAATCATAAATGGAAGCTCGATATAGCTTGCGACAAAAATAAATGAGAAATCTGTAAAGAGCAACTGCTGCGAACCGATTCCGATAAATTCGAGGAATTGGTTGATAGAACCATTTTGTCCAAAAATCCCGATAAAGGCATAGGCCTTAAGGAGCAGGTTAATCCAGGTCGGCAAAATGATTAGCATGAGCCATAGTTGACGGTGCTTGAGACGAGTCAAGAAGAGGGCTGTTGGATAGCTGATAAGAAGAGTCACCAGAGTTACAATTCCTGCATAGAGCACTGAGTTAAAACTCATTTTGAGATAGGTTAAGTTTTGTGACGCAAAGTAGGATCTATAGTTTTCTAAACTGAACTGGCCTTCGATGTTGAAAAAAGATTGTCCAAAAATCAAGACCAAGGGTGCCAATACAAAGAGTACAATCCAAAGCATGTAGGGCACTACAAAGAGTTTAGAGGTTGTTTTCTTCATCTCTTTCCTCCTCAATAGCGTTAATCAAACCTGCTTCATGTTCTTCGATTTCTACATATTCTTCGATACGAGCATCGAACTCTTCTTCTGTTTCATTGAGACGCATGATGTGGATATCTTCTGGTTCAAAGTCAAGACCGATTTCCTCACCAACGATGGCCTTACGAGTTGAGTGGATCATCCATTCATTACCAAGTTCGTCATAGGCGATAATCTCATAGTGCACTCCACGGAAGAGCTGCGTATCGACCTTTACTTGAAGCTTTCCTTCTTCTGGCAGAGTAATGCGCAAGTCCTCTGGACGAATGACGACTTCGACTGGCTCATTTGGCTTCATCCCACCGTCGACCGCTTCAAATCGTTTACCATTGAACTCGACCAAGTAGTCCTCTATCATGGTACCTGGTAAGATATTTGACTCCCCGATAAAGGTGGCAACAAAGTGGTTAATGGGCTCATCATAGATATTAACTGGTGTCCCAGACTGAACAATCTCACCGTCATTCATGACAAAAATCCAGTCACTCATGGCCAAGGCTTCTTCCTGATCGTGAGTAACAAAGACAAAAGTGATGCCCAAGCGTTGTTGCAGTTCACGGAGTTCGTACTGCATGTCTGTCCGCAACTTCAAGTCAAGTGCTGACAAGGGCTCATCCAAGAGCACCACACGAGGCTGGTTGATAATCGCACGCGCAATAGCTACACGCTGACGTTGTCCTCCAGATAGTTTACGAATCGAACGTTTTTCAAAACCTTCTAATTGAACCATCTTGAGAACTTCTAAGACACGTTGTTCGATTTCTTTTTTATCGACCTTGCGCAATCGCAATGGAAAGGCAACATTTTCAAAGACATTCATATGTGGGAACAAGGCATAAGACTGAAAGACCGTATGAACATCACGCTTATTGGTCGGGATATCATTGATTCGTACGCCGTCCAACAAAATATCACCAGTCGTTGCGTCCAGCAAACCAGCGATGATATTGAGGATAGTTGATTTCCCTGACCCTGACGCTCCTAGCAGTGTATAAAATTTTCCTTCTTCCAACTCAAAGTTAATATCCTTAAGCACCTTAGTGTCACTGTCTTCAAAAACTTTGGAAACGTTTCTGAATTCGATAATTGGTTTTTTCAATTCCTCTAAATTCCTTTTTCTTCGTAAATTAACAGATTGGGACCTTGTTAAATGCTAGCAATGACTGTAAGGAATTGACCCAAACCATATCTAGCGATAAAATCCCAATCTTTGTATAATGTTTAATAATAATGTTATTCGTGTTCACCCAAGATACGAACTTCTCGCTCTAAGGTAACACCTGAATGTTCTTTAACTTTTTCAATGACAGACTCAATTAAGTCTTCATAATCTCTTGCAGTCCCATCGGCCACGTTTATCATAAAGCCTGAATGTTTTTCTGAGACTTCGACACCACCGATACGGTAGCCCTTCAAACCAGCTTCTGAAATCAATTGTCCTGCAAAATGCCCGACTGGACGTTTAAAGACAGAACCACATGAAGGATATTCCAAAGGTTGCTTAAGTTCACGCAAATGAGTTAAGCGATCCATTTCTTGATTAATAGTCTCATAATTCCCTGGAGATAGTGCAAATTTAGCTGATAAGACTACTGCTCCAGAATCTTGAATAGCTGAATGACGGTAACCAAAGGCTAAGTCCTTGGCTGATAAAGTCTCGATTTCCCCATCCTTGGTCAATACTTTGCAAGACTGCAAAATATGAGCAATCTCACCACCATAGGCACCAGCGTTCATAAAGACTGCACCACCGATACTTCCTGGTATCCCACAGGCAAACTCAAAACCAGTTAAACTATGGCGTAGAGCAATGCGAGTGGTCTCAATCAAGTTAGCTCCAGCCTCTGCTTCAATGGTGTAACCATCGACCGAAACATTGTTGAGCTTGTCACACATAATGACAAAGCCACGAATTCCGCCTTCTCGGACGATAATATTACTGGCATTTCCAAGAACCATCCATGGGATATTTTCTTGATTAGCGAACTTAACCACACGGGCCATCTCATAATGATTGCGAGGAAAAGCTAAGTAATCTGCCTTCCCTCCAACTTTGGTATAGGTATAAGTTTTCAATGGCTCATCGAATCGAATATCAATTCCTTCTAATGTTTCTTTTAATTTATCTAATACAGTCATCTTTCTTATCCTTTTATAAAATTCATTCCATTATACCATTTTTAGCGATTTTTTTCGACGATTTGAAAAAGCTTTTTTATTCACACAAGTAAAAAAGAGGTCAGACCTCTTTTGCATGATTATTTTTTATACAAGATAGTTTTTGTAAAGTATACAAATAGAACAACTTCAACTGCTAACAATCCTTCAACAAGAAGCGGATTTGAAATCCAACCAACCTGAGATAGACTCGGAGCCAGATCAAAGAAGGCATGTAAACCATAAGCAGTTACTAGATAAATCCAATTCTTTTGACGGACTGCTTGATAAACCCAGAAAGAGAGACCAATTTGCATAACAAGAGCAAGCACACGCTCAACACCGAGTAAATAAACCTGCCATCCAGATAGAGATTGTACTGTTTCAAGTGTATTTTTAGGAAGGAGATTTGCCAGATCTGGATTTGAAGACTCTAATAACGAAAAGAGAATCAAAAGACTAATCAAGCTTCCCATTCCGAGGTAGAGCAATTCCAAGCCACCATGACCAAGTCCATAGGCGAGGGCATCCGAATCTTCCAAAGCTCTCTTCTTCTCTAACCATTTAAAGAAGACAAGTCTAGCCGTTTCTTCAAAGAGAGCTGCCATACAGATCCCGTAAATCACATAGAGAAGGGGATTTCCCGTCATTAGTGAAACTGTCCCATCCTTTTGTGGATGAAGAACTATAAGGTGAACAATTTTCTCCAGTACTTGAGATGAGACAAAAAATGCAACTGCCCCAAGTCCTAAAACTGAAAGGTTAATCTTGTACTTCTTTTTTGAGAACCAAATGGCAGCTATGAGAATTACAAATAAAGCTATCATTGTGATTATTACATGAATTTTCATACTTTTCTCCTTTTATTCAGCCTGATCGATATCTTTTTTCATCTCATCAACATTGAACTTAGCAAAGAGGTACTGACGATCCTGGACAGGGAAACGTTGATCCAACTGATCGACAGCTCCAACCTCTACGATTCCTTCCTTGATGACAAAGTCCATGACATGACCACCAAAGGTTAGGTCATCTGAAATAAAGTGCAAATGATAGCCTGCAACACTGACACCATGGAAAATTTCAGGTGTCCAGAATCCAACGATAGTCCCAGAGACATTTTCGCAACTATATTCAGGCTGATGAGTCGCAACCTCAGCAAATTTCGTTTCGCTTGTCGATTTTGGAATCATGCGAACATGCATGTGTTTAAAATCACCATGAATCTTAATCGAACGGAAAAGATTTTCTCCATCATAGTAGGACTCAATACGTTTTTCTAGTTCCTTATCAGTCATTTCAAAACGCTGGCGGAAAATAACTTCTGCCTGGTGGGGTACAACTGCCGCATAAGGAATCAGTGCATCTGGTGAAACTTCAACGATTTCAGGCTTCTCACCTGAACCCTTAGCTTGATAGGCTTTACCATCTAAGACAATTAACTCCCCATCAATAGAGTCCAAGGTTCCTAGCCCTAAATCTCCATGTTCAAGTAACTCACCAACTGTCATAGTCCCGCCGTAAAGTCCTGCCATCAAGGCTCCCAAAGTATTATATTGGAATAATTTAACTGGTTCTTGCACCTTTATCATCTCACTCTTCTTTGAAAATTTTATTTTCTAAGTATATCATATTTCTTCTTAGAATTGAACGCTAGACTGCCGTTTAAAACTCAATGAAAATCAAAGAGCAAACTAGGAAACTAACCGCAGGTTGCTCAAAACACTGTTTTGAGGTTGTGGATAGAACTGATGAAGTCAGTAACATATATACGACAAGGCGACGCTGACGCGGTTTTAATTTGATTTTCGAAGAGTATAACATTGTCAAAAGTCTAAAAAAAAGGTACAATGTAACAAAATCAAGAGAGGTCTGGAATGAAGCAAGAAAGTAAGTACGAACAAGTTGTTCACTATCTAAAAGAAGAGATTGAATCAGGAAAACTTCAAACAGGAAGTCGTCTACCTTCTATCCGAAAACTCAGTCAAGACTTCCACTGCAGTAAAGATACTGTGCTGCGTGCACTTTTGGAACTCCGATACGAGAAATACATTTACTCCAAACCTCAAAGTGGCTATTATGTTTTAGAACAACAAGCTAGCCACGAAGACCTCGTTATCTCGGTCAATGACGAACATGCTGCTGCCTATGATGATTTTCGTCTTTGTGTCAATGAAAGCTTGATCGGTCGAGAAAATTATCTCTACAACTACTATGAACACCAAGAGGGGTTGGAAGAATTACGAAAGTCTGTTCAGAAACTACTGTTTGAGCAAGCTATCTATAGTAAACCCGACCAATTAGTCATGACAACTGGAACCCAGCAAGCACTGTTTATTCTTTCTCAAATTGACTTTCCAGGTAAGGGCCAAGAAATACTGGTCGAACAACCAACCTATCACCGAATGAACCAACTTCTGCTGGCTCAAAATCTTCCCTATCAAACCATTGAGCGTCGCGTGGATGGCATTGACCTGAAAGAACTTGAGAAACATTTTAAAAGTGGTAACATTAAATTTTTCTACACCATTCCTCGATTCCACTATCCTCTGGGTCATTCATATTCTGAAGAGGAGAAACGTGCTATCCTTGATCTAGCAGCCAAATATCAAATTTATATCGTTGAAGATGATTATCTGGGAGATCTAGATCCTAAAATGGGACAAACCTTTCATTATTTGGACCAAAATGATTTGGTCATCTACATCAAGTCTTTTTCAACAAGTATTTTCCCCGCACTTCGAATCACTGCTCTCATACTTCCAAATGTTATGAAAGATGCTTTTGTCTCTTATAAAAACATTCTGGACTATGATAACAACCTCATTATGCAAAAGGCTTTATCACTCTATATTGATAGTCAACTATTTGAAAAAAATAGAGTAGCAAGATTGGCACTACAAGAGAAAAGTCAAGACTTCATTCATAAGCTATTAAAATCTTATCCCCTTTCCCTACCAAACTATCCTCTCCATGATGGACTTTTGCTTGATCTCAGGAACTATCCTAAGATTGCAAGCCTCAAACATAGCTCTTTAAATCTAGACTTTTTCGAATCGTCCTACATTGAGACTTGCCCTTATCAATTTGCTAAGGTTCCTTTAGAAAATCTTGAAACAACATTAAATTACTTAAAAACAGAGAGTGGGACAGAAATCGGTAATTCGTTAGAATTCGATTTCGTCGTCCCACCTCCGCACAG
>NZ_JUUZ01000018.1 GCF_001074155.1 Streptococcus pseudopneumoniae
CCAACTCCAGATCCAAAGCCAACCCCAGATCCAGAGCCAACTCCAAATCCAGAGCCAACTCCAGATCCAGAGCCAACTCCAGAACCAGAGCCAACTCCAAATCCAGAGCCAACTCCGAACCCAGAGCCAACTCCAAATCCAGAGCCAACTCCAACTCCAACCCCAACTCCAGAACCTGAAGTACTAACAAGTAAGGGAGATCAAGAACCACCAGTAGTTGAAATTCCTGAATTTACAGGTGGCGTTAATGCTGCAGAAGCGGCTGTTCATGAAATCCCAGAGTTCAAGGGTGGCGTTAATTGGGTTGAAGCGGACAAGAATGAGCTCCCAGAATTCAAGGGTGGCGTTAACGCAGTTGAAGCTGCTAAGAATGAGGTTCCAGAATACAAAGAGTCTGTTTCAAATCCAGCTACACCACTTGCGGATCACAAGTCAACTCAAAGTTTAACAAACCAAAAACAAGAACAACCACATGCACCAGCAACTGAAGCCAAAGCTCAACTTCCAGCAACTGGTGAGCAAGATTCAGTAGGTTTAGCTTTCCTAGCTAGTCTTGGATTGGTTCTTTCTGCAACCTTTATCAAAAAGGGGAAAGAAGACTAAGTACGAATCTTAATTCGATGCAGAATAACTTGTTTTAAAAAGAAAAACCAGGGACACTAGTTCCTGGTTTTTTGTGATTCGAAAGCACAGAAAACTGCAAATAAAAAACCAACGAAGTAACCGTTGGTATTGAAAAATGCTTAAGATGCTCCGTTATTAGCGCTAACTCCTGCTTCAGTAGTTGGAGTGTTTGAAGAAGAATCAGATTGCTCATTTTTCTGAGAATTGTTATCTGATTTTGTATCCTCCTTCTTGCTAGGAGTTTGAACCTCTTCTTTTTGAGTTGTTTCTTGATTGTTAGATTGGCTTTGTGCAGGTGCATTGGATTCAGCTGGAGCTTCCTTTTGAACTTCCTTGATAATAGTTGTCTGCGGATTTGTATCTTTTTTATCCTTTTCTTTATCAAAGGCATTCATAATCGTTATGCTAGCCGTTATCAAACCTAGAATACTAGCAATCGTTGCGATTGTTTTTTGAAAAACAGTGAAGCCTTTTTTGATGTGTTCGGTCTTGGGTTTTGAACTTCTACGATAGTTAGACATAATTTCTCTCCTTTGTCATGATTCATTATACTCAAAATCTTTAAAAAAAACTTAAATGAACCTGAATTGCCTTTCTTGTCGCCTGAACTGTTTCGTGTTACAATAGAAGCAGTGATTTTAGAAAGCGTGAGAAACCATGATTTACTTTGACAATTCGGCTACGACCAAGCCCTATCCGGAAGCACTTGAAACCTATATGCAGGTGTCTACAAAAATTATTGGAAATCCTTCTAGTCTTCATCGTTTAGGAGACCAGTCTACCAGAATTTTAGATGCTTCTCGTCAACAGATTGCAGATTTGATTGGCAAAAATAGTGAGGAAATCTTCTTTACCTCTGGAGGGACTGAAGGAGACAACTGGGTTATCAAAGGGGTGGCATTTGAAAAAGTGCAATTTGGGAAACACATTATTGTATCTGACATTGAGCATCCAGCAGTCAAGGAGTCAGCCCTCTGGCTTAAGACTCAAGGTTTTGAAGTGGAATTTGCACCTGTAGATGAAAAGGGATTTGTAGATGTAGCCGCTTTGGCAAATCTACTTCGTCCTGATACGACCTTGGTTTCCGTCATGGCAGTTAACAATGAAATAGGCTCTATCCAGCCTATTCAAGCTATCTCAGAACTATTAGCGGATAAGCCAACTGTCTCTTTCCACGTTGATGCGGTTCAGGCCTTGGCTAAGATTCCGACAGAAAAGTATTTGACAGATCGAGTTGATTTTGCAACCTTCTCCAGTCATAAGTTCCATGGAGTTCGTGGTGTTGGATTTGTCTATATCAAGTCTGGCAAGAAAATCACCCCCCTATTAACTGGTGGTGGCCAAGAGCGTGACTATCGTTCAACAACTGAAAATGTAGCAGGAATTGCAGCAACAGCCAAGGCCTTACGTTTGGCTATGGAAAAACTGGATTTGTTTACAAGCAAAACAAGTCTGATGAAGGCAGTCATCCATCAAGCTCTACTCGAATATCCAGATATTTTTGTTTTCTCAGGTGAGGATGACTTTGCTCCTCATATTCTGACCTTTGGGATTAAGGGTGTCCGTGGTGAAGTCATCGTTCATGCATTTGAAGACTATGATATTTTCATTTCCACAACCTCTGCTTGCTCGTCCAAGGCAGGAAAACCTGCTGGTACCTTGATTGCCATGGGTGTTGAAAAAGATAAGGCTCAGTCAGCAGTACGCGTCAGCCTAGACCTAGAAAATGACATGAGTCAAGTTGAGCAATTTTTGACCAAACTAAAATTAATTTATAATCAAACTAGAAAAGTAAGATAGGAGCATTCATGCAATATTCAGAAATTATGATTCGCTACGGGGAACTTTCAACCAAAGGTAAAAACCGTATGCGTTTCATCAATAAACTACGTAATAATATCTCAGATGTTTTATCTATCTATCCTCAAGTCAAGGTAACTGCTGATCGCGACCGTGCCCATGCTTATCTTAATGGAGCCGACTATGCAGCAGTAGCTGAGTCTCTCAAACAGGTTTTCGGGATTCAAAACTTTTCTCCAGTATATAAGGTTGAAAAATCTGTCGAGGTTCTTAAATCTGCTGTCCAAGAGATTATGCAGGACATCTATAAGGAAGGCATGACCTTTAAGATCTCTAGCAAACGTAGTGATCACAACTTTGAACTGGATAGTCGTGAACTCAACCAAGTTCTTGGTGGTGCTGTTTTTGATGCTATTCCAAATGTGCAAGCACAAATGAAAAATCCCAATATCAATCTGCAAGTGGAAATTCGTGAGGAAGCAGCCTATCTTTCTTATGAGACCATTCGTGGGGCTGGTGGTTTGCCAGTTGGCACTTCTGGGAAAGGTATGCTTATGTTGTCAGGGGGGATTGACTCTCCTGTAGCAGGTTATCTTGCTTTGAAACGTGGTGTAGATATCGAGGCTGTCCACTTTGCTAGTCCACCATATACTAGTCCAGGTGCCCTCAAGAAAGCTCAGGATTTGACCCGTAAATTGACTAAGTTCGGTGGGAATATCCAGTTTATCGAAGTGCCTTTCACTGAAATCCAAGAAGAAATTAAAGCCAAGGCTCCAGAAGCCTACCTCATGACTCTGACTCGCCGCTTTATGATGCGGATTACCGACCGTATTCGCGAAGTGCGAAATGGTTTGGTCATCATCAATGGTGAAAGTCTTGGTCAGGTGGCAAGCCAAACCCTTGAAAGTATGCAAGCTATCAATGCTGTCACAAATACGCCAATCATTCGTCCAGTTGTAACTATGGATAAGTTGGAAATCATTGACATTGCTCAGGAAATTGATACCTTTGAAATTTCTATCCAACCTTTTGAAGACTGCTGTACGATTTTTGCACCTGATCGTCCGAAGACAAATCCAAAGATTAAGAATGCTGAACAGTATGAAACACGTATGGATGTTGAAGGATTGGTTGAGCGAGCAGTGGCAGGAATTATGATTACTGAAATTACCCCTCAAGCTGAGAAAGATGCGGTTGATGAGTTAATTGATAACCTCCTTTAATCAGAAAAACCAGAGGAAAAAATAAAATAAGTAAAAAAAGTTAGTTTATTGTCCTAAATTTGGACGGAAACTGACTTTTTTTCTATTTTTATGATATAATTAGGTAAAATTTTGAATATAGAGAGTTTTCTGACAATGAATCAATCCTACTTTTACCTGAAAATGCGAGAGCATAAACTCAAGGTTCCATACACAGGCAAGGAGCGCCGTGTACGTGTTCTCCTACCGAAAAACTACGAGAAAGACACGGATAGAAGTTATCCAGTCGTCTATTTCCATGATGGACAAAATGTTTTTTACAGTAAAGAATCCTATGTTGGTCATTCTTGGAAGATTATCCCGGCTATCAAGCGTAATCCGGATATTAGCCGTATGATTGTGGTAGCTATTGACAATGATGGCCTAGGCCGTATGAACGAGTATGCTGCTTGGAAATTCCAAGAGTCTAATATTCCCGGTCAGCAGTTTGGTGGTAAGGGAGTCGAGTACGCTGAGTTTGTCATGGAAGTGGTCAAACCCTTTATTGATGAAAATTATCGTACAAAATCAGACCGTAAGCACACTGCTATGGTTGGGTCTTCTCTAGGCGGCAATATTACTCAGTTTATTGGCTTGGAGTATCAGGATCAGATTGGGTGTTTGGGAGTGTTCTCATCAGCCAACTGGCTTCACCAAGAGGCCTTTGATCGCTATATGGAGCGTAAAAAACTATTACCTGACCAGCGTGTCTTTATCTATGTTGGAACGGAAGAAGCAGATGACACGGATAAGACCCTCATGGCTGGTAATATCAAGCAGGCCTATATTGACTCTTCTCTTTGCTATTATCATGATTTGATAGCAGGAGGAGTTGAGTTGGAAAATCTCTCTCTCAAGGTTCAAGCCGGGGCTATCCACCATGAAATTCCATGGTCAGAAAATCTTCCAGCTTGTCTACGCTTTTTTGCAGAAAATTGGTAATTAGTATAAAGGAGACAGGATATGCATATTGAACATCTTAGCCACTGGAGTGGTCATCTTAACCGTGAAATGTATGTCAATCGATACGGACATGGAGGCATCCCAGTTGTTGTCTTTGCTTCTTCAGGTGGTAGCCACAATGAATACTATGATTTTGGAATGATTGATGCTTGTGCATCCTTTATTGAAGAAGGTCGCGTGCAGTTCTTTACCCTTTCAAGTGTAGATAGTGAGAGCTGGCTTGCGACTTGGAAAAATAGTCATGATCAAGCTGAGATGCACCGTGCCTATGAACGATATGTGATTGAAGAAGCTATTCCTTTTATCAAGCACAAGACAGGCTGGTTTGACGGTATGATGACAACAGGATGCTCTATGGGAGCCTATCACGCTTTGAATTTCTTCCTCCAACATCCAGACGTCTTTACCAAGGTAATCGCCCTCAGTGGTGTCTATGATGCTCGTTTCTTTGTTGGAGATTACTACAACGATGATGCTATCTATCAAAATTCACCAGTAGACTATATCTGGAATCAAAATGATGGTTGGTTTATCGATCGTTACCGTCAGGCTGAGATTATTGTTTGTACTGGACTAGGTGCTTGGGAACAGGATGGCCTGCCTTCTTACTACAAGTTGAAAGAAGCCTTTGACCAAAAACAAATTCCTGCCTGGTTTGCAGAATGGGGGCACGATGTTGCCCATGACTGGGAATGGTGGCGCAAACAAATGCCTTATTTCCTCGGTCACATGAGTCTATAAAAGGAGTTGCTTATGAATTATCTTGTAATTTCACCCTATTACCCACAAAATTTCCAACAGTTTAGTATTGAACTAGCTAATAAAGGAATCACAGTTCTAGGGATTGGGCAAGAACCCTACGAACAACTAGATGAACCATTGCGCAATAGCTTGACGGAGTACTTCCGAGTTGATAATCTTGAAAATATGGATGAGGTTAAACGAGCAGTTGCCTTTCTTTTCTATAAGCATGGTCCAATTGACCGCATTGAATCACACAATGAATACTGGCTAGAGTTGGATGCTGCTCTTCGTGAACAGTTCAATGTTTTTGGTGCCAAACCAGAAGACCTCAAGAAGACCAAGTTCAAGTCTGAGATGAAAAAACTCTTCAAAAAAGCTGGAGTTCCAGTTGTGCCAGGTGCTGTCATTGAAACAGAAGCAGATGTTGACAAAGCTGTGAAAGAAATCGGTCTTCCCATGATTGCAAAACCTGACAATGGAGTTGGAGCAGCTGCAACCTTCAAACTTGAAACAGCAGATGATGTCAATCACTTTAAGGCTGAATGGGACCACTCAACCATTTATTTCTTTGAAAAATTTGTTACCTCTAGTGAAATCTGTACCTTCGATGGTTTGGTGGATAGAGATGGGAATATTGTCTTTTCAACTACCTTTGACTATGCACATACACCCCTTGATCTCATGATTTACAAGATGGACAATTCTTATTATGTTCTTAAAGATATGGATCCAAAATTGCGTAAATATGGTGAGGCAATTGTCAAAGAATTTGGCATGAAGGAACGCTTCTTCCATATCGAGTTCTTCCGTGAGGGTGATGATTATATTGCCATTGAGTACAATAACCGTCCAGCAGGTGGCTTCACTATTGATGTCTATAACTATGCGCATTCCTTGGATTTGTACAAGGGCTATGCAGCTATCGTTGCAGGTGAAGCATTCCCAGAGTCTCCGTTTGAAACCCAGTATTGCTTGGCAACATCCCGTCGCGCAAATACTAACTATGTTTATTCAGAAGAAGAACTTTTTGATAAGTATCGTGAACAACTTAAAGTTAAGAAAATCATGCCAGCAGCCTTTGCTGAATTGCAAGGAGATTATCTCTATATGCTAACGACATCAAGTCGTGAGGAAATGGAGCAGATGATTCAGGACTTTGGACAACGTCAAGAATAATTGAAATAAAGGCTTAACAAACTCTCTTTGTTAGGTCTTTTTTGAAGAGCAAAAATAAAAGCGTTTTCTCACAGGATTCTTTTAGAAAATCTGTTGCTAAAAGCCCTAAAAATTGATAGAATAGGGATTGTCTAAAAAATATTAAGGAGAATCTATCAATGGATTTCACATGGGCAGTCAAATATGCCACTGAATTTTTGGGAACAGCAATCTTGATTATCTTGGGTAATGGTGCAGTTGCCAACGTTGAACTTAAAGGTACGAAAGGTCACCAAAGTGGCTGGCTCGTTATCGCTGTTGGTTACGGTATGGGGGTTATGATCCCAGCTTTGATGTTTGGTAATGTTTCAGGTAACCATATCAACCCAGCCTTCACTCTTGGACTTGCAGTTAGCGGTCTCTTCCCTTGGTCACAAGTAGCTCAATACATCATCGCGCAAGTTTTGGGAGCAATCTTCGGACAAGCCTTGGTTGTTGCAACTCACCGTCCCTACTACTTGAAGACAGAAAATCCAAATAACATCTTGGGAACCTTCTCAACAATTTCAAGTATCGACCACGGAACAAAAGAATCACGCTTCGCAGCAACTGTGAACGGATTTATCAATGAGTTTGTTGGGTCATTTGTTCTTTTCTTCGCAGCACTCGGTATGACAAAGAACTTCTTTGGTGCTGAATTGCTTTCTAAAGCTCAAGGATTGATTAATGACCAAGTGGCACAAGCGACCGCTCAAGGTCAAACAATTCCTCAAGAACAAGTCACTGCAGCTCTTGAACAAGCAAAAACTCAAGTGGCTCCATTCTTGTCACCAGGTCTTGGTATTGCACACTTGGCACTTGGTTTCCTAGTAATGGCCTTGGTAACATCTCTTGGTGGACCTACAGGACCAGGTTTGAACCCAGCTCGTGACTTTGGACCACGTCTTCTTCACGCAGTACTTCCTAAATCAATCCTTGGTGAACACAAGGGTGATTCAAAATGGTGGTATGCTTGGGTACCAGTAGTTGCACCGATTGCTGCTGCTATTGCCGCTGTAGCACTTTTCAAATTACTTTACCTATAATATTTAAAAACTGGGTTTTCCCAGTTTTTTCTTTTTAGTACAGTTGTGTCTTATAGAATTAAAGGGTGAAATCGTCAGACTTTTTTCATTTTAAATCAAAAGATGTAAATATGGCAAAAATATGGTAAAATAGAGTATTAAGTAAACGTTAAAAAGGAATATTATGCGTAAAGAAATTGCACCTGAATTATACAATTACAATAAATTCCCTGGTCCAGAATTTCATCTATCTGGAGATAAAGTCGAGGCTGAAGGATTCACCTTCAACTTGGTTGAAAATAGTAAGGAAGCTTTTGATGCAACAGCTTTTACTCAACGCTTTTCGGAAGTTTTAAACAAGTATGATTATATTGTAGGAGACTGGAGCAATGAGCAGTTGCGCTTGCGAGGATTCTACAAGAATGAGCGAGCTGAAGAATCTCTCGAGAAAATCAGTCGTTTACAAGATTACCTACTCGAGTATTGTAGCTATGGATGTGCCTACTTTGTCTTAGAAAACGAGACCCCTAAACGAGCACCATTTGACCAAAAAATGCGCAAGAAAGAAGAAGAGAAAGACAACCGTAAAGGGAAAAAGTCTTCTCAAAATAAGAAAAGAAATCATACGGACAAGAGAAATAGACGTCGCCGTAAAGAACAGAAACCTCAGAATGAAGAAAAGGGACAACGTCATTTCGTCATCCGTAAGAAAGACTAGAAAATAAGGAGAAAAGATGAAACCGTCGATTTATAGTTTAACTCGTCAAGGAATGCAAGAATGGGTCTTAGAGCAGGGAGAAAAGAAATTCCGAGCGGATCAAATCTGGGAATGGCTTTACCGTAAACGTGTTCAGACATTTGAAGAAATGACTAACTTGTCTAAGGATTTGATTGCCAAACTCAACGAGCAGTTTGTAGTCAATCCCTTGAAACAACGTATCGTTCAAGAGTCAGCCGATGGTACTGTGAAGTATCTCTTTGAGTTGCCAGATGGTATGTTGATTGAGACAGTGCTTATGCGTCAGCACTACGGTTTATCAGTCTGTGTAACAACTCAGGTAGGATGTAATATCGGTTGTACCTTCTGTGCATCAGGTTTGATCAAGAAGCAACGTGACCTCAATAACGGAGAAATTGTAGCTCAAATTATGCTTGTTCAAAAGTATTTTGACGAACGTGGTCAAGATGAACGTGTTAGCCATATCGTTGTTATGGGTATTGGAGAACCATTTGATAACTACAATAACGTTTTGAACTTTATCCGTACCATCAATGACGATAAGGGAATGGCAATCGGTGCTCGTCATATCACCGTATCAACCTCTGGCTTGGCTCATAAGATTCGTGAGTTTGCCAATGAAGGAGTACAGGTTAACCTTGCTGTTTCTCTTCATGCTCCAAACAATGAACTGCGTTCAAGCATTATGAAGATTAACCGTGCCTTTCCAATTGAAAAACTCTTTGCAGCGATTGAGTATTACATCGAAACAACCAACCGCCGTGTAACTTTTGAGTATATCATGCTAAATGAAGTCAATGATGGAGTCGAACAAGCACTTGAGTTGGCAGAATTGCTCAAGAACATTAAGAAATTGTCATATGTCAACTTGATTCCTTACAACCCTGTTAGTGAGCATGACCAATATAGTCGTAGTCCGAAAGAGCGTGTCATGGCCTTCTATGATACGCTCAAGAAAAAAGGCGTCAACTGTGTTGTTCGTCAAGAACACGGTACAGATATCGATGCCGCATGCGGACAATTGCGTTCAAATACCATGAAACGTGATCGCCAAAAAGCAGTAGCTGAAGTAAATCCATAAGATGAATCGAAAAAAATTACTAAGCCTGGGAATCGTGTTATACAGTCTTTGTATCGTCTGTTTTTGTTTTACTCCCCAGCCTCAATTTCCTACAGGAGTGGAAACTCCAGGTATTCAAACTATTGGACGCCTGGTTTTTCTTTTGACGCCTTTTAACTCCCTTTGGAATCTGGGAGAAGTAACTAGCCCTTTACAGCTGTTTTGGATCTTTTTACAAAACGCCTTAAATGTCCTCCTGCTCTTCCCATTAGTTTTCCAGCTTCTCTATCTTATACCTGCACTAAGAAAAACGAAGAGAGTGATTTTGTTAAGCCTTTTATTGAGCTTAAGCATCGAGTGCACACAGCTAGTTTTAGACTTTTTCTTTGATTTTAATCGGGTCTTTGAGATTGATGATTTATGGACCAATACTTTAGGTGGCTACTTAGCCTGGGTCCTTTATAAACTACTACATAAAAACAAGATAAGGAATTAAAATGAGTATCTTAGAAGTAAAAAATTTAAGTCACGGTTTTGGTGACCGTGCGATTTTTGAAGACGTATCCTTCCGTCTCCTCAAGGGTGAACACATCGGACTAGTTGGTGCTAACGGTGAAGGGAAATCAACCTTCATGAGCATCGTGACTGGTAAGTTGGTACCTGATGAAGGCAAGGTGGAATGGTCCAAATATGTGACAGCAGGTTATCTGGACCAGCATGCAGTTCTCAAAGAAGGTCAAACCGTGCGTGACGTTCTTCGCACTGCCTTTGACGAATTATTCAAAGCTGAAGCACGTATCAATGATCTTTATATGGAAATGGCAGAAGAAGGCGCTGATATTGATGCCCTAATGGAAGAAGTTGGCGAACTTCAGGACCGTTTGGAAAGTCGTGACTTCTATACCTTGGATGCTAAGATTGACGAAGTCGCGCGTGCTCTTGGTGTCATGGATTATGGTATGGATACGGACGTAACAGCCTTATCTGGTGGACAAAGAACCAAGGTACTCTTAGCTAAACTCCTCCTTGAAAAGCCAGATATCCTACTTCTTGATGAGCCAACCAACTATTTGGATGTGGAGCATATTGACTGGCTCAAGCGTTATCTTCAAAACTATGAGAATGCCTTTGTTCTTATCTCTCACGATATTCCATTCCTCAATGATGTGATCAATATCGTCTATCATGTAGAAAACCAACAGTTGACACGCTACTCTGGCGATTACTACCAGTTCCAAGAAGTCTATGCCATGAAGAAATCGCAGCTGGAAGCAGCCTATGAGCGTCAACAGAAAGAAATTGCTGATCTCAAGGATTTCGTAGCCCGTAATAAGGCGCGTGTTGCTACCCGTAATATGGCTATGTCTCGCCAGAAGAAATTGGATAAGATGGACATTATCGAGCTTCAAAGTGAGAAACCAAAGCCGTCCTTTGATTTTAAACCAGCTCGTACACCTGGACGCTTTATCTTCCAAGCCAAAGACTTACAGATTGGTTACGACCGCCCACTTACAAAACCATTGAATCTTACCTTTGAGCGCAATCAAAAGGTTGCCATCATCGGTGCCAATGGTATCGGTAAAACAACTCTATTGAAGAGTCTTTTGGGCATTATTCCACCCATTGCTGGTGAAGTTGAACGCGGTGATTACCTAGAACTCGGCTACTTTGAGCAAGAAGTGGAAGGTGGCAATCGTCAGACACCTTTAGAAGCAGTTTGGAATGCCTTTCCGGCCCTCAACCAAGCAGAAGTCCGTGCAGCCCTTGCTCGCTGTGGCTTGACGACTAAGCACATCGAAAGCCAAATTCAAGTCTTATCAGGTGGGGAACAAGCCAAGGTTCGTTTCTGTCTCTTGATGAATCGTGAGAACAATGTCCTTGTTCTAGACGAGCCTACCAACCACTTGGATGTGGATGCCAAGGACGAGCTTAAACGAGCTCTAAAAGAGTATAAGGGCTCTATCCTTATGGTCTGCCACGAACCAGACTTCTATGAAGGTTGGATGGATCAAATCTGGGATTTCAATGAACTAACATAAATAGCCATAAAAAAGCCAAGTCTATATGACTTGGCTTTTTTTACGAGGGTTACAAATAATAGAAGTCGTGCTGCTATCAACTTGTTTTAGTATCAAAAATAACTAATTTGTTTGATTTTCCACGATTTCATCCTCTTCAAAGTGTCCCACACCATCTTCAACAACAAATGGGCAAGTAACTTTCTTTTTTATTCCATTTTCATCATAAGAACAACTGATGTTATAGATTCCATCGGAAAATGAATTTTTTGGTAAAGATAAGATTTTTTCCTTAAAGGCATCTAAAGGACTACCATTTTCTGCCTTGATTTTCGTAAGGTCACAATCAAAATCGAGAGTGATACCCTTGTTTTTCATGAGATCTTTTGTTGTAATATTATAAAAACCAGCTGCGTCAGAATCCCCTTTTTCTCGATTGCTGATAGCCTGAGCCATAATTGCAACATAGTAGTTTTCTATAGGATATTTTCTAAATTCAAAACTAGAAGCAATTTTTCCTGGTGTATTAAAAAGCTTATTTATTTTGTCAGCAGTAGCATTTTTGATACTATCTTCTTCTTGTTGTAGATTTGGTCTTTCTTTGTATACATCTAGTAAGAAACTGAATTCATCTTGTTTGACAGTGTGAAACAGTGCTTTTTCTTTGTCGTTAAGAAGTGTTTCAAGATCTGTTCCTGAAAGAAGAAAGAAATTTGATAAATGTTCTCCATCCTTTCCATGAATTTTTGCAGTAGTAGTTTCTTTTAAAATAGTTCCATCTGATAAATTTTCTGTATATGTTAGCTTGTAGGCTGTTCCATAAAATGCTTCAATCTCTCTGTGTTTATCAACTACCTCAACCTTTCCCTTAAGTCCAAGTGATTGAAATTCTTCAGCGAAAGAAGGAGTAGTATTTTTAATTGAGGAGGAAGTGGCTGTGATCAGTCCTAGGCAAGTGTATAAAATTACCGTAACAGCAAAGACAAAACCAAGTTTTGCCGAAATATCTTTCACTTGCCCTAACTTGATCGTCTGATAAATACCGATAAGGAGAACGATAGAGTACACAATACTAGCGCTAACTAGTAGTGGATAATTATCAATGTAATTAAGTGGAGCCCCCTTAAAACCTATTATTTGCATGAAAAATCCAATTGTAGCTAGAACTAACTGTATTGTACATGTCTTTTGAATCAACTCATTATCTTCAAAGGAGGCTTTTAATTTTGAAATATCTCTAAAAATAAAAATATTTCCTAGCACTATTCCAGCATATGATGCGAAAAATGCCGGCCACAAGATTATAAAAGCAAAACCTCCGGAATCATAAGTAATCGAATAAACGACATTAAAGATTAAATACGAAAATAAGAGTAAACCAAGCCGGAATATATTTATCTTATAAGGTTTCATAGGAAAACCTCCTCGTTACTATTGACTAAATTATATCATATTTGAAACAAAAAGAGAGCGTTTACATGGAAGTGTAAATAAAAAAAGATAGGCACATGACCTATCTTTTATTAATAGTTTAGATATTGTTCAACCTCAGACTTTTGAATTTCTTTTCCATAGTGACAAATCGGGCAAGAAACGAAATAGGTTTTACCGTAAGGAAAGAGTGGAATCCAGTAAAGAGTGAACTTGCGTCCGTATTCCGTAATTTCCCAAGTACCAACATTGTTACAATGACCACATTCGATAGCAGTTTGTGTATGTCCCAACACTTTTTGATAACCTTTTGACCCCCAAAATAGAATCATTTTAACATCTCCTTATAGTTATAGTTAATGGTGTTATTGTTTACTGAAATCGTAGTCTTTAACAATTTCGATACTGTCGATAGTGATAGCAGTAGTTGGTTTGTCTTTTTCGTCTTTTTCAGCCTTGGCAATTTTATCTACTACATCCATCCCATCAATGACTTGACCAAAGACTGGGTGTTTTCCATCTAAAGTTGGATTTCCACCTTCTTTGTAGGCCTCGATAATTTTCTTAGGATAGCTACTTGTTGGAAGTTTAGCAGAATAATCTGTTGTACTTTGGTTGATAAAGAATTGGCTACCATTTGAATTTGGTTGACCAGTATTAGCCATTGATAAAGAACCACGGATATTATAGAGGTATGGAGAAATTTCGTTTTTGAAACCTGTTCCCTTGTCCTTGGTTTTGTCTTTATCGTGCCAGATAGATTCCCCACCTGTTCCATCTCCCTTAGGATCTCCAGTTTGTACCATAAATCCATCAATCACACGGTGGAAAGTAACACCATTGTAGTAACCTTCTTTAGCATGAATAAGAAAATTTTCAACTGCAAGAGGGGCTAACTTTGGAAAAAGTTTGATACGAATATCACCTAGACTTGTGTGAAGGATAGCCTCAGCTTCGTCTTCAGTTACTTCCTTAGAAAGTTGAGGGAAGTTGGCATTTTCATTTGTTAAGGCGTCTTTCAAATCTTTTTTTGCTTGAGTAGCGGATTTAGAACTTTCTTCAGCAGCAATTTTAGAATCTACGTAATCATCACCACGAAGTGCACGTTGGATACTTGTACATCCACCAAGAGCAAAAGTTGAAATGAGTAGTAGTGTAGCTAATTTTTTCATATTAGTCCTTTCAAAAATCATTTTTACCATTGTACCCTAAAAGGAAGTGGATTTCAAATATTCAATTGTGATGATTCCGATAGTACATACAATTTTATAGCCTTGCTTACACCATTTTGATCATTAGAATCTGTTACTCTATTTGAGCAAGTTTTAACTTCTGTAGGAGCGTTTCCCATTGCAACACCAAGTCTAGCAGTCTCAATCATTGGAATGTCATTATAATTATCTCCAATGGTCATAATTTCAGTAAGTGATAGTTGATAATACTTGGCTAATTCTAATAAAGCTTGTTTTTTGGATACTTGATTATGTGTAACTTCTAGATAGTTATCTTTAGAGAGATAGAAGTCGGTTTGAGGGAAATCTATTGAGGATAAGGTTTTTTGAAGTTTCTGTATGGTATCCGTATTATCTATCAGCAAAAGTTTATGAACAAGAGTTTTCTCGTCTCTTATAAAATCTGCTATAGATGTAACTTTTGGACTTTCTCCAGTAATAGTTGCTTCGATTTCTACCCATTCATCAATAGTATTCACAAGCCAATCTTTTCCAGAATAAACATTTATAGAAACTGTCGGGAATTCTTTTTTCAAAAAGTCATGAAGTAAGAGCAATTCGCTTTTATCAATAGAATGCTGACTTAGGATTTTATCTCCTAAACTGATGAGTGCTCCATTATAGCAGGCAATAGGAAAGTCGGTGATGCCAAGTTCTTTAGAAATTGGAGCTATACCGAGAGGAGATCTAGCAGAAGCTAGAACAAAAGGAATATTACATTGTTTTAAAAGTGGCATCAGTTCTATCAAATGAGAATCTAATTGGTGATTTTTATCCAGAATAGTGCCGTCAATATCACTCATAATTAATTTAATTCTTGACATATTTTGCTCCTTTTTAAAAGAGGATCGTTGTTCTACCATCTAAAGATTCTTGTATTTCTACATCAGGCTCTTTATCTGTAATCCAGTAATCAAAATCAGCTAGTTCAGAAAGTATAAAATGAGAGTGTTTGTTTATCTTTCCTGTTTCAGCTAGCAAAACACGAATAGCACTTGTTTTAAATGCTCTTTTTTTCATGAGAACATCTTCTTGATCCTCAAAGCTAACTTGCCCGTCTGAAAGACTAGCAGCGCCAAAAAATGCTACATCAAATCTAATTCCCTCTAAAGTATTGGATTCTTCTAGTGAATAATAAAAACGATTCTGTCTATGAAATTTTCCACCGAGAATATGAAAATCGACATTTTCATTATTTCCTAAGATAAGTGCGTTATCTAATGAATGACTGAAAATAGTAACTTTTTTATCTATAATTTTTGCTAACTCAAGTATAGTGGTTGAAACATCAAAGAATATCAGTTGTGAATCGGAAATGAGTTGGGTAGCTAAATGAGCAATTTTCGCTTTTTCTTTAGAAGACTGTTCTGCTCGACCTTGAAAACCAAGAATTACTTGTTTTTTTATTGGCAACAAACCTCCGTGAGTTCGTTGCGCTCGCTTTTCCTTTGCAAGAATGGAAAAATCTCTCCGGATAGTATCCTTGGATACTTGGAAATAGTCAACCATTTCTCTTGCCGATAGACTTCCTCTATCTTCTAAAAGTTTTATGATTTCTTCTAATCTTTGTGCTTGGTACATAGGAATTCCTCCTTTTTTTAATACTATACTCTTTTTATAAGTATTTGTCAATAATTGTAATGATTTGTAAGTATTTTAAAAAATTACAAAAAAATCAACCAGTATTGGTTGATTAAAGATTCTTTTTAGGATGGCGGTCAATGATTGCCTGATGGTCTTTGAGCGCTTGTTCCCCTTTAGGGGTCAGTTTATAGCCACGGATGGAGAAACACTGGGATAATTCTTCTTCTGAAAAATGGTCATGAAATGCTTGATTCAAGTCGGCAGCCTTCATCTTAGAAAGTCCGGCAACCCCCTTCTTTTTTAAGGATATTCTTTTTTGTAGTGGCATTTAGATGGTCAAGCGAGTCAAAGGCGGTTTCGATAGTAGCATATCCTTTTTCAACAAGCGTATCTAAATGTTTTGGGATATCAATGCCATAAGAATTACTATATTTTAAGAGTACATTTTCAAAGGATTTTTCTTTTGGCTTCAATTCCTAATGAATCAATGAACTTAATGCTAGGTCTCGAAAAGAATTATGCTTCCTCTTTCTGTCTGAGTTCAAAGAGGTCTTCTACTTTCAGATTAAAAACTTGAGCAATTTTAAGAGCCATTTCCAGTGAAGGATTGTAACGGTTATTTTCCAAGTGAAGAATTGTCTCGCGTCGCATGCCGATGAGGTCGGCTAACTCCTGCTGGGTCATGCCTGTGGACTCACGAACAGATTTGAGATTAGTAATAATATTGCTTTCTTTGGCCATGCTTATCCTCTACGTTCTAAGATAACATAGACAACCGCAAAGATGCAAATCAAGACAGCTATGCTAATAAAGATCTGGCCCATGTAAAGAGTGAGAGACCCCATATACCCAATGATAACTGCTAGGATCATCAGTGCGCCTAGTATAAAAACAAACATCAAGCTAGCTGCCTTGGCTAAATTAGCATAAAAGCGTTCGTCCGGAGTTTCCTTGACATTTTTCAAACAGAAAAAGCCAAATACAATCACTTCAATAACGAGGCCAATTCCCAAAATCCATTCTTTAATACCAGAACTTACGCTTGGGGTCGCAAGCCAAATCCCTACTGTATAAAAAATGCTAGCTGCAAAAATAAGTATCGAGTAAAGCTTTGCAGACAAGTCAAAAATAATCTTCCCCTTATCTTTCTGAATCTTATGAGGCCGTGGTTTCATATGTAGCCAGCTCCAAATAGCTATAATTTGACCTGACACTGAAATACCAGTAATAACTAACTTGGGTTCCCAACTAAGATTAGAACCAAATAAAACAATAAAATCAATAAAGAGAGCTACGGCAATCATTGCAATGAGGCCACGCATTTTTTGACTTTTTTTCATGATAGACTCCTTTTTTGTGTTATAAATATATAACATTTAAATGTTATGTTATAAATATATCACACTTAAATTTAGAAAGCAAGAATTTTATGTGTCAACGTGGCAATTATTTGAAAAAATTTTTTAATTAAAGACCTTGCTAGTCAAACAACTAAAGAATTCTTTGAAGTAATGCATCGGATTTGGTTTGGATAGTTTCGTTAATAATATTTGATGATAAAGAATCTTTGGAAAATCTAGATACTGTATGAATCTCTGATTTTTTCTTAGACTGTTATAAAGTCTGTAAGAATAAGCTTTGTAGGTGTAGAAGTTAATTTTTTCTTTCTAATTTATCCCTATTAGTCTAAAAAATTTAAAAATTTTAAAGTCTGTCAAGTTTTTTTCTTGACACCTCTCAGAAATCTGTTATAATAGAACATGTGCTAAATAGCTTAGCTATTTCACCGAAATAAAAAATAAAAGAAAAGAGATATTAAAAATGGCAGTAAAAATCCGTTTGACTCGTATGGGTTCTAAGAAAAAACCTTTCTACCGTATTAACGTAGCAGATTCACGTTCACCACGTGACGGACGTTTCATCGAAACAGTTGGAACTTACAACCCACTTGTTGAAGAAAACCAAGTAACTTTGAAAGAAGACCGTATTTTGGCATGGTTGGCTGATGGAGCTCAACCTTCAGATACAGTTCGCAACATCCTTTCAAAAGAAGGCGTATTGAAGAAATTCCACGATTCTAAATTCTCAAAATAAGTTTAAAGTAGGTTGACAGATGGATACGATTGAAAATCTCATTATTGCAATTGTGAAACCTTTGATTTCACAACCAGATGCCTTAACTATCAAGATTGAAGATACACCAGAATTTTTGGAATATCATTTGGATCTTGACCAAAGCGATGTGGGTCGTGTAATCGGTCGTAAGGGTCGCACTATTTCTGCGATAAGAACGATTGTCTACTCTGTCCCAACTGAAGACAAAAAAGTAAGAATCGTTATTGACGAAAAATAAGAAAAGCGGGACATGGTCTCGCTTTTTTTGCAAGGAGAAGGAATGAGAGATTTAACAGTTAGACAACTAGAGGAATACTTACTTGACCATTATCAACAATCTAGGACAGAAGAAGGACTCTTTATAAAACTAGTTGAAGAAGTTGGAGAAGTCGCTGAGGTTTTAAATGGACGTTCCGGTAGAAAAGAGGGTGTCCAAGATTCAAACGAGGAATTGGCAAAGGAGTTGGCAGATATCATTCACTATACAGTGGCAATTGCAGCTATCAACGATATTGACCTAACGAAGACCATTTTTGAAAAAGACAAAAAGGCATCCATCAAGTATCAGCATGTACAAGATTTGGAAAGCTTTTTAGATAAAAACCTTCCATAGTTCTCCTTTTCTCCAACTTGTGAAAATCCCTGTAACATGATAAAATAAAGGGTAAGGGTATATAATAAATCATTGTATAGAATGAGTGGTTTCTTTATGAAGAGGTTTGAAGTATCTACAGAAATTGGTAGTCTCTCTGTTACTTATCAAAAGCAAAAGAAAGTGCTAGTTTGTTTAAGTGGCGCAGGTTTGCTACCTAGTTATGAAAATTTTTCACTTATACTTGAAAAACTTCCTCCCACAATTGGTTATTTAACAATTGATTTTCCAAACACAGGTAGGAGTCTGATTTATAACCAAGCTGGAAAAAATCTAGATAATCTTACAGATGCGGTTTATGAAGTACTTGAAGAGTTGGAGATTTCTGAATATATACTTTGTGTACATAGTTTGAGTGGAATTGTAGCTTGCAAATTACTCAACAAACCAATTAAGTGTCGGGCCTTAGTAGCGATTGAACCAACAACTAAAAGAGTAATGTTTGCTGATTTTTCAGAAAATCCTTATCCAGAAATGGAAGAGCAGATGAGACTGATTGAAGAATTCGGTCCTGAACTTTATTTTAAGAACTTAATTCAAGCCACATTTAGCCCTGAAACTAACAAAGAAATTTGGAAATTAATGCAAGAAAAAGGCTCAGAGTTGGAACATCAAGATCCAGAGTTTCAGGTATCTGTTGAGATCACCGAGGAAGATTTTGAGGATATGTCAATAGCAGATCGTATCCCTGTATTTATTTTTTGTCAGGCTTATAGAGAAAAAGAGTACAGAGAATCAGAATATTGGACTTCCAGTACCAAACTCATTTTAGGAGGGAATCACCATTATTTACAGTGGTCTGAATCAGAGAAAATTGTAGATATTATTAAAAAATTGTAAGAAGAAAATGGAGATAAGGAAATTACAGGAGATCAAATGAACTATTTTAACGTTGGGAAAATTGTCAATACCCAAGGCTTGCAAGGTGAGATGCGAGTCTTGTCAGTGACAGATTTTACTGAAGAACGCTTTAAAAAAGGGGCAGAGCTTGCCTTATTTGATGAAAAAGATCAATTTGTGAGAACAGTGGTCATTGCAAGCCACCGTAAACATAAAAACTTCGATATCATCAAGTTTAAAGATATGTACCATATCAATGATATCGAAAAATACAAGGGTTACAGTCTGAAGGTTGCTGAGGAGAATCTCAATGACCTCGATGAGGGTGAGTTTTACTACCACGAGATTATCGGTTTAGAAGTCTATGAGGGAGATAACTTGATTGGAACTATCAAGGAAATCCTTCAGCCTGGAGCCAATGATGTTTGGGTGGTTAAGCGTAAAGGTAAACGAGACCTACTCTTACCTTATATCCCGCCTGTAGTTCTCAATATAGATATTCCGAATAATCGTGTGGACGTTGAACTCTTAGAAGGGTTAGACGATGAAGATTGATATTTTAACACTCTTTCCAGAAATGTTCACACCCCTAGAACATTCCATCGTTGGCAAGGCTCGTGAAAAAGGACTCTTAGATATCCACTATCATAATTTTCGTGACTACGCTGAAAAGGCTCGTCATGTTGATGATGAACCTTATGGAGGTGGTCAAGGGATGCTCCTTCGAGCGCAACCCATCTTTGACGCCTTTGATGCGATTGAAAAAAAGAATCCGCGCGTGATTCTCTTAGACCCTGCTGGGAAACAGTTCGATCAGGCTTATGCGGAAGATTTGGCGCAAGAAGAAGAACTAATCTTTATCTGTGGTCACTACGAAGGATATGATGAACGTATTAAGACCTTGGTAACCGATGAGATATCTCTTGGAGATTATGTCTTGACTGGTGGAGAACTAGCAGCGATGACCATGATTGATGCGACTGTTCGCTTGATTCCAGAAGTTATCGGCAAGGAAGCAAGTCACCAAGATGATAGCTTTTCATCAGGGCTCTTGGAATATCCTCAGTACACAAGACCTTACGATTATCGTGGAATGCTAGTTCCAGATGTTCTCATGAGTGGACACCATGAAAACATACGTCAATGGCGACTCTATGAGAGCCTCAAGAAAACCTACCAACGTAGACCTGATTTGCTGGAAGAGTATGAACTAACAGCAGAAGAAGAGAAAATGTTAGCAGAAATTAAAGAAAATAACAATTAAAAGGAGAAAACTATGCAAGTAATTAAACGTGATGGACAAGTCGCTGAATTTGATCCAGATAAAATCTACCAAGCTATCCTTAAAGCAGCTCAAACAGTCTATGTATTGACAGACGATTTGCGTCAAAACCTAGCCCAAGTCACTAAAAAGGTTGTATTGGATTTGGAAGAAGCAAAAGTAGAACGTGCAACGATCAGTATGATTCAATCAATGGTTGAGCACCGCTTACTTGGTGCAGGATATATCACTATTGCAGAACACTATATCTCTTACCGTTTGCAACGTGATTTGGAGAGAAGTGGTTACGGCGACCACATCGCTGTTCACCTTCATTTTGAACAAATTCGTTAATAGAAAAAGAGTGAGATGATAAAAGCATCTCACTCTTTCTTAAATCTTCTTTTTTGGGCCGTTTGGATAGTAGAGGGAACGAAAGTTACCCTTCGAATATCCGACACTCGAATAATACGGCTGACGTTTTTGGCGAAATTTTTAACAATAATTTGTTGGCGGTCAGTATCATACTTGATAATATCGCCTGTAAAACTCGTTTCCGCAAAGATGATATGTACAGCCTTTTTTTGGGCTAGGGCTTCTTCAAGTCTAGCAATTAGGGGATCGCTTTTTTCAGGAATGGAATCTTCATGTCCATTGACAAAATCATGGACTTTTTGCAAAGCCTGTTTTAATAAATCTTTCATTCCGGCCTCCCTTCTTTACATCATTATATAAAAATTTTATGAAATCTACAAGATTTTTCGAATAATCAATTGAGAACAAAAAGGAGAAGAACATGGCAGAATTTACATTTGAGATCGAAGAACACTTACTCACTCTATCTGAAAACGAAAAAGGATGGACCAAAGAAATCAATCGTGTCAGCTTTAATGGTGCACCAGCAAAGTTTGACATTCGAAGCTGGAGTCCCGACCACACCAAGATGGGGAAGGGAATTACCCTATCAAACGAAGAGTTTCAAGTCATGGTGGATGCTTTCAAGAATCAATAAACATTCATCTAAGATGAATCAAAAAGAGACTGGGAAAAATCCCGGCCTCTATTATTTGTTTGAAAAATAAGTTTGTGTACGAAGACGTTGGAGTAGTGGTCGACTGATAAAGCTAATGGCTACAATTTTGGCAAGATCAGGGATGATAAATGGAATAACACCGACAGCCAGTGCTTTATCAAAAGGCATTCCAGCTAAGAAGTGGAGACTGAGAATACCACCTACAAAGACAAGTGAATCTCCCAAGAGATTTGCAAAGAAAATACGTAGAACACCACTATTGGTGTGAATGAGATAGGAAGCAAGCCCTGCATAGACAAGATCGAACCAAAGATAACCAGCGCTTGGTCCAACCAAAACGTGAAATCCAGCTCCACCGTTAGCAAAGACCGGTAGGCCAATAGCCCCAAGTAAGAGATAAATTCCGACAGAGAGAACAGCTTCTCTAGGTCTAAAAACAGTAGCGATGAGTCCGATAGCAAAGTTTTGCAGAGTGAAAGGAACTGGACCAATCGGCATACTGATTTGGGCCAATACAGCAATCAGTGCAGCCCCGATAGCTGGGATAGCGTAAATATGTGCTTTTTTCAAAATTGTTAACCTCTTTTTTAATTTATAGTAACTATTATACTTGATGATATGCAAATGTCAACCTATTTTAAAAACAAAGGTTACAAACTTGTAACGGCCGATTTAAACAAAAAAGAGACCAAGAGGTCTCTTTGGGGGATTAACGCATCGTAACAAACTCTTCTGAGCCAGTTGGGTGGATAGCGACAGTAGCATCAAAGTCAGCTTTTGTAGCTCCCATCTTGATAGCAACTGCGAAACCTTGAATCATTTCATCGACGCCATAGCCGATACCATGAAGTCCAACTACCTTTTCGTCTGCACCAGCTGTAACGAGCTTGAAGCGAGCTTCTTGGCGGTGACTAGTAACAGCAGAATACATAGAAGCAAATTTTGAAGTATAGACTTTGATGTTTTCTTGTCCATACTCTTTGATAGCTTCTTCCTCAGTCAGACCGACAGTTCCGATAGCTGGATGTGAAAAGACAACAGTTGGAATGGTTGTATAATCCATTTTAGCATTGGTTTTGCCATTGAATAGTCTTTCTGAGAGAGTACGACCAGCTTTGATAGCGACAGGTGTTAGTTCTTTTTCGCCTGTAACATCTCCAAGAGCATAGATACCTTCAACGACTGTGTTCTGGTATTCATCAACCTGGATAAAGCCACGCTCATTAAGGGTAACACCAGCTTTTTCGAGTTGAAGTCCTTCAACATTTGGACGGCGGCCAATTGCCCAGATAACATGACTGGCAGTATGAGTGCTACCATCTTCAAAATGAATGGTAATGCCTTGATCTGTTTTTTCAAGTTTAGCAGGAACTTTGTGAGTGTGGAGGTTTAGTCCTGTATTTTCCATTTCTTGAACTAGACTCTCAACGATATAGCTATCAAATCCACGAAGCGGACGTTCACGACGGACAAATAAATCTGTCTGAACACCAAGTGTATGGAGTACACCAGCCAATTCTACAGCAATGTAACCAGCACCTAGAATAGCTACCGATTCAGGTAACTCTTCCCAGGCGAAGACATTATCTGAGCTACCACCTAGTTCAGCACCAGGAATAGCAGGGATATGAGGATGAGCTCCAGTCGCAATCACAATATGCTTAGCACGGATCAATTCGCCATTAACACTGACAGTATGAGCATCAACGAACTCAGCACGTCCTTCAATCAAATCAACCCCGTTGCGCTTGAAGCTTCCATCGTAAGACGAGCGAGCACGGTCAATATAAGCTTCACGATTCTTACGAAGTGTTGCGTAATCAAATTCGTTGTCAGTACTTGTGAAACCATAGTCAGGTCCATATTTGTGGATACTCTCTGCAATTTGTGCTCCATACCACATGATTTTCTTAGGAACGCAGCCAATATTGACACAAGTTCCCCCTAATTTCTTTTCCTCAATAACTGCGGCTTTAGCACCATGTTCGCCAGCACGATTCATGGTAGCAATACCTCCGCTACCTCCACCGATGGCGATAATATCATATTCTCTCATAGAAGGCTCCTTTAGTTGTTTTCTAGTCATATTCTATCTTTTTTTGAAAGTCAATGCAAAAATCTGCTACGCTTAAATTTCTTAAGAAAATGCTTGCAAAAATAAAAAAGAAGTTGTATTATATAACTAACACAACAATAAAAGATTTGGCAATTATTTTTGGATGGTCGGAAAGCAATTGTCCATTTTTAGGACTTGTGCTATAATCTTAATATATGTTTATAAAAGAGGTATGGATATGAAAAAGAAGTCTAAAGCTAAGAAATGGCCATTATTTACAGCTATCGGAATTACATCAGTTCTTGTAGTAGGAGCAGCTGCGATTCTTTTGTTTAGACAACCAAATCAAGCAGCAACCAAAGAGGAAACTGCAAAGATTGTTCTTGCAAAAGAGGGTTCAGTGGCTTCATCGGTTCTCTTATCAGGTACTGTGACGGCTCAGAATGAACAATATGTTTATTATGATGCTAGTAAAGGTGACTTGGATGAGGTTTTGGTTTCTGTAGGAGATAAGGTTAACGAGGGGCAAGCACTAGTCAAGTATAGTAGTACAGAAGCCCAGACTGCCTATGATGCTGCCAGTCGTGCTGTGGCTAAGGCTGATCGTCATATCAATGAATTGAACGATGCACGTAATACTGCTGCGACAACACCAAGTCTTCCTCAAGCAGGTCTTGAAGGAGCAACTGGACAAGCACCAGCTCAGTCATCCGGTTCTGCCACAGCTGCTATTGATTCTCAAATCAGCGATGCACGTGATGTGCGTGCAGATGCAGAAGCGCAACTCGAAAAAGCTCAAGCCCAGTTGAATTCTGCTACTGTATTGAGTACTGTAGAGGGAACAGTTGTTGAAGTGAATCGTAATGTTTCAAAATCTCCAACAGGAAATAGTCAAGTTTTGGTTCATATCGTAAGTAACGATAACTTGCAGGTCAAGGGAGAGCTTTCTGAGTACAATCTTGCAAACCTTTCTGTTGGCCAAGAAGTCACCTTTACTTCTAAGGTCTATCCAGATAAAACTTGGAATGGTAAGATTAGCTATATTTCAAATTATCCAAAAAATAACAGTGAAGCAAGCGCAAGTGTTGCGGGATCAAACACAGGTTCTAAATACCCATATACGGTCGATGTAACTAGTGAAATTGGTGATCTGAAACAAGGTTTTACTGTCAGTGTCGAAGTGAAAAGCATGAGTAAAGCATTGCTTGTTCCTATTACAAGTATCGTCATGGAAGAAGATAAAAACTATGTTTGGATTCTTGATGAAAATCAAAAGGCCAAAAAAGTTGAAGTTGGATTGGGCAATGCAGATGCAGAAAACCAAGAGATCACATCTGGTCTGACAGATGGAGCAAAAGTCATCAGTAATCCGACAGCTTCCTTGCAAGAAGGAAAAGAGGTGAAGACTGATGAAGCAACTAATTAGCCTCAAAAATATCTGCCGTAGCTATCGAAATGGTGATCAAGAACTTCAAGTCCTTAAAGACATTAACCTAGAAGTTCATGAGGGAGAATTCGTGGCTATCATGGGACCATCTGGTTCTGGTAAGTCAACTCTCATGAATACCATTGGTATGTTAGATACACCTACAAGTGGTCAGTATTTTCTAGACGGAAAAGAAGTAGCTGGTTTGGGTGAAAAACAATTAGCCAAGGTTCGAAATCAAGAAATCGGCTTCGTCTTTCAACAATTCTTTCTCTTGTCCAAAATGAATGCTCTACAAAATGTAGAACTTCCCTTGATTTATGCAGGAGTTTCAGCTTCTAAACGTCGCAAACTAGCAGAAGAATATCTGGAAAAGGTTGAACTGACCGAGCGTAGCCATCACTTACCATCAGAATTATCGGGTGGTCAGAAGCAGAGAGTAGCCATAGCGCGTGCTCTCGTTAACAATCCTTCGATTATTTTGGCAGATGAACCAACTGGAGCTCTTGATACTAAAACTGGAAATCAAATCATGCAACTCTTGGTTGAATTAAACAAAGAAGGAAAAACCATCATTATGGTTACACATGAGCCTGAAATTGCTGCCTATGCGAAACGTCAAATCGTCATCCGAGATGGTGTCATTTCGTCTGATAGTGGTATCGTAGAAAAGGAGGAAAACTAAGATGCAGAATCTGAAATTTGCCTTTTCATCTATCATGGCTCACAAGATGCGGTCCTTCCTGACCATGATTGGTATCATCATCGGTGTTTCCTCAGTTGTCGTTATCATGGCCTTGGGAGATTCCATGTCTCGTCAGGTCAATAAAAATTTGACCAAATCCCAGAAAAATATTCATGTCTTTTTCTCACCTACCAAGAGTACAGATGGTTCCTTCACCCAAAAACAATCTGCATTGACCTTGTCTGGTGGTCAAGAAGAAGATATTGTTGAACCACCAAAACCTCAAGAAGCTTGGGTCAAGGAAGCTGCTAAGCTCAAGGGAGTGGATAGCTACTATGTGACCAACTCAGCCAATGTGACCTTGACTTATAAGGATAAAAAGGTCGAACACGCTAACATGACCGGTGGGAATGTCACTTATATGGATGCGGTCGAAAATGAAATTATTGCAGGTCGTGGACTTAGAGCGCAAGATTATAAGGATTTCGCAAGTGTGATTATCCTAGATGAAGAACTAGCCAATAGCCTTTTTGGTTCAGCAAAAGATGCCCTCAACCAGATTGTTGAAGTAAATGAAATCAGTTACCGTGTTATTGGTGTTTATGCAAGTAAAGAAGCCAAGGCTGCAAAAGCCTTTGGTGTTGGAGGACTTCCAATTACGACCAATATTTCCTTGGCAGCTAATTTTAACACAGACGAGATTTCAAACATTGTCTTCCGTGTTAACGATACGAGCTTGACTCAGACTTTGGGGCCAGAGTTGGCAAGAAGAATGACAGAGATTGCGGGGCTTCAACAAGGGGAGTATCAAGTTGCAGATGCGTCTGCCGCCTTCCAAGAAGTACAACAACTCTTCGGCTTCATAACAACAATTATTAGTGCCATTGCGGGAATTTCTCTCTTTGTTGGTGGTACTGGTGTTATGAACATTATGCTTGTTTCGGTGACAGAGCGTACCCGTGAGATTGGTCTTCGAAAAGCGCTAGGAGCAACTCGGGGTAATATCCTAGTTCAGTTCTTGATTGAATCCATGATTTTAACCTTATTAGGTGGATTCATTGGTCTACTGCTTGCTACAGGGGTGACTATGCTTGCAGGTGTTCTTCTTCAAAACATGATTGCAGGAATCGAAGTTGGTGTATCCATCCCAATCGCTCTCTTTAGTTTAGCTGTCTCAGCTAGTATCGGTATGATATTCGGTGTTCTACCAGCCAACAAAGCCTCTAAGCTTGATCCAATCGAAGCTCTTCGCTATGAATAAGACAATCAACAGGAAAACAAGATGGACATTTGTCTGTCTTGTTTTTGTATGGATTTCTCTATCGAAAATCACTAAAAATATGGTATAATGAAGTGTTAGAAAAACAGGTTTCATTAGCCTGGAAAGGAAATATTATGTCTGAAAAGAATTTTTATATTACAACACCGATTTACTATCCATCTGGTAAACTTCATATCGGTTCTGCCTACACAACTATCGCATGTGATGTCTTAGCACGTTACAAACGCCTGATGGGCTACGATGTCTTTTATCTGACTGGTCTTGATGAGCATGGCCAAAAGATTCAACAAAAAGCAGAAGAAGCTGGTATCACGCCTCAAGCCTATGTTGACGGAATGGCAGTTGGTGTTAAAGAACTCTGGCAATTACTGGATATCTCATATGATAAATTTATCCGTACTACAGACGATTACCATGAAAAAGTAGTAGCACAAGTTTTTGAACGCTTGTTTGCCCAAGATGACATTTACCTAGGTGAATATTCTGGTTGGTACTCAGTATCCGATGAGGAATTCTTTACAGAAAGTCAGCTTGCAGAAGTTTTCCGTGACGAAGCTGGAAATGTGACGGGTGGTATCGCTCCATCAGGTCACGAGGTTGAATGGGTTTCAGAAGAATCTTACTTCCTTCGCCTCAGCAAATACCAAGACCGCTTGGTCGAATTTTTCAAATCACATCCTGACTTCATCACTCCAGATGGTCGCCTTAATGAAATGCTACGTAACTTCATCGAGCCAGGTTTGGAAGATTTAGCCGTTTCTCGTACAACCTTTACATGGGGTGTACCAGTCCCATCAAATCCAAAACACGTTGTCTACGTTTGGTTTGATGCCCTTCTAAATTATGTGACAGCTCTTGGTTACGGTCAAGAGGATCACGCTAACTTTGACAAGTTCTGGAATGGAACAGTCTTCCACATGGTTGGGAAAGACATCCTTCGTTTCCACTCCATCTACTGGCCAATCCTTCTTATGATGTTGGATATCAAGTTGCCAGAACGTTTGATTGGTCATGGTTGGTTTGTCATGAAAGATGGTAAGATGTCTAAGTCTAAAGGGAACGTTGTCTATCCTGAAATGTTGATAGAGCGTTTTGGACTAGATCCACTTCGTTACTACCTCATGCGTAGCCTTCCAGTTGGTTCAGACGGAACCTTCACTCCAGAGGACTATGTAGGTCGTATCAACTATGAATTGGCAAATGACCTCGGAAACCTCCTCAACCGTACGGTTTCAATGATTAACAAGTACTTTGATGGTCAAATCCCTGCCTATGTAGAAGGTGTAACAGAATTTGATAATGCTCTTGCTGACGTTGCAGAACAATCAATCGCTGACTACCATACCTACATGGAAGCAGTTGACTACCCACGTGCGCTTGAAGCAGTCTGGACTCTTATCTCACGTACTAATAAATACATCGATGAGACAGCTCCATGGGTACTGGCTAAGGACGAAGCGCACCGTGACCAATTGGCAAGTGTGATGAGCCACTTGGCAGCTAGCCTTCGTGTCGTAGCTCACTTGATTGAGCCATTTATGATGGAAACCAGTCGTGCAGTCTTGACACAACTTGGTCTAGCAGAAGTTTCTAGCCTTGAAAACTTGAGCTTGGCTGATTTCCCTGCAGGTGTAACAGTAGTTGCTAAAGGAACACCAATCTTCCCACGTCTCGATATGGAAGAAGAAATCGCCTATATCAAGGAACAAATGGAAGGTAACAAGCCAGCCGTCGAAAAAGAATGGAATCCAGATGAAGTCGAACTCAAACTAAACAAGGAAGAAATCAAGTTTGAAGACTTTGACAAGGTTGAAATCCGTGTTGCTGAAGTAAAAGAAGTTTCTAAAGTGGAAGGTTCTGATAAGTTGCTTCAATTCCGCTTGGATGCTGGAGATGGTGAAGATCGTCAAATCCTTTCTGGTATTGCAAAATATTATCCAAACGAACAAGAATTGGTCGGCAAGAAAGTCCAAATCGTTGCCAACCTCAAACCACGTAAAATGATGAAAAAATATGTCAGCCAAGGGATGATTCTCTCAGCTGAACATGATGGCAAATTAACCCTTCTAACAGTTGATCCAGCTGTACCAAACGGAAGTGTGATCGGCTAAGATTAAAAAAGAACCAGTTTGAACTGGTTCTTTTCTTTTGTAATGTAGTAGTTGATAAAAGTGTCATTCTACTTTATAATGAATGAAAACGGAGGAAATTGCCATGAAATACATTCCATTTGGTCAAGAGAAAAGAGAATTGTCCGAAATCGTTTTAGGCATGATGCGAATCAGTGACAAGTCGGTTAAAGAGGTTGAGGACTTGGTTGAAACAGCCCTATCTGTAGGAATCAATGCCTTTGACTTGGCAGATATCTATGGTGGAGGTCGTTGCGAAGAATTACTGGGTCAAGTGTTAAAGCATCGTCCTGACCTGCGAGAAAAGATGTGGATCCAGTCCAAGTGTGGCATTCGCATAGAAGAATTTACCTATTTTGATTTTTCAAAAGATTATATTTTAGAATCAGTAGACGGGATTCTAAAAAGATTGCAGGTTGATTATCTAGATAGCTTGCTTCTCCATCGTCCAGATGCTTTGATGGAAGCTGATCAAGTGGCTCAAGCCTTTGAAATTCTACACAAATCAGGTAAAGTTCGAGACTTCGGTGTGTCCAATCAAAATCCTATGATGATGGAATTGCTGAAGAAAGAAGTCAAACAACCTTTATCTATCAATCAATTACAGCTAAGCGCAGCTTTCACGCCAGGATTTGAATCAGGTTTCCATGTCAATATGGAAGGTGACAAGGCAGCTTTGCGTGATGGTAGCGTCTTTGAATACTGCAAACTGAACGACATGGTTATTCAAGCCTGGTCAGTCTTGCAGTTCGGATATTTCAAAGGGAATTTTGTCGGCAATGAGAAGTTCCAACAACTAAACCAAGTCCTAAATCGATTAGCCTTAAAATACGGTGTGAGCCCTTCAGCTATTGCTATCGCTTGGGTGTTACGCTATCCAGCCAAGATGCAGGCAGTAGTAGGAACAACTAACCCTAAACATTTGATAGAAGCAAGCCAAGCAAGTAGCTTGACTCTAACACGAAAAGAATGGTATGAAATTTACCTAGCAGCAGGAAATGATTTGCCTTAGAAACTAAAGAAATATTTTATCAAGAGCGAGGTGATACCTCGCTCTTTTTATATTTATTTAAAAATTTATATAATTGTTTGAAAATGCAAACCAATGATAGTATAATAAAATAAAAAATTTTTTAGGGGAAGTAAATATGAAAAAAATTATAGCAATCATATCTATTATGATAGTTGCAGTACTAGGTGTTAGTTTGGGTTATTATTTTTTATCTTATGTACCTTATAAAACTGCTGTCAGTAACTTTGAGATGGCTTCTACATCTCTAAAAGAAAAAAATAAAGATATTGAAGACTTATTATCTGAGGCTGAAACGGTGGTTGAAAAAGGAGAAGAAGCACTAGAACCAAATACTTTAGATGACTTAAAGAATTCCGTTGAAGAAACTCAAAAATCAATAAGAAAAGTTCCTGAAATAGAGAAAAAAACAAAAGATATTGAAAATCAGATTGATGAAATGAATCAACCGTTAAGCTATGACGAAAATCAAAATGATTTAAAGGATAAATTAAAAAAATACAAAAATAGTATTATTCAATTAAAACAAATTACGAATCCATCAAGTACATTTATTGAGGAAAGACTTAAAGAAGTTGATACAATTACTGGAGTACAATCTGTGACAGAAAGTAATGATCCTAATAAGCACTTAAATAAACAGGGTGGTTATACAGCATCGGTTTATTTTGTAGATAATCAAGTAACTCCTCCAGTAGAAGGTTCAGATATTATTCAAAAAGGAAATGATGCTGGAGGAAATATAGAGGTTTATAAAACCAAAGAGGAAGCAGAACAGCGTAATAAATATATTAGCACATATGATGGGACCTCTCTTCAACCTGGTTCACATTATGTGTATGGAACAGTTCTGATTCGTACTTCTTCAAAACTAACAGCAAGTCAACAACAAGAATTAACTAAAAAAATATATGAAAAACTTATAGAAATAAAGTAATTAAAAGAATTAAATTTATAAAATATTATAAAATGTATTCTATTTTTCTATTAACTTATATTCAAGAGCGAGATTCTATCTCGCTCTTTTTATCTTTATTTAAAAATTTATATAATTGTTTGAAAATGCAAATTATAAATGATAGAATAAAATAACAATATAAGAATAAATCTATAAAAAATTAGGAGCACTTGAAATGAAAAAAATAGTTTTGACTTCTGTTGTTTTACTTTCACTTTTGACATCTGTTGGTTGCTCGAAGCATAAAGAAGAGGTGAAAGCGACTGAGCCTGTTACGACTGAACAGACTACGCAGGATAATACAAAATTGTACAAGGAAGCTGGTTTACTTACTTTTAGGAACGAAAAGCAGCTAGAACTTGGGGAACTTGATTCCAAATCTCGTGCAACCTATGCTCATATTCAGCTGAAAGATAGTGATGAACCTAAAGAAAAGCGAGAAGCTAAATTAACCTTTGATCCAGTTGGATGGCATAACTATAAATTTTATTATGGTGATGGAACAAAGGAAGCCTGGCTAATGAATCGCGGTCATTTAGTTGGTTATCAATTTAGCGGACTAAACGATGAAGGTCGTAATTTAGTCCCTATGACTGCCTGGTTAAATACAGGTGCTTTTACTGGTACGGATGACAAAAATCAAAGTAGCATGCTCTATTATGAAAATGGACTAGATTCGTGGCTTGCAAATCATCCCAACTATTATCTAGATTATAAGGTAACAGCAGTCTATAAGGATAATGAATTGATTCCGAGACAGATTATTTTACAGTACGTTGGAATTGATCAGGATGGGAAGTTACTTGAGATTAAATTAGGTAGCAGTAAGGAAAAAATTGATAAGTATTCCGTAACCCATGTTGCATTAGATAATGTTTCAGCAAACGCAGAGATAAATTATGTGGATGGTACTGCAAAAAATACGGTCAAATCAGCTGAAGAACGTGCTGCTGAGCTTAAAGCCGCTGAGGAAAAGGCTAAGAAAGAGGCTGAAGAAAAAGAAGCACAAAAAAAAGCTAAAAAAGAGGCAGAAGAAAAGGTTAAAGAAGAACAGACACAGCAGGAAACTGAAGCACCAGCAGAAGAATCACAAAGTAGTAATACAGGTGGTTACTTTAGAGATAGAAAAGGAAGATGGCATCGACCAAATGGGAAATATGCCTCTAAAAAGGAAATCAGAGAAGCTGGTTTGCAGTGGTAATTTACTAAAGGTTAAGAAATCATGAAAAATAATTGTCAAAAAGCCGTTGAAAAACGGTTTTTTGTTATAATGAAATTAAGATTTATAGATAACAAAGGAGAAAAACATGACATTCGAAGAAATCCTGCCTGGACTAAAGTCAAAAAAGAAATATGTACGTACTGGATGGGGTGGAGCAGAAAACTATGTGCAGCTTTTTGATACCATCGAGCAAAATGGAGTGGCTCTGGAAGTGACACCTTATTTCCTCATTAACGTGTCTGGTGAAGGCGAAGGCTTTTCCATGTGGAGTCCAACTCCCTGTGATGTTCTAGCGACAGACTGGGTGGAAGTACATGACTAGACGAGTTTTGGTGACAGGAGTTAGCTCAGGAATTGGTCTGGCTCAAGCTCGACTCTTTTTAGAAAAAGGTTATCAGGTTTTTGGAGTGGATCAGGGTGAAAATCCTGATTTACAGGGTGACTTTTACTTTTTACAACGTGATTTAACGTTTGACTTGGAACCAATTTTTGACTGGTGTCCTGAGGTAGATGTCTTGTGCAATACAGCGGGAGTATTGGATGATTACAAACCGCTTCTTGAGCAAAGCGCTCAGGAGATTCAGGAAATCTTTGAGATCAACTATGTGACTCCGGTAGAGCTGACACGGCATTATCTGACTAAAATGTTGGAGAAGAAGCGAGGGATCATCATCAATATGTGTTCCATTGCTTCAAGTCTAGCAGGCGGAGGTGGGCACGCCTATACCTCTTCTAAACATGCCTTAGCAGGATTTACCAAGCAATTAGCTTTAGACTATGCTGAAGCTGGGCTTCAGGTTTTTGGCATTGCTCCTGGTGCAGTTAAGACAGGTATGACCGCTGCTGACTTTGAACCAGGTGGTCTGGCAGACTGGGTAGCCAGTGAAACACCCATCAAACGCTGGATTGAGCCAGAGGAAATAGCAGAAGTCAGCCTCTTTTTAGCAAGCGGGAAAGCGAGTGCTATGCAGGGACAGATTCTGACTATTGATGGTGGTTGGTCTTTGAAGTAATATAGTTGATACTCAATGAATATGTGGAGGTGAACTATGAAAAGAGATGAGTTTGGATTCGTCTTACCCAATCTCTACTATCAGTTTTTAACGGAGTGTAAAGAGATTGACCCTTATGAAATTGGAGATACTGGTATCTGTTTGTATGCCAGGGAGGATCTTCAAGAGCGTAATGAGACTTATCAGATTGAGGAAGTAGAGCCAGATTACTTTATGATTGGACAGGAAGGAGACTTGGCTTACTTTATTAAGAAAAATTCTGATGATTGCATTTATGAAAATGACTTAGGAGTTTTAGGTTCCTTGGAAATGCAAAAAGTAGCTGCAAACGTCTATGACTTTATTGATAAGGTATTGGAAGAAAAATTGTAGAAAACTGAAGGGAGTAATCATGTTTAGGATGCTTGATGAAGATTCACCGATTTCAAAAGAAGACCTTTTACAATTTGAGGAGATTCTTGGAAAGAAATTGCCAAAAACTATGTTGGACTTTTATCTCAAGCACAACGGTGGCCAGCCCCAAGTAAGGGGTGTCCACGATGAACATCATCTCTTTCCTTTTAATTCCTTTGATTCACTTGATGAGATGAGGAAGTCTATGAAATGGTTTGACGATGATGCTGTGCCCGCGGGATTTAAGACCAAAGATCTTCTCCATTTCGCCTATGATCCAGGATCTGGCAACTATGCTCTTTCTTTAAGGGCAGAGGATTATGGCAAGGTTTACTTCTATGTTTTAGAAGAAAAAGCTGAGTTGTATGGTCAATGGCCATCTTTTGAGGATTTTTTGAATTCCTTTGTTGAAGAGTGAGACGAAAAAGGAGATGGGATGCGGAAATACCAAGAACTTTCACTAGAGCAGATCATCGAGCAGATGCGTTTGGACAAGTTATCATCAGATGATTTTTGCCTCTATGCTGAGGAGTATGGAGAACTGAGACTTAATAGCCTATATTGGGTATCAGATTATCCGGATATCGTGGAAGATCGTGATGTCTACCCGACAGAAGTGGCGGAACAAAACCTTCAGCTAGTCTACTATGGAGAACAGTTGATTGATGTTCTCACCGTAGCGCTTGAAGAAAAGCCAGATGCAAGTCTCCAAGACTTGGTTGGGGCTTTAAATTATTATAATCGGTACGATATCTTTATGAACTTTGAAAGCTAGTAAGCATACTAGATTTATGCAGTTTCATTGATAATTAACAAATACAACAAGGAGTTAAGAAATGATAGATTACGAAAACATAAATGAAAAAATTGCCCCTTTTAGCCTGCTTGTATATGATGAGGATCCTCAAAATGTTCGAGGGTCGCTCATTTATTACCCTGATGGAGAATACAGACAGGAAGTGTTTGACACTCGAGAAGAGGAGGGATTTGAAGGAAATGGCTACGATTGGGCATCCTTGGCTTTGGTATTTTTGGAGGAAAAAATGCCTGAATTAAGCGATACTATCGACTTTGATCCTGAAGGAAGTATGTTTTGCGCCTATTCTTCCAAGGTGGACGCCTTGGCTAAATTCGCTTTAGAATTTAAAGAATTTTGCGATGATATTGAAGCTATGAAAGACTTGTTCAGTCGAGCAGAGTTGGATTAGTTGACTAAAATCTCTTTAAATTTTTTTAAAAAAGAATAGAAAGGATTTCAGATGAAGCTATCAGAAGTAGTTGAGCTAGTGGAAAATCATCCAGACCTACATCCCTATTTAGATAAAATATTAAAAAAGAATAAGAAGACCCAAGTTAGCTATCTCGAATCACTGAATCGTCTGGCCTATTTACTTTATCTGGATGGTCAAGAGGAAATGGCCAAGGAATTATTGGAGAGTGTCATACAAGTCCCCTTTGAAGGGAATTATAACACTTGGACCTTTGTTGATGGCTCTCTGATTTTATTGGCCTATCTGGAAAGAGAAAAAGAAAAACAGGTACTCGTCTATAAAAAGCTCCTTTTGTCTCCGTTAGAACAAGGGGAGGAATCCACTCAAAAAATTAGAAGGAGAGTTCATCAGAGATTTTTGAATGGTGATAGCTTGGAGCAAAAGCTTGCAAAAATCGAGCAAGCTTCAAGTCCTGAATCGGAAATGGAACGCCGTTTGCTATACTTGACAGATTTATTGAAGATTCACCTTTTTATTGATGAGTCAACTTCTGAAGAGATAGATATCCAAGCAAAAATTGAAGAGAATATGGAGATACTAAAGAAGTATATCAAGGAGCATGAAATCTATAGCCTATTTCCTTTTAAGGGATAAGGTGAGTTAGCAATCTTGGACTTTTAGAAAAGAGTAGAATATGGCAATCAAAAATCACTTTGGGGTATACGGAGTCTGTCTTCAAGAGGGAAAACTGCTCTGTATTGAAAAAACAAGAGGCCCCTATCAGAATCGTTTTGACCTACCAGGTGGTAGCCAGGAAGTTGGGGAGGGACTGACTGAAACCCTCAAGAGAGAAGTTCTGGAAGAGACAGGCTATACGCTTAGCCGTTACTCAAATCCTAGGGTTTATGACGTGCTGGTTCAAGAAGAGGGTCAAGACTTCGCAGTACATCATATCATGGCTTTTTATGATATAGAACTTGATTTCGAAGGCTCTCAAAAATCCCTTCCTCATGAAGTTCTTGATGGAAGTAATGATTCAGCAAATGCCATTTGGCTTCCTCTTGAGCAGATTACCGAAGAAAATGCCTCGCCTTTAGTATTAAAGGTGAAGGCAGAGTTATTAGGATTTCCAGAATTAGAACGGACAAGCTATAAGAATTGGAAGGTGAAAGATGAGAAACCAACTAGCTCTTAGTGGCGAAAAAATTGTTGAAAAAGTTTATCCCCATTTATTGCACCACGTCGGCTTGATTCGTGGGGAATACTTGTTGAGAGAGCTCAATCAAAACATCCTGTTACCAAGTTGTCAGCAATTTGTAAAAGATTATCTAGACACTATTTGTCATTTGTACTCAGATGAAGAAGTCTGGTATCGCTTTTCAGAGTTAACAAATGCAGAAGCAAATATTCTAGACGGGACTAAAGAGTATTTTGATGAACGCCACCCCTTATTTGGATCTAGAGGTATCAGGCGTATGTTGGCGTGTCCAGATGAATTTCAGGCTGAGGCACATGTCGTTGCAGAAGTTTATCAAACCAATCCCAATCTGTCTCTTATTTTTCCTTTTGTGAATGATGCTGAACAGTTAAAACAAGCAATTAGAGTATTGCGCCAGCATGGTTTTACTGGAAAAGTTGGAACAATGATTGAATTGCCGTCAGCTTATTTCGACTTGGACAGGATACTGGAAACGGGCATTTCAAAGATTGTAGTTGGAATGAATGATTTAACTTCTTTTATTTTTGCGACTGTGAGAAACAGTCAATGGCATGATATGGAAAGTCCAATTATGTTAGAAATGTTGAGACAGATGCAGGATAAAGCAAGGATGAAAAAGATAGATTTCGCTGTAGCAGGCTATCTGAATCCTTCTTTCATACAAAAAATGAATCAGATGGGGATTGAGTGCATTATCCACTACAGTTCTATTCCGGAGATTTTTAATTTAGAGATTGACCATCCAGATCATCTCAAATGTGTAAAAGAAGAAAGTAAAAAAATACAAAGGAGCAACCCATGACACCTCAAGAAATGTGGAATGCCTACAAGCAAATCAACCCCTCTATCGGTGATGATATAGATGCCTGGGCATTTGGAGTGGAACCAGACCTTTTAGCGGATCTGGTCTTTAAAGGCGAAAAAACAGCAACAGCCTCTGCCTTCGACCTCTACGCACTAGAGGAAGAGCCCCTTCCACAAGAGGGGACCTTTGATGTTATTTTAGACAGTCAAAATCAGGCTGTCTGCATTGTCGAAATTACCAAGGTTTCTGTTGAGCCTTTTCGACAAGTGTCTGCTGACCATGCCTATAAGGAAGGTGAGGGTGATAAATCCTTAGCCTATTGGCGTCAGGTTCATGAAGACTTTTTCAAAGACTGCTTTGGAGAAGCAGGTCTGACGTTTACACCTGACAGCAAGGTGGTTTTAGAAGAATTTCGCAAGGTCTACCCCTTGTAAAAAGCAGACATAAGAAAGTTTTGGGAATCATTATCTAAAGCTTTTTTCTGACTTTAAATGATAAAATAGCTAAACAAAAAGCGGACATGATTGTCCGCTTTTTTTGAATCTAGTAAGTAAAGTTACTGGATAAAGTCTTTCAAAGATGTGTATCTTTTGAATCCCTATTCAGTCACTTCTACATTGGTTGATTATTTTTTACGATAATGTAAAACTGTTCCTACAGCTACGATAAGCATTGCAACACCAGCAACAGAAACAATTAGGCTATTACGTTCACCAGTGTTCGGAAGTCCTGGTTTGTCCCCAGTTGTTGAAACTGTTGTAGGTTCTCCAGTAGTTGTAGTGGTTGTTGAACCATTAGCTTCAGGAGTTGTTGTTTCCGAAGTTGAAGCTGTTGTATCTGCAGTTGGAGCTGTTGTCTCTGAAGTTGAACTTTCAGTAGTTGTAGTTGTAGAACTTGATTCTTCACTACTATTTTGACTAGTTGGCTCTTCAGGAGTTGTAGTAGTTGAAGTTGTAGTCTTAGGCTCTTCAGTCGTAGTTGTAGTAGATGAAGTCTTAGGCTCTTCAGTCGTAGTTGTAGTGGATGAAGTTGTAGACTCAGGAGTCGTAGTTGTAGTAGATGAAGTTGTAGACTCAGGAGTCGTA
>NZ_JUUZ01000019.1 GCF_001074155.1 Streptococcus pseudopneumoniae
TGGAGGATTACCCAAGTCCGGCTGAAGGGAACGGTCTTGAAAACCGTCAGGCGTGTAAAAGCGTGCGTGGGTTCGAATCCCACATCCTCCTTTATTTATTATCGCGGGATGGAGCAGCTCGGTAGCTCGTCGGGCTCATAACCCGAAGGTCGTAGGTTCAAATCCTGCTCCCGCAATATTTGGCTCGGTAGCTCAGTTGGTAGAGCAATGGATTGAAGCTCCATGTGTCGGCGGTTCGATTCCGTCTCGCGCCATTTTTTAA
>NZ_JUUZ01000020.1 GCF_001074155.1 Streptococcus pseudopneumoniae
GGATTCGAACCCGTGTTACCGCCGTGAAAAGGCGGTGTCTTAACCCCTTGACCAACGGACCATCTATCTGTAGCAGATATAACCATTATATCAATTTCTTACTAATTGTCAATCACTTTTTAGATTTTTTCTCCAGAATATCTCTTAATTTCCGTACCTTTAGACGGGTAATTGGACAACGATGATCCTCATAAAAAACCACTTCTAAATTTTTTCGATCAATTTCCCTAATATTTCCTACATTGACAAGAAATGATTTATGAGCAGAATAAAATCTTTGAATATCTTTATCTTTTTCTTGAATATCCGCCATAGTACCATAAAATTCTTTGGCAAAATTCTTACCAATAATCCTTAACTTATGAGATACTCCTGTTGTTTCAATATATAAAATATCATGGTAGGGAATTTTCAAATCATTTCCCTTGTAATTATAGTCAAAATAATCCACAACATCTTTATTTTCAAGTAGCATACTTTTGGTATATAAGATACTCTGTTCGATACGTTTTTTAAATAATTCATCATTGATATCTTTATCAACAAAATCCAAGGCTGATACTTGATATTTGTAAGTTAAGGTAGCAAATTCTGATCTACTAGTGATAAATACGATAATTGCATAGGGATTGTGGCGACGAATAAACTGTGCTACCTCAAATCCTTTTTTCTCAACGCCATGAATATCAATATCTAGAAAATAAAGCTGGTTTACTTCATCATTTTCGATATATTCCTTAAATTCTCGTTCTTTACCTGTTGTTTTGTAAGAAATAGGAATATTCAATTCCTTTGAAATTTCATCCAAGGTTCTTTCTAATCTGACTTGATGTTGAATAACATCTTCTAAAATTAATACTTTCATTCAAACTCTCTCTTAAATCTAATAATCTGTCTAAACTTACTATCTTCCATCTCTGTCTCTAAAATGATATTTTCATACTGATCCAAAATCTCTTTGACATTATTAAGGCCTATTCCTCTATTTCTACCTTTAGTAGAAAAACCTAGTTCAAACAAGTCTTCTGAAGGCATCATAGTATATTTACACGAATTTTGAATCACGATAACTATTTCTAAATCCATCTTAATCACTGCAACCTCCATTTGTTTCGAGTAACTTTCTGCAGCACCTTCGACAGCATTGTTCAATAAAACGCTCATAATACGCACAAGATCAAGTAAATCAATTGACAACTTTGTGATGATATCCTTTACTTCTAGTGTAAACTCTACGTCCTTATTTCTTGCATATACAATGGATTGTGCAATTAAACTTCGTAAAGCTGTATCTTCTATATTGTTTAAATCAAAGTATGTATACTTATCTGAACGTAATTTTTGATTAGCTTTTACTAAGACTTCATTGTAAATTCTGTCAATTTCCTGTAAATCTTTACTGTCAATAGCCATTTGCATACTGACAAGCATACCTGCATAATCATGACGGAAACCACGGATTTCATTATACAAACCAACAATTTCATCTGTATAGGTCTGTAAATGTTCTTGTTCAAATTTTTTCTGTTTTAGGGCTATTTCTTTTTCAATTTGAACCTTCTTGGCATTCATTGCAAAGAAGATTAGTAGTAAACAAATAAAGACAATTGTTGCTAAAATACTACTAAAACTATAAAAGTGTTCATGAATATTCACCATGTCTGAAATAAATAATAGAATATGTAAAGCAAAGAAAGCAAAAATGACCTTTTTAAAAAATGGATAGAGGTAATCTTTATCAAAATAATTGATTTCCAAGTGGAAATAAAAAATAATTTTTTTGATTACAAAATAGGTCAGCAATAAAACTACTACAAAAAAGAAATCTTCATATTTTGTTACGAAAGAAACACCTGTTATAGAGGATATGATTACTGCTATAAAAGTATGAGTACTTTGATATAGTAGAGACAATAGTAAACTGATAAAAATAGCCTTGAACTTATTATATTTTTTAAATCCTATTAAATAAGCAAAGATAATACAGGTAAATGAAATTTTTTCCATTCCTAATCCATGTAAAGAAGTTAAATAGAATAAAATTTCAACAATAGACTGTAATATAAATACCCAAGAAATAAACAGATATCTTTCTTTTTTTGTTGCCTTACAAATGAGTTCATAGCTATTTGTTAGAATAAGAATATGAAGAATAACTATGAGTATTTTCAATAAATACATTATATCTCCCTATAATGTTTTCTCTTTTTTCTTATAAATGAACTTACCAATCTATTATACAAAATGTGATTTATATTATAAGTGATCATTCTCAACTGCACATTTTTGTACCTGAACTGTCAATTTTTACAAAAAACGCTGGGTTTTCCCAGCGTTAAATCTAGTATATGATCCCAGCAGGATTCGAACCTGCGACCGTTCGCTTAGAAGGCGAATGCTCTATCCAGCTGAGCTATGAGACCTAACTAGTTTATCTTATCAAAATAATCGAAAATAGTCAATCCTATTTATGATAAGGAGAGCCTTGTTGAATAGTAAAAGCTCTGTATATCTGCTCTATCAGAACAAGTCGCATTAATTGATGTGGGAGAGTTAAACGACCAAAACTTACAGATAAGTTAGCTCGTTTTTTCACTTCATTGGATAATCCTAAACTTCCACCAATAATAAAGGTTAAGGTTGAAAAACCATTAATAGATGCTTGTTCTAACTGTTTACTAAATTCTTCAGAAGAGAGGGTTTTCCCTTCAATAGCTAAAACAACAACAAATTCTCTATCACCAATTTTGGAAAGGATTCGATTTCCTTCTAAATTCAAGATTTTTTCATTTTCTGAATCGCTGGCACGATCTGGTGTCTTTTCATCAGCTAATTCGATCATTTCTACGGCAGCAAATCGTGATATTCTTTTAGAATATTCTGCAATTCCATCTTTGAGATACTTTTCTTTTAGTTTTCCAACTGTTACAATTTTTATTTTCATGCTTCTATTTTATCATAATCGCATTCTATTCACATCTTATTCACAAATGAAAAAGGTGAAAAAACACAATAAATTCACAAGTTTTAATCAGTTATCCACAGATTGTTAAAAACTTAAACTTTTTTAAGCTAGGATTAAGTTAATAATTTTATACTTTCACTAATTAATCAAATATGGAGGATTCTATGAAAAACTTAAACAAGTTTTCAAAAACAATTGGACAACTTTTACTAGTTATTCTTATTAGCTTTTTTAGTGGTCTATTAGGAAGTTTGACTGTTCTTCAATTCAACCAAAAACAAGGAAACGGAGAACAAAATAGTGCAGCAGTCACTCAGACTGCTTCGAAAAATGAAAATTCTACCACACAGGCTGTAGATAAAGTTAAAGATGCAGTTGTATCGATTATCACTTATTCAGAAAACTCTCAAGGTGGTTTTGTTGGAACTGATGATACTGATACAGATTCAAACACTGAACAAATTAACAGTGAAGGTTCTGGTGTTATTTATAAAAAAGAAGGTGAATCTGCCTATTTAGTTACTAATACTCACGTTATTAATGGCGCTAAAAAAGTTGACGTTCGTTTGACTGATGGAACAAAAGTCTCAGGTGAAATTGTTGGTTCTGATACCTATTCTGATATTGCAGTAGTAAAAATATCTTCAGAAAAAGTTTCTACAGTTGCTGAGTTTGGTGATTCAAGTCAATTAGCTGTTGGAGAAACGGCTATCGCAATCGGTAGTCCTTTAGGTTCAGAATATGCAAATACAGTTACTCAAGGGATTGTATCAAGCTTGAACAGACATGTTTCTTTGAAAGCTGAAGATGGTCAAGCCATTTCAACGAATGCTATCCAAACAGATACAGCTATTAACCCTGGTAACTCTGGAGGTCCTTTGATTAATATCCAGGGACAAGTTATCGGTATTACATCAAGTAAAATTGCCTCAAATGGTGGAACATCTGTAGAAGGCCTTGGTTTTGCTATTCCTGCAAATGATGTTATTAATATTATTAAACAATTAGAAAAAGATGGAAAAGTAACTCGACCAGCGCTTGGTATCCACATGGTTAATTTGACAAACCTTAGCACTGCTGATCTAAAAAAATTAAAACTTCCTGAAAACGTTACTTCTGGTGTAGCTGTTCGTTCTGTTCAAAAGAACATGCCTGCAAATGGACATTTACAACAGTATGATGTTATCACAAAAGTAGATGATACTAAGATTTCTTCTACTACTGAATTGCAAAATGCGCTATACAATCACTCTATTGGAGATGAAATAACTGTAACTTATTACCGTAATGGTAAAGAAGAAAAAACTACAATCAAACTAGATAAGAGTACAAGCGATTTAAATCAATAGTTTACATATTTGTAAACCTACTTTACAGAATATTAAAGATATGATACTGTAGAGATATGGAAGAACTCAAACTAATTCGTATCAGTGATATTCAAAAAAATCCCTATCAACCTCGTAAAGAATTTTCAAAAGAAAAAATTGAAGAACTTGCCCAATCTATTAAAGAAAATGGTTTAATTCAACCCATTATCGTTCGTCAATCTCCAGTTATCGGATACGAAATTCTAGCTGGAGAAAGACGGTATCGGGCATCAATAGCAGCTGGGCTCACAGAAGTTCCTGTAATCATCAAAAAATTATCTGATCAGGATATGATGGTTCACTCAATCATTGAAAATTTACAACGAGAAGACTTAAATCCGATTGAAGAAGCAAAAGCTTATCAATCTTTAATTGAAAAAGGATATACTCACGCGGACATTGCTGCAAAAATGGGGAAATCACGTCCGTATATTACCAATCTTGTTCGCTTGCTAACGCTCCCTGATTTTATTTTAAACGAGGTAGAAGCTGGAAAATTATCTCAAGCACATGCTAGACTTCTAATCCAACTACCTTTGAAAAAACAAAAAAATTTACTCAATCGCATTCAGAAAGAGGATTTATCAGTTCGGCAGGTGGAAGATCTACTTAAAGAAGAAAAAAATAAGAAGAAAAGCAAAGAAAAAGATCACTTTATCAAAGAAGAAGAAGAAAATTTGAAAAAATTGTTGGGATTAGATGTCCAAATCGTCCTTCAAAAAAAAGAGGCAGGAAAAATAACTATCTCTTTTCATAATCAAGAAGAATACCAACGTTTTATTAACAGCCTGAAATAAGGCTGTTATTTTATTTTTCTAAACTCACATACTTATCCACTGGATTAGTATAGAAAGAGTCTATTAAATCAAAAGTTAGACATCTTATCCACAAGTTGTGGATAAATCTTTTAAACATTGTGGATTGTTTTTCACAAGTTGTGGAAAAATTGCTTGCTATATGATAAAATAGTGTTTAAGATTACACCATTTAGAAAAGGAGGAGTTTGTTGTTGAAAGAAAAACAATTTTGGAATCAGATTTTAGACTTAGCTAAAGAGAGATTGACACGATCAATGTTTGATTTCTACGCAACACCTGCTGAATTAATAAAGGTTGAGGGAAATGTAGCTACCATATTTTTGCCAAGATCTGAAATGGAAATGGTTTGGAGTACAAAACTCAATGATATTATTGTAGCTGTCGGTTTTCAAATCTATGACACTGAAATAAAAGCTCAATATGTATTGACTAAAGAAGATTCTAATACCTCCGATATAGAAAGCAATGTTGAAAATAGTAATTATCAACAGGAAGAAATTAAAAAATCTATACCCTATTCAGAAACAGGATTAAGAGACATCTATACTTTTGATAATTTTATCCAAGGTGATGGAAATATTTGGGCTAAGTCTGCTGCTTTAGCCGTCTCGGAAGATCCTGGACTAACTTATAATCCTCTGTTTATATATGGGGGACCTGGTCTAGGAAAAACTCACTTGCTCAATGCTTTGGGTAATGAAATTCTCAAAAAAAATCCTAATACGCGTGTAAAATATATTCCTGCTGAAAGCTTTATTAATGAATTTTTAGATCATCTAAGACTCAATGATATGGAAAATTTTAAAAAAACCTATCGAAGTATAGATCTCCTTCTTATTGATGACATTCAATCTCTCAGTGGAAATAAAGTGCAAACTCAGGAAGAGTTTTTCAACACATTTAATAACCTTCATAGTAATAATAAACAGATCGTTTTAACGAGTGACCGTAGGCCAGAACAACTAGAAAATCTACCTGAACGACTTGTCACGCGCTTCTCATGGGGTTTAACAACGGATATTACTCCACCTGATTTTGAAACTCGTATCGCTATCCTAAATAGTAAAACAGAGGATTTAGATTATCATTTTCAACCTGACACAATCGAATATTTGGCTGGCCAGTTTGATTCAAATGTACGTGAATTAGAAGGTGCGCTCAAAGATATTAGCCTCATGGCTAAAGTCAAACAAATCAATACTATAACTGTGGATATTGCATCTGAGGCTATACGTGCTCGAAAACAAAGCGTCAGCACCATGATCGTCATTCCGATTGAAAAAATCCAAGAGGAAGTCGGAAAATTTTATGATGTGAGCGTTAAAGAGATGAAGGGAACTAGACGTGTTCAGAATATTGTTCTAGCTCGCCAAGTTGCTATGTACCTAGCTAGAGAATTAACTGATAATAGTCTTCCAAAAATCGGAAAAGAATTTGGTGGTAAAGATCATACAACCGTCATTCATGCTCACGCAAAAATCAAATCTATGATTGAAACTGATGATAAATTACGTATAGAAATCGAAACCATCAAAAAGAAAATCAAATAACTTGTGGATAAGTGTTTAAAATTTTACTGATTTATTAACAAATTTTAAACAAGTATAACTTCTTGATTTTTCTAAACTAAACTTGGTTTTCCACAGATTTCACACAGCCTACTATTACTATTAACCTTCTAATAATAAAAATAAATAAAGGAGATTCCATGATTCATTTTTCTATTAATAAAAATTTATTCCTGCAATCATTAAATATTACAAAACGTGCTATTAGTTCAAAAAATGCTATTCCTGTTTTATCAACTATTAAAATTGATGTGACTAACGAAGGAATTACATTAATTGGATCAAATGGTCAAATTTCAATTGAGAATTTCATTTCTCAAAAAGATGAAAATGCAGGTCTTTTGATTAACTCTTTAGGTTCTATCCTTCTAGAAGCTTCTTTCTTTATCAATGTAGTATCAAGTCTTCCAGATGTGACTCTTGATTTTAAAGAAATTGAACAACATCAAATTGTACTAACAAGTGGAAAATCAGAAATTACTCTGAAAGGAAAAGACAGCGAACAGTATCCACGTATTCAGGAAATTGCAGCAAGTAATCCTCTAGTTCTTGAAACAAAACTTCTTAAGAGGATTATCAACGAAACTGCCTTTGCAGCTAGTGTACAAGAAAGTCGTCCTATTTTGACTGGTGTTCACTTTGTTTTTAGTAATCATAAAGAATTAAAAACAGTAGCAACAGACTCACATCGTCTCAGCCAAAAAAAATTAACTCTTGAAAAAAATAGTGATAATTTTGATGTTGTTATCCCAAGTCGCTCTCTACGCGAATTTTCAGCTGTTTTTACGGACGATATCGAAACAGTAGAGATATTCTTTGCAAACAACCAAATTCTCTTTAGAAGCGAAAATATTAGCTTCTATACACGTCTCTTAGAAGGTAATTATCCTGATACAGATCGTCTGATTCCAACAGATTTTAATACGACAGTGACTTTTGATGTTGTGAATCTACGTCAATCTATGGAACGTGCACGTCTTTTATCAAGTGCTACTCAAAATGGAACTGTAAAATTAGAAATCAAACAAGGAGTAGTTACAGCTCATGTAAATTCTCCAGAAGTTGGTAAAGTAAACGAAGAAATCGATACAGAAAGTGTATCTGGTGAAGATTTAACTATTAGCTTTAACCCAACTTACTTGATTGAAGCACTAAAAGCCTTGAATAGTGAAAAGGTAACAATCAGTTTCATTTCAGCAGTTCGTCCATTTACCTTGGTACCAGCTGATACAGATGAAGATTTCATGCAGCTGATTACACCAGTTCGTACAAATTAAGTTAAAGAGGTTGAGCCTAGCTCACCTCTTTTATGATATAATCAGAAATATGAAAAGGAGAGTAGTATGTATCAAGTTGGAAATTTTGTTGAAATGAAAAAGCCACATGCTTGTACAATCAAATCTACAGGCAAAAAAGCGAATCGTTGGGAAATTACACGTGTTGGGGCAGATATCAAAATCAAATGTAGCAATTGCGACCACATTGTTATGATGAGTCGCCATGATTTTGAAAGAAAAATGAGTAAAATTATCGACTAAATGCAAGGAGTTAGAGGGTTAGCAAGTTTTCCCTTTTTGTGTTATAATATTGAAGATTGAAATGTGAACGGAGATTGAGAAACTATGGCTTTAACAGCAGGTATCGTGGGTTTGCCAAACGTTGGTAAATCAACCCTATTTAACGCAATTACAAAAGCAGGAGCAGAGGCTGCAAATTATCCATTTGCGACCATTGATCCAAATGTTGGGATGGTAGAAGTTCCAGATGAACGCCTCCAAAAATTGACTGAAATGATTACCCCTAAGAAGACAGTCCCAACAACCTTTGAATTTACAGATATTGCAGGGATTGTAAAAGGTGCATCAAAAGGAGAAGGTCTTGGAAATAAATTCTTGGCCAATATTCGTGAAGTTGATGCCATTGTCCATGTAGTTCGTGCCTTTGATGATGAAAATGTCATGCGTGAGCAAGGTCGTGAAGATGCTTTTGTAGATCCATTAGCAGATATTGATACCATTAACCTAGAATTGATTCTTGCTGACTTAGAATCTGTTAATAAACGCTATGCGCGTGTGGAAAAGATGGCACGTACGCAAAAAGATAAGGAATCAGTTGCAGAATTTAACGTTCTCCAAAAGATTAAACCTGTCCTTGAAGACGGTAAGTCAGCACGTACCATTGAATTTACAGATGAAGAGCAAAAGGTTGTCAAAGGTCTTTTCCTCTTGACCACGAAACCAGTTCTTTATGTAGCGAATGTGGATGAGGATGTTGTTGGAGACCCAGATTCTATCGAATATGTGAAGCAAATTCGTGACTTTGCAGAAACAGAAAATGCAGAGGTAGTGGTCATTTCTGCGCGTGCGGAGGAAGAAATTTCTGAATTAGACGATGAAGATAAAAAAGAGTTTCTTGAAGCCATTGGTTTGACAGAATCAGGTGTGGATAAGTTGACTCGTGCTGCTTACCATCTACTTGGACTTGGAACTTACTTCACAGCTGGTGAAAAAGAGGTTCGTGCTTGGACCTTTAAACGTGGCATGAAAGCTCCTCAAGCTGCTGGAATTATCCACTCTGACTTCGAAAAAGGCTTTATTCGTGCAGTAACTATGTCTTATGATGATTTGATTAAATACGGATCTGAAAAGGCGGTAAAAGAAGCTGGACGCTTGCGTGAAGAAGGAAAAGAATATGTCGTTCAAGATGGCGATATTATGGAATTCCGCTTTAACGTATAATCAACATTTTTAATAGTGTCAATTAGGTTGGAAAAAAATTCCAACCCTTTTGGCTTTTGAAAGGAAATTTAAATGACAAAATTACTTGTAGGATTGGGAAATCCAGGAGATAAATATTTTGAAACCAAACATAATGTTGGCTTTATGTTGATTGACCAACTAGCGAAAAAACAGAATGTCACCTTTACACACGATAAGATATTCCAAGCTGAGTTAGCCTCATTTTTCCACAATGGTGAAAAAATTTATCTGGTAAAACCCACTACTTTTATGAATGAAAGTGGGAAAGCAGTTCATGCTTTATTAACCTACTATGGTTTAGATATCGAAGATTTACTGATTATTTACGATGATCTTGACATGGAAGTAGGAAAAATTCGACTTCGCGCTAAGGGATCAGCTGGCGGTCATAATGGTATCAAGTCAATTATCCAACATATTGGTACACAGGTTTTCAATCGTGTAAAGATTGGTATCGGTAGACCTAAAAAAGGAATGTCTGTTGTTCACCACGTTTTGAGTAAATTTGACAAGGATGACTATATAGGTATTTTACAGTCTATTGACAAGGTTGACGATGCTGTAAATTATTATTTACAAGAGAAAAACTTTGAAAAAACAATGCAGAAATACAATGGGTAAGGGAATGTCATTAATCGAATTCTTTTTAGAGAACAAGCAGATACAATTATGGGGTGAACATTTATCTCTCAAGCAGAGGGAATTACTACTAGGTCTCTCTGGTTCAGCAAAGTCTTTAGCTATTGCAAGTAGTGTTAAAAATCAGAACAAGATTTTAGTAATGACATCTACATATGGAGAAGCTGATCGTCTAGTAAATGATTTAATTTCTATCCTGGGTACTGATATGGTTTATCCATTTTTAGTAGATGATTCACCAATGGTAGAATTTTTAGTATCGTCTCAAGAAAAGATTTTTTCTCGGGTTGAAGCCTTGCGTTTTCTAAGAGATAAATCTCAAAAAGGAATATTAGTTTGTAACATGGCAGCTAGCCGTTTATTCTTACCAGATCCTCAAGTTTTTGATAACAGTGTGTTAAAACTTGAAGTTGGCGAAGAGTGTGAACAAAGAGAATTAAAAAATCAATTGATTTCACTTGGTTATAAAAAAGTTACTCAAGTTCAAAGTCAAGGTGAGTTTAGTCTTCGAGGGGATATTTTAGATATCTTTGAAACTTCACAACTATATCCCAATCGAATTGAATTTTTTGGTGATGAAATTGATGGTATAAGAGAATTTGATGCTGAAACGCAATTATCAAAAGATAGTCAGTCTCAAGTCTTAATCTATCCAGCTAGTGATATTTTATTAACTACTGAAGATTATAATCGTGGTCAAAAATTCTTAGAACATGAGATTGATAAAGCTATTTCTCCAACTTTAAAGTCTTATTTAGAAGAAGTTTTTAGTTGCACGAAAGAGCAAGTTCTACATACTGATATCCGTAAATTTTTGTCTGTTTTTTATAAAAAACAGTGGACCTTGATTGACTACTTGAACCAAGCACCTATTATCTTTGATGATTTTCAAAAAATCATGAATCAGTATGATATTTTTGATAAGGAAACAGCTGGCTACTTTACAGAAGATTTACACAATAGTAAAGCTGTATCAAGTTTACAATATTTTGCTGATGTAGAAAGTCAGTTTAAAAAATATTTACCAGCCAGCTTCTTTTCTAATTTTCAAAAGGGACTTGGAAATCTAAAATTTGATCATTTTTATCAATTTAATCAATATCCAATGCAAGAATTCTTCAATCAGTTTTCTTTTCTGAAAGAAGAAATTGAACGCTATAAAAAATTAAAATATACGATTATTCTTCAATCAAGCAACCAAACAGAACTAAAAAAACTGTCAACGATTCTTGATGAATATAGCATTAAAGTTGACAATAGTAATCAAAGTGAAATCTGTAAAGGAACTGTCAATCTTGTTGAAGGAAATCTTCGTCATGGTTTTCATTTTGTGGATGAGAATCTTGTATTCATCACTGAATATGAAATTTTCAAAAAGAAGATTAAACGCAAATACAGAAGACAAAATATTAGCAATGCTGAGAGATTAAAGGATTATAGTGAACTCCAAAAAGGAGATTATGTTGTTCATCAAATTCATGGGATTGGTCAATATTTAGGAATCGAAACGATTGAACTCAAAGGGATTCACCGAGATTATGTAAGTATCCAATATCAAAATGGAGATCGAATTTCTATCCCTGTAGAACAAATCCAAACCTTATCTAAGTATGTTTCAAGTGACGGTAAGGCTCCAAAGTTAAACAAATTAAACGATGGACGTTTTAAAAAAGCTAAGCAAAAAGTTAAAAATCAAGTTGAAGACATTGCAGATGACTTAATTAAGTTATATGCAGAGAGGAGTCAACTTGAAGGTTTTGCATTTTCAAAAGATGATGAAGATCAGGTTGCTTTTGATGAGGCTTTCCCTTATGTTGAAACTGAGGACCAACTTCGAAGTATCGATGAAATCAAAAAGGATATGCAGGCTTCTCAACCAATGGATAGACTTTTGGTTGGAGATGTTGGTTTTGGTAAGACTGAGGTGGCCATGCGAGCTGCTTTTAAGGCTGTAAATAATCATAAACAGGTTGTTGTTTTAGTACCAACCACAGTTCTTGCTCAGCAACATTATAGTAATTTCAAGGAAAGATTTGAGCAGTTTGCTGTCAATGTAGATGTTTTAAGTCGTTTTAGAAGTAAAAAAGAGCAGACTGAAACACTTAAAAAATTGAAAAAAGGCCAAGTTGATATTCTGATAGGAACCCATCGAGTTTTATCTAAAGATGTTGAATTTGCAGATTTAGGCTTGATCATCATCGATGAGGAACAACGTTTTGGTGTCAAACATAAGGAAGCTTTGAAGGAATTAAAAAAGAAGGTTGATGTCTTAACTTTGACAGCTACACCAATTCCTCGAACTCTTCATATGTCTATGTTAGGTATTCGAGATTTATCTGTCATCGAAACTCCCCCAACCAATCGATATCCTGTACAAACCTATGTCCTTGAACAGAATGATCGTGTCATTCGAGATGCTGTATTGAGAGAAATTGATCGTGGTGGTCAGGTTTACTATCTTTACAATAAAGTTGACACGATTGAAAAGAAGGTTTCAGAGTTACAAGAGTTAATTCCTGAAGCTTCTATTGGTTTTGTTCATGGTCAAATGAGTGAAATTCGTTTGGAGAACACACTACTTGATTTCATTGAAGGTGAATATGATATTTTAGTAACCACGACAATCATTGAAACAGGAGTGGATATTCCAAATGCCAATACCTTGTTTATCGAAAATGCGGATCACATGGGTCTGTCTACCTTGTATCAATTAAGAGGTCGGGTTGGTCGTAGTAATCGTATTGCTTATGCCTATCTCATGTATCGACCAGATAAATCATTGACAGAAGTTTCTGAGAAGAGATTGGAGGCAATTAAAGGTTTCACTGAATTGGGTTCTGGTTTCAAAATCGCTATGCGCGATTTATCTATCCGTGGAGCGGGTAATCTTTTGGGAAGTTCGCAGTCAGGTTTTATCGATTCTGTTGGTTTTGAACTCTATTCTCAATTACTGGAAGAAGCAATTGCTAAGAAAAATGGAACTGATAAGAAACGTGAAAAAGGAAATGCTGAGTTAATTCTACAAATTGATGCCTATCTTCCAGATGAGTATATTTCGGATGAACGACATAAAATTGAGATTTACAAGAGAATTCGTCAAATTGACAACCGTGTCAACTACGAAGAATTACAAGATGAGTTAATTGACCGTTTTGGTGAGTATCCAGATGTAGTTGCTTACCTCTTAGAAATTGGATTAGCTAAAGCTTATCTTGATAAAGTTTTTGTCAATCGTGTTGAAAGAAGAAATAATAAGCTTGTTATTCAATTTGAAAAGATATCCCAACAACTATTTTTAACCCAAGATTATTTCCATGCTCTTTCTCAGACAAATTTGAAGGCTAATATTTCTGAAAATCAAGGTTTGATTGAAGTTGTATTTGATATTCGAAATAAAAAAGACTATGAGATTTTAGAAGGACTCTTAACCTTTGGAGAATCGTTAGCGAAAATAAAAGACTTAAAAGAGTCACATTAGGGTTTACCTTTTTTCTTCTATAAAAGGGATAAAAATGGTAAAATAATAATTTGAGGTATTATAAGATGAGATTAGATAAATATTTAAAAGTATCACGAATTATTAAACGTCGTACGGTAGCTAAGGAAGTTGCAGATAAAGGGCGAATCAAGGTAAACGGTATCCTTGCTAAAAGTTCAACTGATTTAAAAATCAATGATCAGGTTGAAATTCGTTTTGGAAATAAATTGTTGCTCGTAAAGGTGCTCGAAATGAAAGATAGCACAAAAAAAGAAGATGCAGCTGGAATGTATGAAATTATAAGTGAAACAAGGGTAGAAGAAGATGTATAAAAAAATAGTCCAAATGAATAATTCATTTATTCAAAATGAACACCAACGACGTAAATACATGATGGAAGAACGTCAAAAACGTAATCGTTTTATGGGTTGGGTTTTGATTTTGATTATGTTGCTATTCATCTTACCAACTTACAATTTAGCACAGAGTTACCAACAATTACTAACACGTCGCCAGCAACTAGCTGATTTGAAAAAACAATATCAGGACTTGAGCGATGAAAAGGATAAAGAAGCTAGTTTAGCAACTAAGCTAAAAGATGAATCCTATGCGGCTAAATATTCCCGTGCAAAATATTATTATTCAAAAACATGGGAGGAAGTTTATACAATTCCGGACTTACTTCCTAGGTAATGCGAAATGGAAAATTTATTAGATATTATCGAAAAATTTTTAAGTCAGTCAGATGAAAAATTAGATGAGTTAGCTCAAAAGAATCATCTGTTACGACTACAAGAAGAAGAGGGGAAAAAGAATGCGTAAATTTTTAGTGATATTACTACTTCCTATTTTCCTAAAAAGCGTTCAAGTAGTAAGCACTGAGAATCCAGTTATCATTCCAAAACAAGAAGTTTATTCTTTAACTCATACTCCATATCATTTTTATTATCAAGATATTATAGAATCTCCAAAATTTTATGGTGAGACGCCAGTTTATTCTACAGAAGACCTGATTAAAGAATCAGGAAAAGTCAATGCGGAAACAAAATTATCTGTCTTAGAATGGCGATTAAATAAACAAGGACAGCCTGTCTTTAAATTGTCAAATAATCAATTTGTAATGGCTGATAAACGACTTTTATACGATAGTTCCATCGTAAACGATTTTTCTAAGCGAGTATGGCTAGAACCAGGATTTGTCGTTTATAATAGTCCTTATGATCAACAAGAATTAAAGTCTACTTTAGCGCCTTATCAAGAAGTTGAAGCAGATATGTCTATTTTTGCTGAAGGTCGTGAATTCATACATGTCAAGCAAACGGGCTGGATTTCGACGGATTATATTTCCGATGATGATAATCGTATTCAGAAAGTACAAGAGTTGCTATCTGCGAATTATCAAAATGAACAGTTCTCTATTTATATTAAACAATTGAGTACAGGTAAGGAAGCTGGCATTAATGAAAATCAAAAAATGTACGCTGCTAGTGTTATGAAATTACCTTATCTTTATTCTGTTCAGGAAAAAATCAATCAAGGTGATTACCAACTTGACACGAAATTGAAGTATGTTTCCGAAGTTAATGATTTCCCTGGTTCTTATAAACCGGAAGGAAGCGGAAGTCTCCCTAAAACAGCGGACAATAAAGAATACACAATCAAAGATTTAATCACAAAAACTGCAAAAGAATCTGACAATGTAGCTCATAATATTCTTGCTTATTATATTACGAATAAATCAGATGAAGCCTTTAAAAAAGAAATGGCTACTATCGCAGGTGAAGAGTGGAATGTGACAGATAAGATGGCTTCAGCTAAAATGGCTGGTCAAGTTATGGAATCTATTTACAATCAAAATGGTTTTGTTTTAGAATCTCTTTCACAAACATCTTTTGATAATCAGCGGATTGCTAAGAATATTTCTGCTAAGGTAGCCCATAAAATTGGGGATGCAGATGAATTTAAACACGATGTGGGAATAGTCTATACAGATTCTCCTTTCGTTATTTCAATCTTTACCAAAAATTCTGATTACGATACCATTTCTAAAATTGCTAAGGATGTCTATGAGGTCCTAAAATGAGAGACCGCGATTTTTTAAATCATTTTCTAGAAAAAGGTTACTTTGAAGGACATTCAAGAGTTGTGCTAGCCTTGTCTGGTGGATTGGATTCGATGTTTCTTTTTCAACTTCTTTTGACCTATCAAAAAGAACTTGGTATTGAATTGTTTTTAGCTCATGTAAATCATAAACAACGACCAGAGTCAGATAAGGAAGAAATTGAATTAAGAAAACTAGCTGAACAAGCTGGAGTTCCAATTTATGTAGCTTGTTTTACTGGAGATTTTTCAGAAGCGAATGCTCGTCAATTTCGCTATGAATTTTTTAGAGGAGTGATGGAGAAAACTTCATCTACAGCTCTTGTAACAGCTCATCATGCAGATGATCAAGTTGAGACGATCTTTATGCGATTGATTAGAGGTGTTAGACTACACCATTTATCAGCTATTAAAGAAAGACAAATGTTTGATAAGGGAGAGTTGATTCGTCCTTTGTTGTCTTTTTATAAGAAGGATTTTCCTGAAATTGAGCATTTTGAAGATCCAACGAATAAAAAAAATCACTATCTTCGCAATCGTATTCGCAACATCTATCTGCCACAGTTAGAAAAAGAAAATGTTCAGGTAAAAAAAGTAATTTTAGAGTTTGGAAAAGAAGTTTCTGATTGTCAAATTGCTCTGGCTGAATTATCTCAAGCGGTTGATGTAGAAGATTTAACTCAGTTTTTATCTTTTAGTGAAGCAACGCAAGGAGTTTTACTACAACAATACCTTAGTCGTTTTGCTGATTTAAATGTAACAAGAGAACAATTTCAAGAAATTCATCATATTTTAAAAACTAAGAGTCAATATCGCCATAGTATAAAAAATGGTTATGAACTTATAAAAGAATACCAGCACTTTCAAATTGGTAAAATCAGACCAAAGTCTGATGAAAAAAGTAGTGAGTGTGTGTTAAACTATCAAAATCAAGTTTATTATGAAGGTTTTCTATTTTCATTTGGAATTCCTCTAAAAGGTGAAAATGTTCAACAAATAAATGTTTCCCGTGAAACATCATTGATTTTGCGGCATCGACAGCCAGGTGATTATTTGATAATAAATGGTCATCGAAAAAAAGTAAGGCGACTTTTTATTGATTTAAAAATACCTGCAGAAAAACGAAAAAATGCGATTATTGTTGAGCAATTTGGACAAATTTATTCAATTTTAGGAATCGAACTCAGTGATTTGAGTATAAAAATGAAAAATGATATAATGAACACTGTACTTTATATAGAAAAAATAGATAGGTAAAATCATGTTAGAACAAGATATCAAGAAGATTTTGATTTCACAAGATGAAATTACAGAAGCAGCTAAGAAGTTAGGTGCTCAATTGACAAAAGATTACGAAGGTAAGAATCCGATTTTAGTTGGGATTTTAAAAGGATCTATTCCATTTATGGCAGAATTAGTCAAATATATCGACACTCATCTTGAAATGGATTTTATGATGGTTTCTAGTTATCATGGTGGAACTGTAAGTAGTGGTGTCATCAATATCAAACAAGATGTCACTCAAGATGTTAAAGGTAGACACATTGTCTTTGTAGAAGATATTATTGATACTGGACAAACATTAAAAAGTTTGAGAGATATGTTTACTGCTAGAGAAGCAGCGTCTGTTAAGATTGTTACTATGCTGGATAAACCAGAAGGACGTACTGTAGAAATTGAAGCAGATTATACATGTTTTACTATTCCAAATGAATTCGTTGTAGGCTATGGTTTAGACTATAATGAAAATTATCGTAACCTTCCTTATGTAGGTGTATTGAAAGAGGAAGTTTACTCAAAATAGAAGGGTAAGTTGTTGAATGCAAAAACAAAATAATGGTTTTATAAAAAATCCATTTCTTTATTTGTTGATGATTTTCTTGCTAGTAACGGGATTCCAGTACTTTTTCGCTGGGAGAGCTGCTGGGCACAGTCAACAAATTAAATACTCAGAATTGGTGCAGGAAATCACTAATGACAATGTAAAAGAAATAACCTATCAACCAAGTGGTAGTGTTATTGAAGTGTCTGGTGTCTATAAAACTGCTAAAACAGAAAAACCGGAAACAGGGATTCAGTTTTTCACACCTTCTGCAACAAAAGTAGAAAAATTTACAAGTATTATTCTTCCATCGGATACTACTGTAGCAGATTTGCAAAAACTAGCTGGTGAACACCAAACACAAGTTGAAGTCAAGCACGAAAGCTCGAGTGGTATGTGGATTAACATCCTAGTTTCGGTAGTGCCATTTGCCATTTTATTCTTCTTCCTATTTTCTATGATGGGAAATATGGGAGGAAATAGCGGACGCAATCCGATGAGCTTTGGACGCAGTAAAGCTAAGGCTGCTAATAAGGAAGATATCAAAGTACGCTTTTCAGATGTAGCAGGAGCTGAAGAAGAAAAACAAGAACTTGTTGAAGTTGTTGAATTCTTGAAAGATCCAAAACGCTTTACAAAATTAGGTGCCCGTATTCCAGCTGGTGTGCTCTTGGAGGGCCCTCCAGGTACTGGTAAAACATTACTTGCTAAAGCAGTTGCAGGAGAAGCTGGTGTACCATTCTTTAGTATTTCAGGTTCTGACTTTGTAGAAATGTTCGTCGGTGTTGGTGCAAGCCGTGTCCGTTCTCTATTTGAGGACGCGAAAAAAGCAGCACCAGCCATTATCTTCATCGATGAAATTGATGCCGTTGGTCGCCAACGTGGTGTCGGTCTTGGTGGAGGTAATGACGAACGTGAACAAACCTTGAACCAACTCTTGATTGAAATGGATGGTTTTGAAGGAAATGAAGGAATCATTGTCATTGCAGCAACGAACCGTTCAGATGTTCTAGATCCAGCCCTTCTTCGTCCAGGTCGTTTTGACAGAAAAGTATTGGTTGGTCGTCCAGATGTTAAAGGACGCGAAGCAATTCTGAAAGTCCATGCTAGAAATAAACCTCTAGCAGAAGATGTGGATTTGAAGTTGGTAGCACAACAAACTCCAGGTTTTGTTGGTGCTGATTTAGAAAATGTATTGAACGAAGCGGCATTAGTTGCTGCCCGTCGCAACAAATCAGTCATTGATGCTTCTGATATTGATGAGGCAGAAGATCGCGTTATTGCAGGGCCTTCTAAGAAAGATAAAACTGTTTCCCAAAAAGAACGTGAAATGGTTGCTTATCACGAAGCCGGGCACACTATCGTAGGGTTAGTCTTATCAAATGCGCGTGTCGTTCATAAGGTAACAATTGTTCCACGTGGTCGTGCAGGTGGTTACATGATTGCTCTTCCAAAAGAAGATCAAATGTTGCTGTCTAAAGAAGATATGAAAGAACAATTAGCTGGTTTGATGGGTGGACGTGTTGCTGAAGAAATCATCTTTAATGTCCAAACAACAGGTGCATCAAACGACTTTGAGCAAGCTACACAAATGGCGCGTGCAATGGTTACAGAGTATGGTATGAGTGAAAAACTTGGACCTGTTCAATACGAAGGAAATCATGCAATGTTTGGTGCTCAAACTCCACAAAAATCTATTTCAGAGCGTACAGCTTATGAAATTGACGAAGAAGTTCGAGCATTGTTGAATGAAGCACGTAATAAAGCAGCTGAAATTATTCAATCAAATCGTGAAACGCATAAATTAATAGCAGAAGCCTTATTGAAATATGAAACATTGGATAGTACACAAATCAAATCTCTTTACGAAACAGGGAAAATGCCTGAATCAGTAGAAGAGGAATCACGTGCCCTATCATATGATGAAGTAAAATCAAAAATGGCTGAAGAAAACTAAAATATTAGTAGAAGATATACAAGAGAGGATACTATTATATCCTCTCTTTCTTATTTATAAAAACTAATCTATGAAAACCAGTAAAAAAATTTCAGAAAAAACAAATCAAACTAGTTGACAAGGCAGAAAAAGTAGGTATAATAGAAAGAGTTGAAAAGCTCAAGGTCCGTTGGTCAAGGGGTTAAGACACCGCCTTTTCACGGCGGTAACACGGGTTCGAATCCCGTACGGACTATGGGTGTATCGCGGTTGATGGAAATAGGATTTAAAAAAAGTTAAAAAAACCTGTTGACAGAGAAAAGTGACTGTGATATACTAATATAGTTGTCGTAAGCGCGACAAAGACCTTTGAAAACTGAACAAGACGAACCAATGTGCAGGGCACTACAACATGATGTTGTAGTACTGAACAATGAAAAAAACAATAAATCTGTCAGTGACAGAAATGAGTGAGAACTCAAACTTTTAATGAGAGTTTGATCCTGGCTCAGGACGAACGCTGGCGGCGTGCCTAATACATGCAAGTAGAACGCTGAAGGAGGAGCTTGCTCTTCTGGATGAGTTGCGAACGGGTGAGTAACGCGTAGGTAACCTGCCTGGTAGCGGGGGATAACTATTGGAAACGATAGCTAATACCGCATAACAGTAGATGTCGCATGACATTTGCTTAAAAGGTGCAATTGCATCACTACCAGATGGACCTGCGTTGTATTAGCTAGTTGGTGAGGTAACGGCTCACCAAGGCAACGATACATAGCCGACCTGAGAGGGTGATCGGCCACACTGGGACTGAGACACGGCCCAGACTCCTACGGGAGGCAGCAGTAGGGAATCTTCGGCAATGGACGGAAGTCTGACCGAGCAACGCCGCGTGAGTGAAGAAGGTTTTCGGATCGTAAAGCTCTGTTGTAAGAGAAGAACGAGTGTGAGAGTGGAAAGTTCACACTGTGACGGTATCTTACCAGAAAGGGACGGCTAACTACGTGCCAGCAGCCGCGGTAATACGTAGGTCCCGAGCGTTGTCCGGATTTATTGGGCGTAAAGCGAGCGCAGGCGGTTAGATAAGTCTGAAGTTAAAGGCTGTGGCTTAACCATAGTACGCTTTGGAAACTGTTTAACTTGAGTGCAAGAGGGGAGAGTGGAATTCCATGTGTAGCGGTGAAATGCGTAGATATATGGAGGAACACCGGTGGCGAAAGCGGCTCTCTGGCTTGTAACTGACGCTGAGGCTCGAAAGCGTGGGGAGCAAACAGGATTAGATACCCTGGTAGTCCACGCCGTAAACGATGAGTGCTAGGTGTTAGACCCTTTCCGGGGTTTAGTGCCGTAGCTAACGCATTAAGCACTCCGCCTGGGGAGTACGACCGCAAGGTTGAAACTCAAAGGAATTGACGGGGGCCCGCACAAGCGGTGGAGCATGTGGTTTAATTCGAAGCAACGCGAAGAACCTTACCAGGTCTTGACATCCCTCTGACCGCTCTAGAGATAGAGTTTTCCTTCGGGACAGAGGTGACAGGTGGTGCATGGTTGTCGTCAGCTCGTGTCGTGAGATGTTGGGTTAAGTCCCGCAACGAGCGCAACCCCTATTGTTAGTTGCCATCATTTAGTTGGGCACTCTAGCGAGACTGCCGGTAATAAACCGGAGGAAGGTGGGGATGACGTCAAATCATCATGCCCCTTATGACCTGGGCTACACACGTGCTACAATGGCTGGTACAACGAGTCGCAAGTCGGTGACGACAAGCTAATCTCTTAAAGCCAGTCTCAGTTCGGATTGTAGGCTGCAACTCGCCTACATGAAGTCGGAATCGCTAGTAATCGCGGATCAGCACGCCGCGGTGAATACGTTCCCGGGCCTTGTACACACCGCCCGTCACACCACGAGAGTTTGTAACACCCGAAGTCGGTGAGGTAACCATTTGGAGCCAGCCGCCTAAGGTGGGATAGATGATTGGGGTGAAGTCGTAACAAGGTAGCCGTATCGGAAGGTGCGGCTGGATCACCTCCTTTCTAAGGATAAGGAATGCACATTGGTCTTGTTTAGTCTTGAGAGGTCTTGTGGGGCCTTAGCTCAGCTGGGAGAGCGCCTGCTTTGCACGCAGGAGGTCAGCGGTTCGATCCCGCTAGGCTCCATTGGTGAGAGATCACCAAGTAATGCACATTGAAAATTGAATATCTATATCAAATAGTAACAAGAAAATAAACCGAAAACGCTGTAGTATTAATAAGAGTTTATGACTGAAAGGTCAAAAAAGTAAGGTTAAGTTAATAAGGGCGCACGGTGGATGCCTTGGCACTAGGAGCCGAAGAAGGACGTGACAAACGACGATATGCCTTGGGTAGCTGTAAGTAAGCGATGATCCAGGGATTTCCGAATGGGGGAACCCAACAGGTACTACCTGTTACCCATATCTGTTAAGGATATGAGGAGGAAGACGCAGTGAACTGAAACATCTAAGTAGCTGCAGGAAGAGAAAGCAAAAGCGATTGCCTTAGTAGCGGCGAGCGAAACGGCAGGAGGGCAAACCGAAGAGTTTACTCTTCGGGGTTGTAGGACTGCAATGTGGACACAAAGATTATAGAAGAATGGCATGGGAAGGTCAGCCAAAGAGAGTGAGAGCCTCGTATTTTAAATAGTCTTTGTACCTAGCAGTATCCTGAGTACGGCGGGACACGTGAAATCCCGTCGGAATCTGGGAGGACCATCTCCCAACCCTAAATACTCCCTAGTGACCGATAGTGAACCAGTACCGTGAGGGAAAGGTGAAAAGCACCCCGGGAGGGGAGTGAAATAGAACCTGAAACCGTGTGCCTACAACAAGTTCGAGCCCGTTAATGGGTGAGAGCGTGCCTTTTGTAGAATGAACCGGCGAGTTACGATATGATGCGAGGTTAAGTTGAAGAGACGGAGCCGTAGGGAAACCGAGTCTGAATAGGGCGCTTTAGTATTATGTCGTAGACCCGAAACCATGTGACCTACCCATGAGCAGGTTGAAGGTGCGGTAAGACGCACTGGAGGACCGAACCAGGGCACGTTGAAAAGTGCTTGGATGACTTGTGGGTAGCGGAGAAATTCCAAACGAACTTGGAGATAGCTGGTTCTCTCCGAAATAGCTTTAGGGCTAGCGTCGACATCAAGATTCTTGGAGGTAGAGCACTGTTTGGGTGAGGGGTCCATCCCGGATTACCAATCTCAGATAAACTCCGAATGCCAATGAATTATGGTCGGCAGTCAGACTGCGAGTGCTAAGATCCGTAGTCGAAAGGGAAACAGCCCAGACCACCAGCTAAGGTCCCAAAATAATTGTTAAGTGGAAAAGGATGTGGGGTTGCACAGACAACTAGGATGTTAGCTTAGAAGCAGCTATTCATTCAAAGAGTGCGTAATAGCTCACTAGTCGAGTGACCCTGCGCCGAAAATGTACCGGGGCTAAAACAATTTACCGAAGCTGTGGATACCTTTATAGGTATGGTAGGAGAGCGTTCTATGTGTGGCGAAGGTGTACCGTGAGGAGCGCTGGAACGCATAGAAGTGAGAATGCCGGTATGAGTAGCGAAAGACAGGTGAGAATCCTGTCCACCGTAAGACTAAGGTTTCCAGGGGAAGGCTCGTCCGCCCTGGGTTAGTCGGGACCTAAGGAGAGACCGAAAGGTGTATCCGATGGACAACAGGTTGATATTCCTGTACTAGAGTATGTAGTGATGGAGGGACGCAGTAGGCTAACTAAAGCAGACGATTGGAAGTGTCTGTCTAAGCAGTGAGGTGTGAATTGAGTTAAATGCTTAGTTCTATAACATTGAGCTGTGATGGGGAGCGAAGTTTAGTAGCGAAGTTAGTGACGTCACACTGCCAAGAAAAGCTTCTAGCGTTTAAACATACTCTACCCGTACCGCAAACCGACACAGGTAGTCGAGGCGAGTAGCCTCAGGTGAGCGAGAGAACTCTCGTTAAGGAACTCGGCAAAATGACCCCGTAACTTCGGGAGAAGGGGTGCTGACTTTAAGTCAGCCGCAGTGAATAGGCCCAAGCAACTGTTTATCAAAAACACAGCTCTCTGCTAAATCGTAAGATGATGTATAGGGGGTGACGCCTGCCCGGTGCTGGAAGGTTAAGAGGAGTGCTTAGAGGTAACTCGAAGGTATGAATTGAAGCCCCAGTAAACGGCGGCCGTAACTATAACGGTCCTAAGGTAGCGAAATTCCTTGTCGGGTAAGTTCCGACCCGCACGAAAGGCGTAATGATTTGGGCACTGTCTCAACGAGAGACTCGGTGAAATTTTAGTACCTGTGAAGATGCAGGTTACCCGCGACAGGACGGAAAGACCCCATGGAGCTTTACTGCAGTTTGATATTGAGTGTCTGTACCACATGTACAGGATAGGTAGGAGTCTATGAGATCGGGACGCCAGTTTCGAAGGAGACGTTGTTGGGATACTACCCTTGTGTTATGGCCACTCTAACCCGGATAGGTGATCCCTATCGGAGACAGTGTCTGACGGGCAGTTTGACTGGGGCGGTCGCCTCCTAAAAGGTAACGGAGGCGCCCAAAGGTTCCCTCAGAATGGTTGGAAATCATTCGCAGAGTGTAAAGGTATAAGGGAGCTTGACTGCGAGAGCTACAACTCGAGCAGGGACGAAAGTCGGGCTTAGTGATCCGGTGGTTCCGTATGGAAGGGCCATCGCTCAACGGATAAAAGCTACCCTGGGGATAACAGGCTTATCTCCCCCAAGAGTTCACATCGACGGGGAGGTTTGGCACCTCGATGTCGGCTCGTCGCATCCTGGGGCTGTAGTCGGTCCCAAGGGTTGGGCTGTTCGCCCATTAAAGCGGCACGCGAGCTGGGTTCAGAACGTCGTGAGACAGTTCGGTCCCTATCCGTCGCGGGCGTAGGAAATTTGAGAGGATCTGCTCCTAGTACGAGAGGACCAGAGTGGACTTACCGCTGGTGTACCAGTTGTCTTGCCAAAGGCATCGCTGGGTAGCTATGTAGGGAAGGGATAAACGCTGAAAGCATCTAAGTGTGAAACCCACCTCAAGATGAGATTTCCCATGATTTTATATCAGTAAGAGCCCTGAGAGAAGATCAGGTAGATAGGTTAGAAGTGGAAGTGTGGCGACACATGTAGCGGACTAATACTAATAGCTCGAGGACTTATCCAAAGTAACTGAGAATACGAAAGCGAAGGTTTTTCTAATTATTTGATAGATATTCAATTTTGAGTAGGTATTACTCAGAGTTAAGTGACGATAGCCTAGGAGATACACCTGTACCCATGCCGAACACAGAAGTTAAGCCCTAGAACGCCGGAAGTAGTTGGGGGTTGCCCCCTGTGAGATATGGAAGTCGCTTAGCT
>NZ_JUUZ01000021.1 GCF_001074155.1 Streptococcus pseudopneumoniae
CCGTCTTCTGTTGGATATCCTGGAATTTCATTTCCGTCTTTATCCTTGTGACTAGTCTTCACTTTTTCGTAGACATGTTCTGTGTCGCCGTTTGGAAGTTTCTTAGTCTCTACGAAGCGGTATCCTGGAATGTCTTTCTTAGGATTTTCACCGTCTTCTGTTGGATATCCTGGAATTGCTTTACCTTCTTTATCTACAAATGTAGTAACTGGTGTTACTGTTGGTGTGTATGTTGCAGAAGCTTTTGTTCCGTTCATATCTTCACGAACAACTGTAACGGATGGAGCTGTTCCTGTAAATTCAGGTTCTGGTTTGAAGGTTACTGTTCCGTCTGGTGCTACTGTGTAAGTACCAACACCTGGAATAGTCTTAGTTGTTGAACCATCGTCAAATGTAGCTGGAACATCATCATTCATTGGAACACGGCTATCACCTTCCTTGAATGTTGGTTTACCAGACTGTTCTTTACCTTTTGGTCCAATAGTTGTAGCTGGTTCTGCTGTTGGTGTTACTGGTGTAACAGTTGGGGTGTACTTAGCTGTTACTGGTGTACCATTCTTATCGACACGTTTAACAGTCACGCCTGTTCCCGTTCCTGTGAATGATTTTTCTGGTACGAATGTTACAGTTCCGTCTGGTGCTACTGTGTATGTTCCTTCTCCTGGAATTACCTTAGTTGTTGAACCATCTTCGAAGGTTGCAGGTGTATCATCATCCATCGGT
>NZ_JUUZ01000022.1 GCF_001074155.1 Streptococcus pseudopneumoniae
TGCCGTACTCAAGTACAGCCTGCGGCTAGCTTCCTAGTTTGCTCTTTGATTTTCATTGAGTATTACTTTAAATGAAAGAGGTGGAGAAAATGTAGGCAAATCTCAGTAAGTCTTTTAGAAACAATCATAATACATATTGAAAGAGAGAAAACAATGTTTAAAAGAACTTACAAACGCAATATTCCACTCCTAGCAGGACTGGAATTTACATCTTATTTTGGAATTACCAGTTTTTGGATTTTATTTTTCATTCAGAATGGTCTTTCCTTGCTTCAAATCGGTCTATTAGAGAGTATCTTTCATGGGACAAGTCTCTTGTGTGAAATCCCATCTGGTATGTTGGCTGATCGATTTAGATACAAGACCAATCTCTATTTGGCTCGCTTGGCCAGTATTGTATCCTCTATCTTGATTTTGTTTGGTCAGGGAAATTTTTGGATTTATGCGCTTGCCATGATGGTCAATGCTTGGTCTTACAATTTTGATTCGGGGACCAGTACCGCTTTCTTATATGATTCTGCGGTAGAAGCGGGTCAAAAGGACCGTTATCTTCAGATTTCTAGCTTTTTGTCTGGTGTGGCAGAAGTCACTCGAACCTTAGGTACAGTTGTGGCAGGCTTCTTTATTCACGGAGCATTGGCTTGGACCTATCTAATTGCTATTGGATTATCATTTCTTTCTATAATCTTGATTTATTTTATGAAAGAACCAATGGCCAAGAGAGAGAAAAATGAAGTCTTAACCTTTAAAATGATTGTCCAGCAAGTTCGTAAAGAATGGCAGGAAAAACCAGTACTCTTTTACTGGATGCTGACTTATCAGCTAGTAGGGACACTCATGTGTATGTTTTACTTTTATTATCAGCAGAAAATAAGTGACTTAGCAGGATGGCAAGTATCGCTGGTCATGCTGATTGGTAGTGGGTTAAATCTATTGGCAGTTTATGTGGCTAGTCAAATTGGTAAAAAATGGAATAGCAATCGAGTTTTTCCGACTCTTGTTGCACTAACGGGCTTGGCCTTGTTGTTGGTGTTTTCAGGAACTCCCTTTGCTTTTCTTCTTGTATATCTTTTAACTGATACACTCTATGCAGTTTATCAGCCTATCTATTTCAATGATTTACAAGGTTATTTACCTCCCAGTGTAAGAGCAACTATGCTTAGTATCAATTCCATGCTCTTTAGTCTTTCCATGATTGTCATATTTCCATTGACAGGTTGGTTGATTGATCGTTGGGGTCTTGTAGCTGTCTTTTTAGTTCTAGGCCTTATCTTACTTTTAATTTATCCTATATTAATAATCAGTCTAAAAAGGATGGGCAAGCTATTAAATCAGGACTTAAAAACTGAATAAAGCACGAAACCCTATTTGCCCAAAGAGCCTTCTTGTGATAAAATAACAAGAAGAAAAGGAGAAGAGCATGATTGATGTAGAAGAAATTCTAAGTAAGATGAATCCCAATCAAAAGATCAACTATGACCGTGTCATGCAAAAGATGGTCCAAGTTTGGGAAAAAAATGAAGAAAGACCAACTATTCTCATGCACGTCTGTTGTGCTCCCTGCAGTACCTACACTTTAGAGTACTTGACTAAGTATGCCGATGTGACCATTTATTTTGCTAATTCCAATATCCATCCCAAGGCAGAATATCATAAGCGTGCTTATGTGACCCAAAAGTTTGTCAGTGATTTTAATGAGAGAACTGGCAACAATGTCCAATATCTAGAAGCACCTTATGAACCCAATGAATACCGTAAACTGGTTCGAGGTTTGGAAGAAGAACCTGAAGGTGGCGATCGTTGCAAGGTTTGTTTTGACTATCGTTTGGACAAGACAGCTCAAGTGGCTATGGACTTGGGCTTTGACTACTTTGGTTCAGCCCTAACCATCAGTCCTCACAAAAATTCACAAACGATCAATAGTATCGGGATTGATGTGCAAAAAATCTACACCACTCATTATCTTCCGAGTGACTTTAAGAAAAACCAAGGTTACAAACGTTCTGTAGAGATGTGTGAAGAGTACGATATCTATCGTCAATGCTACTGTGGCTGTGTCTATGCCGCTCAAGCCCAGAATATCGACTTGGTGCAGGTCAAGAAGGATGCAACAGCCTTTATGGTAGATAAGGATATCGAGAAAGACTATTCGCATATCAAGTTCACTGTTACGAAGTTAGATATTTAGACGAAAACCTGCCTTAAGGCAGGTTTTTGATTATAAAAAAACTAGGGCAGACACCCTAGTTTGACAACTTTACCGATTCTTTAGTTCTACGTAGCGTTTGTACCAAATGTTGACATAGGCTTCTGAGAAGGGGCCACGTTCATTGTTGATCCAATCAACAAGAATCTTAACATGCTCTTTCAAAATATAGTCTAAATCATCAGGATAATTCATCTTGCGCTTGTGACGTTCATACTCTTCGACGTCCAAGAGGCGTTTCTCACCATCTGTAAAAACTTTAACATCTAAATCATAGTCGATGTATTTTAAAGCTTCTTCGTCTAGATAGTATGGGCTAGCCATGTTGCAGTAGTAGGAAATCCCATTATCACGGATCATGGCAATGATATTAAACCAATATTTTTTATGAAAGTAAACAATAGCCGGCTCTCGAGTCACCCAACGACGACCGTCACTTTCGGTAACAAGTGTGTGGTCGTTGACGCCGATAATAGCGTTCTCTGTTGTTTTTAGTACCATGGTGTCTCGCCAAGTACGGTGAAGACTCCCATCATGCTTATAACTTTGAATTGTAATAAAGTCGCCTTCTTTTGGAAGTTTCATAACTAACCAACTTTCTACAATTTATAAGTTTATCGTTTACTATTGTATCACATTTTTGTTTAAAGTTCTTAGTTTTTTATGAAAAAATTAAAGATATTCTCTGAGAGCGCTGGCTATATCCGAAAAATCATAACCTTTTCTAGCTAAAACTTGGGTCAAGCGCTGCTTGAGTTCGTATCCTTCATACTTACGCGAATATTTTCGATATTGCTTATCCAACTCTTTAAAGATTAGTTCCTGAACAGTTTCCTCTTCTACCTGGCTATCCAGTTGGTCAAAGGCTATTTTAGCTTCCGAGTAGGAAAACCCTTTGTTGGTAAGATTTTGGATTATCTTATCTTGTAGAGCGCGAGCAGGCAATTTACCCTGATATTTTTTCAGTAGTTTTTCGGCTGTACGCTCTGCGACTTCCATCATATTAAATTCTTGTAAGACGTCTTGGATAACGGCCTTAGCAACTCCTTTTTGAGTGATCTTTTGTATGAGCATGTAGCTTCCCTTGTCACCAGATAGCTGATTGGAATTGATGATTGCATAGGCATACTGACGGTCATTGATCCAGTTGTCATCCTTGAGGGCTTGGATGACTTGTGGTATGATTTTCTCATCAATCTCATGTTTAACTAAATAGTCTCTGACTTCTTTTTCAGTACGGGCCTTGAAGGATAAGTGGTAGAGCGCCAAGTTTTTTCCGTAGGAAAATTGTGCAAAGGTCTGAATTTCTGCAAACTCTTGAGGACTAATTTCCTTATCCTTGGTCAACATAAAGCGAACAATGGTATCCTCTGTGATATAGCAGGTTTGGTCGCTATCAAGCTCTAGCAGATAGAGTCTTTTTTTCTTTTCAAGTTTTGTGATTTTCATATTTTTCCTTTTATCCAAACGCTTCAAAGGCAGCAACGAGTCGAAGTTTATTTACATCGACCTGTTCTCTCCCATAATAGTCAAGAAATAGTTCAGCGTATTTAGGGTCATGTAGGTTATAGTTGAGGGACCAAACTGCCCAAAAGAGATCGATATGTCGGTCACTGAAATCAGCCAAACCAAGATCAATAAAGCAAGAGAAGTGGTCAGCATCTTTTAGAATAAAGTTCGGTAGACAGGCATCCCCGTGAATAAAGGCATCTGTCTTTAAAAGGTGCCCTTGTTCTCGAATGAGCTGGAAGGCCTCTTCGCGACTGTTGATTTGGAATTGGGGTAGGAGGGCCTTGGCATAGAATTCACCTTTTTCATAGTTTTTAAAGGCTCTGTCTTTATAGACCTGTAAATGATTTTCTGATGGAAAATTTTGCGGATTTAAGCTGTGAAGCTTTTTAAGAGCCTCTGCCATGGTACGGCAGATTTTTTCTGGTTGATTTAAAAAAGCGAGAGCATTATGGCCAATAGCCTCTTTAGTCAGGAGGTAGTCTTTATCTGTAGATAGATAGTGGATGACTGGAGCTCCTATTCCCTCTTGTTCAAACCAACTTGCAATTCTAGCTTCTCGCTCTAATCTTCCCTTTTGATCTATTTTCAAATAGTAACCTGAATCAAGATAGAGAACCCTTGCGCCTGAATGAGAAGAGCTGTCAGAAAGAGTTGCTCCCTCTATATAAGTTCGTAATTGCTCAGGAAAATCCAATGGGGAAAAATGAGATATCTTTGTATTCATGGTTTTATTGTAACATATTCTTAAACATTGAGAAACTACGTGGTATAATAGACTTATGAGTCTTAAAGTCAAACAAAAAATTCCATTAAAAATCAAGCGTATGGGGATTAACGGGGAAGGTATCGGATTTTTCCAGAAAACCCTTGTTTTTGTTCCAGGTGCCCTCAAGGGTGAAGATATCTATTGTCAGGTGACTTCTATTAAGCGTAACTACGTTGAGGCTAAACTCCTTGAGGTCAATAAAAAATCTAAGTTTCGAGTGGTACCAGACTGCACCATTTATAATGAGTGTGGTGGCTGTCAAATCATGCATCTGCACTATGACAAGCAGCTGGAGTTCAAGACGGATCTTCTCCATCAAGCTCTGAAAAAATTTGCACCTGCAGGCTATGAAAACTTTGAGATTAGACCAACCATTGGTATGCAGGAACCCAAGTATTATCGAGCTAAACTACAATTCCAAACTCGAAAGTTTAAGGGGCAGGTCAAGGCAGGATTATATGCTCAAAATTCCCATTATTTGGTCGAGTTAAAAGACTGTCTAGTCCAAGACAAGGAAACGCAAGCAATTGCCAATCGCATTGCTGAACTCTTGACCTATCATCAAATTCCGATTACAGATGAACGGAAAATCCTTGGAGTTCGGACCATCATGGTTCGTCGCGCACGGAAAACTGGGCAAGTTCAGATTATCATTGTGACCAATCGTCAATTAAATCTGACTCAATTTGTGAAAGACCTAGTTAAGGATTATCCTGAAGTAGTGACTGTCGCAGTCAATACCAATACCGCTAAAACTAGTGAGATTTATGGGGACAAGACAGAGATTATTTGGGGACAGGATAGTATTCGTGAGGGTGTATTAGACTATGAGTTTTCTCTCTCACCACGAGCTTTTTACCAGCTCAATCCTGAACAGACGGAAATTCTCTATAGTGAAGCCGTTAAGGCCTTGGACGTAAATGAGAATGACCATCTGATTGATGCCTATTGTGGTGTTGGAACCATTGGTTTTGCCTTTGCCAAAAAAGTTAAAAATCTGAGAGGGATGGATATTATTCCAGAAGCTATTGAGGATGCCAAAGAAAATGCCAAGCGCATGGGTTATACCAATACTCACTATGAGGCTGGAACTGCAGAAGAAATCATCCCTCGTTGGTACAGGGAAGGCTATCGTGCCGATGCCTTGATTGTAGACCCGCCTCGTACCGGTTTAGATGACAAACTCTTGGATACCATCGTTAAATACGCTCCTGAAAAGATGGTCTACATTTCCTGCAATGTATCTACCCTGGCGCGTGATTTAGTCCGCTTGGTTGAAGTCTATGACCTGCATTATATCCAGTCGGTTGATATGTTTCCACACACTGCGCGGACAGAAGCAGTGGTCAAATTAACCAAGAGAAAGCCAGACTCTAAATAGAATTGATGACTGGAAAGTATTTGAAAAGAAGACTTCTAGTTACAGAGTAAAATTTGCAAGCTCCCTCTATTTATGATAAAATAAGTAGAAAATAAAATGAAAAAAGAGGTATGTGAAATGTCACGTAAACCATTTATCGCTGGTAACTGGAAAATGAACAAAAACCCAGAAGAAGCAAAAGCATTCGTTGAAGCTGTAGCATCAAAACTTCCTTCATCAGACCTTGTTGAAGCTGGTATTGCAGTTCCTGCACTTGACTTGACAACTGTTCTTGCTGCTGCTAAAGGTTCAGATCTTAAAGTTGCTGCTCAAAACTGCTACTTTGAAAATGCAGGTGCTTTCACAGGTGAAACTAGCCCACAAGTTTTGAAAGAAATCGGTACTGACTATGTTGTGATCGGTCACTCAGAACGTCGTGACTACTTCCACGAAACAGATGAAGACATCAACAAAAAAGCAAAAGCAATCTTTGCAAACGGTATGCTTCCAATTATTTGTTGTGGTGAGTCACTTGAAACTTACGAAGCTGGTAAAGCTGCTGAATTCGTAGGTGCTCAAGTTTCAGCTGCTCTTGCAGGATTGACTGCAGAACAAGTAGCTTCATCAGTTATCGCTTATGAGCCAATCTGGGCTATCGGTACTGGTAAATCAGCTTCGCAAGACGATGCACAAAAAATGTGTAAAGTTGTTCGTGACGTTGTAGCAGCTGACTTTGGTCAAGAAGTAGCTGATAAAGTACGTGTTCAATACGGTGGTTCAGTTAAACCTGAAAACGTTGCAGAATACATGGCTTGTCCAGACGTTGACGGAGCTCTTGTTGGTGGTGCATCACTTGATCCAGAAAGCTTCTTAGCATTACTTGACTTTGTAAAATAAGCTTCAAATATCTGAGACAGACAGTTCCCTCCCTCGAGGTTAAGATTGTCTGTCTTCTTTTAGTAAAAAGGCGTGCGAAAGCACGCTCTTTTCTGCATTTTGAATGAAAAGGAAAGGAGAATTATGCTTTATATTTGGTCTTATCTCAAACGTTATCCCAAGTGGCTAGTTTTAGACTTCTTCGGAGCTATTTTCTTTGTGATTGTCAATCTTGGGCTACCGACTGTTCTTGCTCGCATGATTGACCAGGGGATTAATCAAGGTAATGAAGAAAAGCTCTATTTTTGGGCCATCATCATGTTGGTTATTATCGTCTTGGGGACATTTGGGCGGGTTGTTCTATCCTATGCTGCTAGTAAACTGACCACCAATATGGTTAAGGACATGCGGAATGATGTCTATGCTAAGCTGCAAGAGTATTCTCATCACGAATATGAACAAATCGGTGTATCTTCACTAGTTACTCGTATTACCAGTGATGCCTTTGTACTCATGCAGTTTGCAGAACAAACGCTTAAGTTGGGTGTTATCACACCCATGATGATGCTGTCGAGTATTCTCATGATTTTCTTGACGAGTCCTTCACTGGCCTGGATTGTAGCTTTTTCCGTACCTTTTCTAGCTGTTGTTGTCATTTATGTGGCGGTAAAAACGCGCCCCTTATCTGAAAAACAACAAAAAACACTGGACAAGATTAATCAGTATGTCCGTGAAAATTTGATGGGTTTGCGAGTGATTCGTGCCTTTGCTCGTGAAGACTTCCAAGAAAAACGTTTTGAAGAGAAAAATGCAATCTATGCGGATAATTCGAATCGCTTGTTTAAATTAACTGGTTTAACGGAACCGCTTTTTGTGCAAATTATTATTGCCATGATTGTAGCTATCGTTTGGTTTGCTTTGGATCCTCTCAAGCAAGGAAATTTGCAGATTGGGGATTTGGTTGCCTTTATCGAGTATAGTTTCCACGCTCTCTTATCCTTCCTCTTCTTGTCAAACCTCTTTACCATGTATCCACGTACGGCTGTATCTAGTGAGCGTTTGAAGGAAATCATGGACATGCCAATTTCCATTGATCCAAATGAGGATGGAATTCAAGAAACAGAAACTCATGGATATCTAGAATTTGATAATGTGACCTTTGCCTATCCTGGTGAGACGGAAAGTCCTGTTTTGCATAATATTTCCTTTACTGCTAAACCGGGAGAAACCATTGCTTTTATCGGTTCGACTGGGTCAGGTAAGTCTACTCTGGTTCAGTTAATTCCTCGTTTTTATGATGTTACACTGGGGAAAATCAAGGTCGATGGTGTTGATGTCCGGGATTACCGTCTCAAATCACTCCGCCAAAAGATTGGATTTATTCCACAAAAAGCCTTGCTCTTTACAGGGACTATCGCAGATAATCTCCGTTACGGAAAAGAGGACGCCAGTCATGAGGACTTGCACCAAGCAGCTGATGTAGCCCAAGCCAAAGACTTTATCGAAAGTCGAGAAGAAGGTTTTGCAACTCATCTGGCTGAAGGGGGAAGCAATCTATCAGGTGGACAAAAGCAACGCTTGTCCATTGCCCGCGCAGTCATCAAGGGTCCAGATATCTATATCTTTGATGATTCCTTCTCAGCCTTGGACTACCGTACAGATGCTATCTTGCGCCGTCGTCTCAAGGAAGTGACTCAAGACGCAACGGTATTGATTGTTGCGCAACGTGTTGGAACTATCATGGATGCGGACCAGATTATCGTCCTTGATAAGGGTGAAATCGTTGGTCGTGGCCGTCATGAAGAATTGATGGAGACCAATGACATCTATCGAGAAATTGCTGAGTCGCAGCTGAAAAATGCGTCTCTGACAGAAGAATAGGAGGTAAAGGATGAAACAACAATCTAGTCTAGCTCGTCTATGGAGTTATTTAAAAGCCTACCGTTTCTCTGTTTTCTTTGCAGTCTTCTTGAAGATAGTCAGCGTCATAATGAGTGTTATCGAGCCATTCATATTGGGGCTTGCTATCACTGAGTTAACCAGCAACCTCCTTGCCATGGCAAATGGTGTTGCAGGAGCAGGTATTAATACTAGCTATATCGCAATGATTCTAGTGATTTATCTCTTGCGTGGGATTTTCTATGAGTTGGGTTCTTACTACTCAAACTACTTTATGACCAATGCTGTCCAGTCTATGATACAAGATTTGCGAAATGAAATGAGCGAAAAAATCAACCGCATCCCTGTGTCTTACTTTGACAAGCACCAATTTGGAGATTTGCTGGGACGTTTTACTAGTGATGTAGAGACCGTATCTAATGCACTCCAACAATCATTCTTACAGATTGTTAATGCAGTCTTTACCATTCTTTTTGTTATGGGTATGGTCCTCTATCTCAATCTTCAGTTGGCTATCATTGTTATCTTGTCGATTCCAGTGACTTATTTTGGAGCTAAAACGATTCTAAATCGTTCGCAGCCATACTTTAAACAGCAGGCAGCTATCTTGGGACGCATGAATGGTTTTGTGCAAGAAAACTTGACAGGTTTTAATGTTTTGAAGCTCTATGGACGTGAAGAAAATACGCAGCAGGAATTTGCAGATATTACCGATGAATTGCAACAGGTTGGCTTTAAGGCTAGCTTTATCTCAGGTTTGATGATGCCTGCCCTACATATCGTGTCAGATTTGACTTATCTGATTGTCGCAGTTTTAGGAGGTATTCAGGTTATTGCGGGGCGTTTGACGATTGGTAATATGCAGGCCTTTGTCCAATATGTCTGGCAAGTTAGCCAGCCTATCCAAAACATCACCCAGTTAGCAGGGCAAATGCAGAGCGCTAAGTCTTCCCTTGATCGTATTTTTGAAGTTTTGGATGAAACTGAGGAAGTTCAAAATCTTGAAGTGAAAGAACTACCACCATTGACAGGTCAAGTTAGCTTCAAAAATGTCGATTTCCAATATGTGGAAAACAAACCATTGATTCGCAATTTTAACTTAGATGTTGAACCTGGAGAGATGGTAGCCATCGTTGGACCTACTGGAGCAGGGAAAACAACCTTGATAAACCTTCTCATGCGTTTTTACGATGTGACAGCCGGTGCCATTTTAGTGGATGGCCAAGATATTCGTGACCTGTCTCGTCAGGACTATCGTCGCCAGTTTGGGATGGTCCTACAGGATGCCTGGCTCTATGAAGGCAGTATCAAGGAAAATCTTCGCTTTGGAAATCTTGAGGCAACAGATGAAGAAATCGTTGAAGCTGCTAAGGCGGCCAATGTTGACCACTTTATCCGCACCCTTCCTGGTGGCTATAACATGGAAATGAACCAAGAGTCAAGTAATATTTCTCTTGGGCAAAAACAGTTGTTAACTATCGCGCGTGCTCTCTTGGCGGATCCCAAAATCTTAATTTTGGACGAAGCGACCTCATCAGTCGATACTCGTTTAGAACTCTTGATTCAAAAGGCTATGAAACGTTTGATGAAGGGAAGAACCAGCTTTGTCATTGCCCATCGACTTTCGACTATTCAGGAAGCTGATAAGATTTTGGTGCTGAAAGATGGACAGATTATCGAACAAGGAAATCATGAAAGTCTCTTAGCTGCAAAAGGTTTCTATTATGACCTTTATCAAAGCCAATTCTCTAATAAAAACAGCGAAAATAACTAAAAAACATCTTCTCATTTTCTTAAATTATCAGTCAATTACAACTTTTTTAATATGGGTTAATTTCCTTGATTTTATCTACTAGGAGTAGTATACTGAGATAGTAATCAATAAATATGGTTGCAAAAATAATATTATGAGGTGAGAAAAATGGTAGAATTGAAAAAAGATGCATTAAAAGACGTAGCAACATTAACTAAACCAGCGGTAGAAGCGCTAGTAAATACAAAGGAAGTTTTGAATCAAGCCGTAGCTGACTTGTACGTAGCACATATCGCTCTTCATCAAGTACACTGGTACATGCGTGGACGTGGTTTTATGGTATGGCATCCTAAAATGGATGAATATATGGATAGTCTAGATGCTTACCTTGATGAAATCAGCGAACGTTTGATTACACTTGGTGGCAAACCATACTCTACTTTGACAGAATTCCTTCAACACAGTGAAATCGAAGAAGGAGTTGGAGAATTCCGTAACGTAGAAGAAAGTTTGGAACGTGTCCTTGAAATTTATCGTTACCTTATCACTCTTTTCCAAAAAGCATTGGATGTAACAGATGAAGAAGGTGATGATGTAACCAATGATATCTTCGTTGGTGCTAAAGCTGACCTTGAAAAAACAGTTTGGATGCTTGCAGCAGAATTAGGACAAGCACCTGGTTTGTAAGATACTGCATTTTTCTAAAAATCCGTAGAAGTTTTCTACGGATTTTTTCTATTCAGGAGGGCATTCCAAAACAGTCTTTTTTGAAGATTTTTGATAAAATAGAACTATCAATGAAAAGGATGAAAGCATGACAAAGAAAATCGTAGCCATTTGGGCTCAAGATGAAAAGGGTGTAATCGGGAAAGAGGATCGTTTGCCTTGGCATTTGCCAGCAGAGTTAAAACATTTTAAAGAAACAACCTTGAATCATGCCATTTTAATGGGCCGTGTAACCTTTGATGGAATGGGACGACGTTTGCTTCCAGGACGTGAGACCTTGATTTTGACGCGCAATCCTGAAGAGTCAATTGATGGTGCTCTGGTTTTCCAAAATGTTGAGGATGTTTTAGACTGGTATCATCATCAGGCTAAGAATCTCTATATCATTGGTGGCAAGCAGATTTTTCAGCTTTTTGAACCTTATCTCGATGAGATTATTGTGACACAAATTCATGCTCAAGTTGAAGGGGATACCTATTTCCCAGAAGATTTTGACTTGACTGCTTTTGAGACTGTTGCAAGCAAATCTTATACTAGAGATGAGAAAAATGCCTATGATTTTACCATCGAATATAGAAAGAGAAAGGAAGTCTAATGGAGCGTAGTATTTTTGGATTTTTTACAGCTCTTTTGTGTGCTGTCTGTTTTGTAGCTGGAACACACGCTTTTCGTAAAAAGCGCTTTGGACTTGCTACTCTACTTTGGCTTAATGCTTTTACAAACTTGGTGAATAGCATTCATGCTTTTTATATGACCTTATTTTAGATAGAATGAATAGTTAGAACGGAAGGGAATCATGTCTACAAATAGGAAAAATGATATGATGGTTTATTGCTCATTTTGTGGCAAAAGCCAAGAAGAAGTTAAAAAAATAATTGCTGGGAACAATGCCTTTATCTGTAATGAATGTGTGGAGTTGGCCCAGGAAATTATTCGTGAGGAGTTGGCTGAGGAAGTTTTGGCGGACTTGTCTGAGGTACCAAAACCAATCGAACTCCTAAATATTTTGAATCACTATGTGATCGGTCAAGATCGTGCCAAACGTGCTCTGGCAGTAGCTGTATATAACCACTACAAACGCATCAATTTTCATGATACTCGTGAAGAGTCAGAAGATGTGGATTTGCAAAAATCAAACATTCTAATGATTGGCCCAACTGGGTCAGGGAAGACTTTCCTTGCTCAGACTCTTGCTAGAAGTTTGAATGTACCATTTGCTATTGCTGATGCAACAGCACTTACTGAGGCTGGTTATGTAGGTGAGGACGTTGAAAATATCCTCCTTAAACTCTTGCAGGCAGCTGATTTTAACATTGAACGAGCAGAGCGTGGAATTATCTACGTAGACGAAATCGACAAGATTGCTAAGAAGAGCGAGAACGTTTCTATCACACGTGATGTATCTGGTGAAGGTGTGCAACAAGCTCTCCTCAAGATTATCGAGGGAACTGTAGCTAGCGTACCACCACAAGGTGGCCGCAAACATCCACAACAAGAAATGATTCAAGTGGACACTAAAAATATCCTCTTTATCGTGGGTGGTGCCTTCGATGGCATCGAAGAGATTGTCAAACAGCGTCTAGGTGAAAAAGTGATTGGTTTCGGACAAAACAACAAGGCCATTGATGAAAATAGTTCTTACATGCAAGAAATCATCGCAGAAGATATTCAAAAATTCGGTATTATTCCTGAGTTGATTGGACGCTTGCCTGTCTTTGCAGCCTTGGAGCAGTTGACTGTAGATGATTTGGTTCGCATCTTGAAGGAACCAAGAAATGCTTTGGTTAAACAATACCAGACCTTGCTTTCATATGACGATGTTGAGCTTGAATTTGACGATGAGGCTCTCCAAGAGATTGCTAACAAAGCTATTGAACGTAAAACTGGAGCACGTGGTCTTCGCTCAATCATCGAAGAAACCATGCTAGATGTTATGTTTGAAGTTCCAAGTCAAGAGAATGTGAAGACAGTTCGGATCACAAAAGAAGCAGTTGATGGAACAGCTAAGCCAATCCTAGAGACAGCCTAGAGGTGACTATGGAAATCAATACACACAATGCTGAGATTTTACTGAGTGCTGCCAACAAGTCCCACTATCCGCAGGATGAACTTCCTGAAATTGCTCTTGCAGGACGCTCAAATGTTGGTAAATCGAGCTTTATCAATACCATGCTCAATCGTAAAAATCTGGCTCGTACTTCTGGAAAACCAGGGAAAACACAACTACTTAATTTCTTTAATATTGATGATAAGATGCGTTTTGTAGATGTGCCTGGTTACGGTTATGCCCGTGTGTCCAAAAAGGAACGCGAAAAATGGGGACGCATGATTGAGGAGTACTTAACCACTCGAGAAAATCTTCGAGCAGTGGTTAGTCTCGTTGACCTTCGTCATGATCCGTCAGCAGATGATGTACAGATGTACGAATTTCTTAAATATTATGAGATTCCTGTCATCATTGTGGCGACCAAGGCAGACAAGATTCCGCGCGGTAAATGGAACAAGCACGAATCAGCTATTAAAAAGAAATTAAACTTTGATCCAAGTGATGACTTTATCCTCTTTTCATCCGTAACAAAAGCAGGAATGGACCAGGCTTGGGATGCTATTTTAGAAAAATTGTGAGGAATACATATGGCAAAAATAATTCATACAGATAAGGCTCCAAAAGCAATCGGACCTTACGTTCAAGGAAAAATCGTTGGGAACCTTTTGTTTGCTAGCGGTCAAGTTCCTTTATCTCCTGAAACTGGAGAAATCGTAGGAGAAACGATTCAAGAACAGACTGAACAAGTTTTGAAAAACATTGGAGCTATTTTAGTAGAAGCAGGTACAGATTTTGACCATGTTGTTAAAACAACTTGTTTCTTGAGTGATATGAACGACTTTGTACCTTTCAATGAGGTATACCAAACAGCCTTTAATAAGGAATTTCCAGCTCGTTCAGCTGTGGAAGTAGCTCGTCTTCCTCGCGATGTAAAAGTCGAAATTGAAGTCATCGCTGAGATTGGATAAGCGAGTTGAAGTTTGGTTCTTCCAAACTTCTTTTGATATAAGGAGACTATGATGACAATGAAACAACTTCACCTGGTGATTGTAACAGGGATGAGTGGTGCAGGGAAAACTGTAGCCATTCAATCCTTTGAAGATTTAGGATATTTTACTATTGATAATATGCCACCAGCTCTATTGCCAAAGTTTTTGCAGTTGGTAGAGACCAAGGATGACGACCACAAGTTAGCCCTAGTGGTGGATATGCGAAGCCGCTCTTTCTTCTCAGAGATTCAGGCTGTCTTGGATGAATTGGAAAATCAAGATGATTTGGACTTCAAGATTCTCTTTTTGGATGCTGCTGATAAGGAATTGGTGGCACGTTATAAGGAAACTAGAAGAAGTCACCCTCTTGCAGCAGATGGTCGTATTTTGGACGGTATCAAGCTGGAACGTGAACTCTTGGCTCCATTAAAAAATATGAGTCAAAACGTGGTAGACACGACAGAGTTAACACCTCGTGAACTCCGTAAGACCATTGCAGAGCAATTTTCGGACCAAGAACAAACGCAATCTTTCCGTATTGAGGTCATGTCCTTTGGATTTAAATATGGAATTCCAATTGATGCCGATTTAGTATTTGATGTTCGTTTCTTGCCAAACCCTTATTATCTTCCAGAACTTCGTAACCAGACAGGTGAAGACCAGGCAGTTTATGACTATGTCATGAACCATGAGGAATCTGAAGATTTCTACCGTCATTTGTTAGCCTTGATTGAACCAATCCTACCAGGCTATAAAAAAGAAGGCAAATCAGTCTTAACTATTGCGATTGGTTGTACTGGTGGTCAACACCGAAGTGTTGCTTTTGCGAAACGATTAGCCAATGATTTAGCTAAAAAGTGGCCTGTAAACGAAAGTCATCGTGATAAAGATCGAAGAAAGGAAACGGTAAACCGTTCATGAGAAAACCAAAAATTACGGTGATTGGTGGGGGAACTGGTATTCCTGTTATTCTGAAAAGTTTACGGGAAAAAGATGTTGAGATTGCTGCTATTGTAACAGTAGCAGATGATGGAGGCTCTTCAGGAGAACTTAGAAAAAATATCCAACAATTGACACCTCCTGGGGATCTTCGCAATGTCCTCGTAGCCATGTCTGATATGCCTAAGTTTTATGAGAAAGTATTTCAGTATCGCTTTTCTGATGAGGCAGGTGCTTTTGCTGGTCATCCATTAGGAAACATTATCATAGCTGGATTATCTGAAATGCAGGGTTCGACCTATAATGCCATGCAATTGCTGAGTAAATTCTTCCATACTACAGGGAAGATTTTCCCATCAAGTGACCATCCTTTGACACTCCATGCTGTCTTTAAAGATGGATCAGAAGTAGCTGGGGAAAGTCACATCGCAGACCATCCAGGAATGATTGACCATGTCTATGTTACCAATACTCTGGATGATGAAAAGCCACAGGCAAGTCGCCGAGTTGTCAATACCATTCTTGAGAGTGATATGATTGTTTTGGGACCGGGTTCCCTCTTTACTTCGATTTTGCCTAATATCGTCATCGAAGAAATCGGTCAGGCTCTTCTAGAGACTAAGGCAGAAGTTGCCTATGTCTGCAATATTATGACCCAACGTGGAGAAACGGAGCATTTCTCAGATAGTGATCACGTAGCAGTCTTGCATCGTCATTTGGGCCGTCCATTTATCGATACTGTCCTTGTTAATATCGAAAAGGTTCCGAGGGACTATATGGATACCAACCGTTTTGATGAGTATTTGGTGCAGGTTGAGCATGATTTTGAAGGTTTGCGTAAGCAAGTCCCACGTGTCATTTCATCCAACTTTCTACGCTTGGAAAACGGGGGAGCCTTTCACGATGGTGATTTAATCGTAGATGAGCTCATGCGTATCATACAGGTGAGAAAATGAGTTTTACAGTAGCAGTAAAAGAAGAAATTTTAAGTCAGCATCACCTGAGTCGTCATGAATTGTCAGCTATTATCAAGATGTCTGGTAGTATTGGTTTATCGAGCTCTGGTTTGACCTTGTCCGTCATTACAGAAAATGCTAAATTGGCTCGTTATCTCTATGAATCTTTCCTGCACTTTTACGGTATCAAGTCTGAGATTCGTCACCACCAGAGAAGTAATCTACGGAAAAATCGCGTCTATACTGTTTTTACGGATGAGCGAGTCCAAGAACTTTTAGCAGATTTACGCTTAGCAGATTCTTTTTTTGGTTTGGAAACAGGGATTGATCCAGATATTTTAGGAGATGAGGAAGCAGGTCGTGCCTATCTCTGTGGAGCCTTTTTGGCAAATGGGAGTATTCGGGATCCTGAGTCAGGCAAGTATCAGTTGGAAATTAGTTCTGTTTATCTGGACCATGCCCAAGGGATTGCTTCACTTTTGCAGCATTTCTTGTTGGATGCCAAGGTGATTGAACGAAAAAAAGGTGCGGTGACCTATCTTCAGCGAGCGGAAGATATTATGGATTTCCTGATTTTAGTGGGAGCCATGGAGGCGAGAGATACATTTGAAGGTGTCAAGATTCTCCGAGAAACTCGAAATGATCTCAATCGTGCTAATAATGCTGAGACAGCAAATATCGCTCGTACGGTTTCTGCGAGCATGAGAACCATCAACAATATCAGTAAAATCATTGATACCGTAGGTCTAGATAGCCTACCAGTAGATTTGCAAGAAGTAGCGCATTTGCGTATCCAACATCCGGACTACTCTATCCAGCAATTGGCAGACAGTTTGACAAATCCACTCACAAAAAGTGGTGTCAATCATAGATTGCGAAAGATCAACAAAATAGCAGATGAACTATAAAACCACGAATCCTAGGATTCGTGGTTTTTTCTTATAGACTAGTAGAGTGTTTTGGTTGCACTTTTTGTTGAGGGTCGATGTAGTTAATGGCATTGTTAACAGCTGTTGGAGCTTCACCAAGACCTGTTGCAATCAAGTCAATCTTACCTTCATAGTAGCAGCAGTCACCAATAGCGTAAATTCCAGCTTGGCTTGACTCCTGCTTGCTATTGACGATAATCTTATGGCGATTCAATTCTAATCCCCAGTTTTTAAGATTACCAACTGATGATTTGAAGCCATAGTTGACAAAGAGGTGGTCCAACTCAATGGTTTCAGTCTCATCGGATTTGACTTTTGCGATTTCAAGCTTGTCAAGAGTTTTTCCATCTCCAAGAAGTTGACTTGGCACAAATGGTGTTTTGATGCTAACAGATGATTCTTGAAGGGCTTGGACACTATGTTCGAGGGCCCGGAAGTTATCTCGACGATGAACAAGTGTAGTTGGAGCAATCTTTTCAAAAGCTAAGGCCCAGTCCACAGCAGAGTCTCCTCCACCCAGGATGGTTACTTTCTTACCAGCATATTGTTGAATGTTAGAAACGTGGTAATGGATATTTTCATAACTATCAACACCATCCAATTCAAGTGGACGCGGTTTAAAGGCACCTCCACCCATAGCGATAATGACAGCTTTACTAATATGAATACCTTTAGTAGTTGTTATCTTAAATACATCATTCTCTTTTTCAATGTCAAGAACAGTTTCATTGAGATGTGCTGGTGTATCAAAACCTTTTAGTTGTTCTAAGAGGCGATTCGTTAGTTCTTCACCCGTGAGATTTGGGAAACCTGGGACATCAAGAATTTGTTTTTCAGGATAAAGAATGGCAGGTTGGCCACCTAATTGAGGAAGAGAGTCAATGATTTGTACTTTAGCTTGACGTAGATTTGCATAAAAGGCTGCGAAAAGACCAACTGGGCCACCCCCTATGATGGTAATATCATATAATTCAGACATGGTTTCTCCTTGTTTCATTTTTATCATTTTATTCTATCATATTTTCTGCCAATTTAAAATGAGGTAGGGGGGAGAAAATTTCCATTAAAAATGGTATAATGAAGAGAAGCTTTTTTGGAGAGGGGACACAGGATGAATTTTCAGCAATTATCTAATCTTCAATACTGGTCTAGTTTGTTTTCCAGTCCTTGGAGTATTGCGATAAATGTGATTGATATTCTAATCGTCGCTTATATCTTATATCAATTTACAAAATCAATTGCAGGAACTAAGATTATGATTCTGGTTCGAGGCGTTTTAGTTTTTATCTTAGCTCAGATTGCGGCTAATTTTTTGGGCTTGACGACTATTTCCTGGTTGATTAACCAATTGATTACCTATGGAGTTATCGCAGCTGTTGTTATCTTTTCTCCAGAAATTCGGACAGGTTTGGAACGATTAGGTCGAGCTACGGACTTCTTTTCAAATACTCCTATGAGTTCAGAAGAGCAGATGGTACAGGCTTTTGTAAAATCGGTTGAGTATATGAGCCCGCGAAAGATTGGAGCTTTGGTAGCTGTTCAACGTGTGAGAACCTTGCAGGAGTACATCGTTACAGGAATTCCTTTGGATGCTAAGATTTCTGCTGAGTTATTAATTAACATCTTTATCCCTAATACGCCTCTCCATGACGGTGCAGTCATTATCAGTGGAGATCGGATTGCAGTAACTTCTGCCTATTTACCACTGACTGAAAACACAGGTATTTCCAAAGAGTTCGGAACTCGTCACCGTGCAGCCATAGGTTTATCAGAAGTTTCAGATGCCCTTACTTTTGTTGTGTCTGAAGAAACTGGAGGGATATCCATCACCTATAATGGTGTCTTCAAACATGATCTAAGTTTGGAAGAATTCGAGGAAGAACTACGTCGTATTCTGATACCTAAGGATGAACAAGAACTAAGCTTAAAAGAACGTCTATTAGGAGGCTGGAATAATGAAAAGAAATAGTCTTTATATCATCTCCTCACTCCTCTTTGCATGTGTCCTATTTATCTATGCAACATCAATCAATTATCAAAACAATACCAACGCAAGACAAACTAAAACTGAAACCTATACCAATACAGTAGTCAATGTACCGATTGATATTCAATATGATAGTGAGCAATATTTTATCAGTGGTTTCAGCTCAGAAGTAACAGTGTTTCTAACGGGTTCAAATCGAGTCACCTTGGCTAGTGAGATGCAAGAGAGCACTCGTAAATTTAAAGTGACTGCTGATTTGACGCAAGCTACAGAAGGAACGATTGAAGTTCCCTTGACCATTGAAAATCTTCCAAGTGGTTTGACAGCTGTAGCAACACCACAAAAGATCACAGTCAAGGTTGGTAAGAAAGTTACTCGAGATAATGTACCTGTTATACCTCAAATTGATTCTAGTCAAATTGATGAGAAGATTATAATCGAACGTGTGACTGTTTCTGATGAAAAAGTTTCAGTAACTAGTGATGCGGATACACTATCTAAGATTGATCGGATTGTTGCAGTTTTACCAACGAGTGAACAGATTACAGGGAACTATTCTGGATCAGTTCCTTTGCAAGCTGTTGATAAAAATGGGGCTGTCTTACCAACAGTGATTACACCTTTTGAAACTACTATGAAAGTAACGACCAAAGCTGTAAGAACAACAAGTAGCACAACCACAACAAGTAATACTTCATCTACCGAAAACTCTTCAACGACAGCAGCAGAAACGAAGTCAGAATCTTAAAATAAACATTAAACTAGAAAAGGAATGATAAAATGGGTAAATATTTTGGAACGGACGGAGTCCGAGGAGAAGCAAACGTAGAATTAACGCCAGAATTGGCCTTTAAATTGGGTCGCTTTGGAGGATATGTCCTCAGTCAACATGCGACAGAAGCGCCTAAGGTTTTTGTTGGACGCGATTCACGTATCTCAGGTCAAATGCTAGAAGCAGCCTTGATTGCTGGTCTTCTTTCTGTGGGAATTCACGTTTATAAACTTGGTGTACTTGCTACGCCTGCAGTAGCATATTTGGTGAAAACTGAAGGAGCGAGCGCAGGTGTCATGATTTCAGCTAGCCACAACCCAGCCCTTGATAACGGGATTAAATTCTTTGGTGGAGATGGCTTTAAGCTAGACGATGAAAAAGAAGCAGAAATCGAAGCCTTGCTTGACGCCAGTGAAGATACTCTCCCACGTCCAAGTGCTGAAGGATTAGGTACTGTTGTTGATTACCCAGAAGGATTACGCAAGTATGAAGCCTACCTGGTTTCAACTGGAACAGCTCTTGAAGGGATGAAGGTAGCCTTGGATACTGCAAATGGAGCAGCTTCTACAAGTGCTCGTCAAATTTTTGCAGATTTGGGTGCTCAAATCACTGTCATTGGAGAAACTCCAGATGGTTTGAACATTAACTTGAATGTTGGTTCGACTCATCCAGAAGCCTTGCAAGAACTTGTAAAAGAAAGTAAATCTGCCATTGGTTTAGCCTTTGATGGGGACAGCGATCGTTTGATTGCAGTAGATGAAAACGGTGAGATTGTCGACGGTGATAAGATTATGTATATCATCGGTAAATACCTTTCTGAAAAAGGTCAATTGGCACAAAATACAATTGTAACAACAGTTATGTCCAACCTTGGTTTCCATAAAGCCTTGGATCGTGAAGGCATTAATAAAGCTGTCACTGCTGTTGGAGACCGCTATGTAGTTGAAGAAATGAGAAAATCAGGCTACAATCTCGGTGGAGAGCAGTCAGGTCATGTTATTTTGATGGACTATAACACAACTGGTGATGGTCAACTTTCAGCAGTTCAATTGACTAAGATCATGCAAGAAACAGGTAAGAGCTTATCTCAATTGGCTTCAGAAGTAACAATTTACCCACAAAAATTGGTTAATATCCGTGTGGAAAACACCATGAAAGACAAAGCCATGGAAGTACCAGCTATCAAGGCTATTATCGATAAGATGGAAGAAGAGATGGCAGGTAACGGACGTATTCTCGTTCGCCCAAGTGGAACTGAGCCACTCTTGCGTGTCATGGCTGAAGCACCAACAACTGAAGAAGTAGATTACTATGTGGATACCATTGCTGAAGTTGTGAAAGCAGAAATCGGAATTTAGGAAAGTTAGCAGAAAATAAGAAAATATGTTACAATGTCAAAGTAAATTGTAACCATGGAGAATATGATGAATTTAAAACGTGAACAAGAATTTGTAAGTCAGTATCACTTTGATGCGCGTAATTTTGAATGGGAAAATGAGAACGGAATTCCTGAAACAAAGGTTGATGTGAACTTCCAACTACTTCAACATGACCAAGAAAATCAGGTGACTTCTCTCGTAGTTGTTTTGAGCTTTATGATTGTCTTTGATAAATTTGTAATCAGTGGTACTATTTCTCAAGTCAACCACGTTGAAGGTCGTATCGTAGATCAACCAAGTGACTTTAGTCAAGAAGAAGTTGAGACGCTTGCTCGTCCTTCTTTGGATATGCTAAACCGTTTGACTTATGAAGTAACGGAAATTGCACTAGACTTACCAGGAATTAATTTGGAGTTTTAAAAAAATGAAATTAGCGGTCATAACAGACTCATCTGCTTTTCTACAAGCGGAAATCTTGCGGAAAGAAGATTTATTTGTGCTTGACATTCCTGTGAATATCGACGGACAGGAGTATGTTGAAGGTGTAAATCTAACCGCTCAAGAATTTTATGAAAAAATGGCTCGTTCATCTGAACTGCCTAAAACAAGTCAACCAAGTATTGCAAAGTTGGATGAAATTTTATCGTCATTAAAAGAAAAAGGGTATACTCATGTTTTGGGTCTCTTTCTATCTTCTGGAATCTCAGGGTTTCACCAGAATATCCAGTATATGACGGATGAGTTTGAAGGTCTAACCATTGCTTTTCCTGATACTCGTATTACAAGTGCCCCTCTAGGTTTCATGGTGGAAAGTGTGTTTCAGTGGTCTGAGCAGGGAGATGATTTCCAGTCTATACTAGATAAGATAACAGAACAGATTGAAAATACTTCTGCCTTTATCATGGTAGATGATCTTGATCATTTGGTTAAAGGTGGTCGTTTATCAAACGGCGCAGCCATTTTAGGAAATCTTCTTAGCATTAAACCAATCCTCTATTTCAATGACCAAGGTGTTATCGAAGTTTATGAGAAGGTTCGTACAGAGAAGAAAGCAACAAAACGTTTGGTTGAAATTGTCAAAGAAGTAACAAGTAATGGAAATTATCAGATTACTGTAATTCATGGGAATGCTCCTCAAAAAGCAGCTGATTTACTTCAGCTTTTGTTAGACGGCGGAGTAGCTACAGACATTTCAATTGCAACCTTCGGTAGTGTCATCGGGACTCACCTTGGAGAAGGTAGTATCGCTCTGAGCTACACTCCAATTGTATAGTTTCGTAATGTGGGCAGCTAACGTCCTTTGTATCTTAGAATTGAACACGCCTGGAACCCTATGTGAAAAAGATAGTTCTTCCAAGGAGAAGAAACTCCTTGATCAGAACTCCTATTTTCACTTTGTGTTCTTACAGGCTTTGTATCTTAAATAGGAGTAAAGATGAGTATTCGAGTGATTATTGCTGGTTTTAAGGGAAGAATGGGCCAATCTGCTTGTCAGATGGTTTTGTCTGATCCTGAACTTGAACTAGTAGCTGTTTTGGATCCTTTTGAGTCTGCATCTGAATGGCAAGGAATTCCAGTATTCAATGATAAAAATGACTTAGCGGGCTTTGATGCCCATGTTTGGGTAGACTTTACTACACCAGCTGTCGCCTATGAGAATACACGCTTTGCTCTTGAAAATGGCTTTGCTCCAGTAGTAGGAACGACAGGTTTCACCAGTCAAGAAATCGAAGAATTAAAAGAATTGTCTCGTTCCAAAGGCTTGGGTGGCCTAATTGCTCCCAATTTTGCCTTGGGTGCTGTCTTACTGATGCAATTTGCAGCACAGGCAGCTAAATACTTCCCAAACGTGGAGATTATTGAACTTCACCATGACAAGAAAAAAGATGCTCCAAGCGGGACAGCTATCAAAACAGCTGAGTTGATGGCACAAGTTCGTGAGTCTATTCAACAAGGTGCTAGCGATGAGGAAGAACTCATTGCAGGAGCACGTGGAGCTAACTTTGATGGTATGCGTATCCACTCAGTTCGCTTGCCAGGTTTGGTAGCTCATCAAGAGGTCATTTTTGGAAATCAAGGAGAAGGACTGACCCTGCGTCATGACTCCTATGATCGTAGCTCCTTCATGACAGGGGTGAATTTGGGAATCAAAGAAGTTGTCAAGCGTCATGAGCTTGTCTATGGATTAGAACACTTACTATGAAATTAACAAAAATGCCTTCTGAATTTCAGAAGGCTTTACCAGTATTAGAAAAAATTAAAGAAGCAGGATTTGAGGCTTATTTTGTGGGTGGCTCTGTTAGGGATGCCCTACTCAATCGCCCCATCCATGATGTGGATATCGCGACTTCATCTTATCCTGAAGAGACTAAGCAGATTTTTCCACGCACAGCTGATATCGGCATTGAGCATGGGACCGTTTTGGTTTTAGATGGAGATGAAGAGTACGAAGTAACCACTTTTCGAACAGAGGATGTCTATGTAGACTATCGGAGACCAAGTTCTGTTTCTTTTGTTCGTTCACTCGAAGAAGATCTCAAACGCCGAGATTTCACAGTCAATGCCTTTGCCTTGGATGAGTCTGGGGAAATCGTCGATTTATTTGATGGTCTCAAAGATTTAGAAAATCAAGTCCTGCGAGCTGTCGGTGTAGCTAGTGAACGTTTCAATGAAGACGCTCTACGCATCATGCGTGGCTTTCGTTTCCAAGCTAGTCTTGGTTTTGAACTCGAGCAAGAAACGTTTGAAGCTATGAAGGACTTAACGCCACTCTTAGATAAAATCTCTGTGGAGCGCACCTTTGTCGAGTTTGATAAGCTTTTACTGGCTCCCTATTGGCGACTAGGTTTATCATCTATGATTGAGAGTCAAGCTTATGATTATCTTCCAGATATGGTAGGCAGTCAGGAGAAACTCCAGTCTTTGTTTGATTTAGAAAAAGATTTTACTTTTGAATCTTCTGAGCAAGCTTGGGCAGCACTTTTATGGGTTTTAGAAGTGGAAGATGCTCAACAATTTTTGAAACATTGGAAGACTTCACGTCAGTTTGCTAGGAAAGTACAGGATTTACTAACTATTTTGGAATTGCGTGAAGAGGGTAAATTAAGTAAACGCGATTGTTACTGCTTTGACTTGGATTCCCTTCTACAGACTGAAAATCTTCGCAGAGCTCAAGGGAAGGAAGTCAACCCACAAGCAATCACAGAAACCTACGAGAGCTTGACTATTCATGATAAGAAAGAGATGCAAATTAATGGTGGCATTCTCATCAAGGAATATGGCTATCATCCAGGTCCAGAATTAGGAGATGTTTTAGAGGAAATTGAGTACGCTATTGTGGATGGTAATCTAGATAATGAAGTGGAAGCCATTCATGCATACTTAAGGGAGAGAAAATGAGTGATTTTATCGTTGAAAAACTAAGTAAATCCGTTGGTGATAAGACTGTTTTTAAGGATATTTCCTTTATTATCCATGACTTGGATAGAATCGGTCTTATCGGTGTCAACGGAACTGGGAAAACGACCCTTCTAGATGTGCTTTCAGGTGTTTCAGGTTTTGATGGCGATATTAGCCCTTTTTCAGCAAAGAGTGATTACAAGATTGGCTACCTGACTCAAAATCCCGATTTTGATGATAGTAAGACTGTCTTGGATACTGTTTTATCCAGTGATTTGAAAGAAATTCAGTTGATTCGGGAGTATGAACTGCTTATGCTCAACTACAGTGAGGACAAGCAGGCGCGTCTAGAACGGGTCATGGCGGAGATGGATTCTCTCCAAGCATGGGAAATCGAAAGTCAGGTCAAGACTGTTCTCAGTAAACTAGGCATTCAAGAATTATCGACTCCTGTTGGGGCTTTGTCAGGTGGTCTTCGTAGACGGGTTCAATTGGCGCAAGTGCTTTTAGGAAATCATGACCTCTTGCTTCTTGATGAGCCAACCAACCATCTGGACATTGCGACCATTGAATGGCTGACACTTTTCTTGAAGAATTCCAAGAAGACCGTCCTCTTCATCACCCACGATCGTTATTTCCTGGATGCTCTTTCTACGCGAATTTTTGAATTGGATAGAGGTGGATTGACCGAGTATCAGGGGAATTACCAAGATTATGTCCGTCTCAAGGCTGAACAGGATGAGCGTGACGCCGCTCTTCTTCACAAAAAGGAACAACTTTACAAACAAGAATTAGCTTGGATGAGACGGCAACCTCAAGCTCGTGCGACCAAGCAACAAGCTCGTATCAATCGATTCCATGACTTGAAAAAGGAAGTTTCAGATACTATCGTTGAGACAGACTTGAGCATGAATTTTGAAACTAGCCGTATCGGTAAAAAAGTTATCGAGTTTAAGGATGTTTCCTTTGCCTATGACGATAAACCGATTCTGAAACATTTTAATCTTTTGGTACAAGCCAAAGACCGTATCGGAATCGTCGGGGACAATGGTGTTGGGAAGTCAACCCTTCTTAACCTTATTGCAGGAAGACTTGAAGCTACTGAAGGACAAGTTATCATCGGTGAAACAGTTCGTATCGCTTATTTCTCTCAACAAATTGAAGGTTTGGATGAGAGTAAGCGGGTTATCAATTACCTGCAGGAAGTGGCAGAAGAGGTTAAAACTAGCGGTGGAACTACGACATCCATTGCAGAATTACTAGAACAATTTCTTTTTCCTCGTTCAACTCATGGCACCTTAATTGAGAAGCTATCAGGTGGAGAGAAGAAACGTCTTTACCTCCTCAAACTACTCCTTGAAAAACCCAATGTGCTTCTCTTGGACGAACCGACCAATGACCTAGACATTGCGACCTTAACAGTTCTAGAAAATTTCTTACAAGGTTTTGCAGGACCAGTCTTGACCGTTAGTCACGATCGCTATTTCCTTGATAAGGTAGCAACTAAGATTCTTGCTTTTGAGGATGGGACCATCCGTCCTTTCTTTGGCAATTATACAGATTATCTAGATGAAAAGGCCTTTGAAGCAGAAGCCTTAACACAAAGTCAAAAAGTTGAGAAGGAAAAAGTCGTTAAAGTCCGTGAAGAGAAGAAACGGATGACCTACCAAGAAAAGCAGGAGTGGGCAAGTATTGAAGGTGACATCGAAGCCTTGGAAAACCGCATCTCTTCTATAGAGGAAGAAATGCTAGCAAATGGTTCTGACTTTGGGAAACTAGCTACCCTTCAAAAAGAGCTGGATGAGAAAAATGAAGACTTGCTGGAAAAATATGAACGCTATGAATATTTAAGTGAGTTAGTATAATGGAAGAAACAATTATTAAATGGAGTAGTAAGAAAATTGTTTTGAGCCTTATTCTTTATCTACTAGAATTGGCTCTTCTACTTTGGATCTTTTCGTTTTTGCTGAGCTATCCTGAAGAACCACCTGCGGGATTGGTGGCCTTAATCCTCTTTATTGGTTTCTTAATCCTCATCGTTGGTTTCATTTTGTATCAACGTTTGCGACTGCTTTTTTCTGATAAAGAGTATTTAAAATGTACAGCTCAAGGATTTTCCTATAAACCATATCCAAAGAAAGACTGGGAGTTTTATTCCTGGGGACAGGTAGAACAGTTTGCTCTCACGAGAATTAAGGGTAGTAGAAATGCAAGGGATTTTTATTTGATTGAGGTTCGGTTTTATGACAAGGAACTTTTAAAATCCAACTCTTTCTGGAATCGTCTTCGAAGTAGATTTACAAGTTCAAAACATTCTAACGTTTTGAAAATCCCAATCTATTTGCTGGATGTTGGCTTACCAAAGAGAGTATTTGAAACCATGTCTTACTTTGAGCGAGAGTGGCGCATCCAACAAAATCGCGAGCGAAATCAAAGCACTAAAAGCAAAAAGAAGTAAGTACTTCATTCAGCGAATGCTAGCAACAATTGAAGAAAAAATGAGAAGTCTTGTACCAAGTTTCAAGGCTTCTTTCTATTTTGCTTTTCTAGGAATTATGGTATAATAGGGAGTAAAAACTTTAAAAGAAAGAAACGCTATGAACTTAAAAGATTACATTGCAAGTATTGAAAATTATCCACAAGAAGGAATTACATTCCGTGATATCAGCCCTTTGATGGCTAACGGCAATGCCTACAGCTACGCTGTTCGTGAAATTGTTCAATATGCTACTGACAAAAAGATCGATATGATCGTGGGGCCAGAAGCGCGTGGATTTATCGTTGGATGTCCAGTTGCTTTTGAGTTGGGAATTGGTTTTGCACCTGTTCGTAAACCAGGGAAATTGCCACGCGAAGTGATTTCAGCTGACTACGAAAAAGAATATGGTGTTGATACTTTGACCATGCACGCAGATGCTATCAAACCAGGTCAACGTGTTCTTATTGTAGATGACCTCTTGGCAACAGGTGGTACTGTTAAGGCTACAATCGAAATGATTGAGAAATTAGGAGGTGTCGTAGCTGGTTGTGCCTTCTTGATTGAGCTTGATGAGCTAAAAGGTCGTGAGGCAATCGGAGATTACGATTATAAAGTTTTGATGCATTATTAATGAAAAACAGTCCCTAGGGCTGTTTTCTCTTAATGATGATATAAAAAAAGGCTATATCTAGTTAGAGAAAAACTATAATTGAAAACTATATCTTCTTACAGTATAATAAAGGGAAGAAGTGTCATCTGCTGGATTTTTCCATTTGATGACAGTCAGGTTACTTGAGTCCAGTATGATACAGTTAGGAGATTTCCATGCCGATTCGAATTGATAAAAAATTACCAGCAGTTGAGATTTTACAAACAGAAAATATTTTCGTCATGGATGATCAACGGGCGGCTCATCAGGATATCCGACCCTTGAAAATTCTTATTTTAAATCTGATGCCGCAAAAAATTGTAACAGAAACTCAGCTCTTAAGACATTTGGCCAATACTCCTCTGCAATTAGATATTGATTTCTTATATATGGAAAGTCACCAATCAAAAACAACTCGCTCAGAGCATATGGAGACTTTTTATAAGACCTTCTCGGAAGTCAAAGATGATTATTTCGATGGCTTGATTATCACAGGAGCTCCAGTTGAGCACCTTCCATTTGAGGATGTTGACTATTGGCAAGAGTTTACCCAAGTTATCGATTGGTCTAAGACTCATGTCTTTTCAACCCTGCATATTTGTTGGGGAGCACAGGCAGGTCTATACTATCGCTATGGCGTAGATAAATACCAGATGGACCAGAAGCTTTCTGGGATTTATCCTCAAGATGTTTTGAAAGAAGGTCATCTCCTATTGAGAGGATTTGATGATTTATATGTATCCCCTCATTCTCGCCATACAGAAGTCCACAAAGAAGATATCCTGAATAAAACAAATCTAGAGATTTTAGCATCAGGAAAAGAGGTAGGAATCTCTATCCTTGCGAGTCGAGATTTGAGAGAAGTCTATAGCTTTGGGCATTTAGAGTATGATCGCGATACGCTTGCAAAGGAATATTTTAGAGATCTAGATGCTGGTTTAGATCCACATATACCAGAAAATTATTTCAAAAATGATGACATTCATGAACTCCCATGTATGCGTTGGAGTTCATCTGCAGCTCTCTTCTTTAGTAACTGGGTAAATTATGCAGTTTACCAAGAAACGCCGTTTGAGTGGAAGAGTGCGGAAGATGATGTGTCTCATTTTGGATATTTATAAGAGGAATTATGACATATTTAGATGCTTTCAAATCAGGAAACTTAGTGTTACCGAGTGACCTGCTCTTACATTACAATCAACTGTTTTCGTCAAGCGATGATTTCTTGGTTTGGCAATTCTTTTACCTACAGAATACAACGGCTTTAGGTGAATTGTCTCCAAGTCAGATTGCTGAAAAAATCGGCAAAAATGTCACTGAAGTCAATCAGACTATTTCACGATTGACTGAGAAAGGGTTGCTTCAATACCGAACCATTGAACTTAATGGCGAAATAGAAGTAATCTTCGATGCAACTCTTGCCTTGGAGCGCCTAGACCAACTTTTTGAAAAACAAGCTCCCAACCAGGTGCAATCTGCTCCAAATGATTTAAAGAGCTTGGTAGATACTTTCCAACAGGAGCTAGGTCGTCTATTGAGCCCATTTGAAATTGAAGACTTGGAAAAGAGCTTGAAAGAAGACGGAACTAGTGCGGATTTGATAAAGGAAGCCTTACGAGAAGCTGTTTTGAATGGAAAACCAAATTGGAAATATATCCAAGCTATCCTACGAAACTGGCGTCATGAAGGGATTAGGAGTGTAGCCCAGGTAGAAGCGAAACGTCAAGAGAGAGAGGCAACAAACCCTCAAAATGTTCAGGTTTCATCTGATTTTAAAAATGCTATGGATCTTTGGAAAGAATAATATTTAGCAATAAAAAAACTTGCCCATGGCAAGTTTTTTTGTGTTCTTAATAAGTAAGTCCCCAAACACTTACAGAACGTTCAGAAACTGGGAAATCACCATATCCTTCAGCATTAATAGTCACTTGGTCTGAATGGTTGCCAAGTAAATCAACAAAAGTATAATCAGCCCATTCTGGACCTACAAACATGGTTTTGTAATTCTCTTGAGCGTTTGAGATAAGAATGGCAAGAGGCGATTGGTTGTCAGCTCTAGAACGAACCCAACCGATACAATTAGGATCATCAAAGTAGTCCGTCTGCTCTCCATAAGCCAAATCTTTTCGGATAGCTAGCAGATGGTCAAGAACTTCTTTAAAATCTTGCTGAGCATATTGACCAGAGATACCGTAGTAATCTCCGTAAAAGACACATGGAAGACCTTGTTCACGTAGGAGGATGAGAGCATAGGCTGCTGGTTTAAACCATTCTTCTACAGTAGATTCTAAAGCTTGTCCTCGTTGAGTATCATGGTTTTCGACAAAGGTTACAGCCTTATCTGGTTTGATTTGAACCAGACTATCATTAAAGATGGTACGCAAATCGTAGTCTGCACCAGCTTGGCTTGCTTCAAAGAGATTCATATGGAGTCGGACATCGACTAGGTCGAAGCGTTCTTCGATTTTGTCAAGGTATTCTAGGTTGGCATCCTTATCTGGATTCCAGAATTCTCCAAAGACATAAAAGTCTTGTCCATATTTCTCTTTGATGTCACGAATGAAATTACGCATAAAGAAGGAGTCGATATGCTTGACTGCATCTAAACGAAAACCAGCTACGCCAGTCGTTTCCATGAACCAATCAGCCCAATCGTAGATATTTTTTATGACTTCTGGATGCTTAAAATCTAAGTCCGCATACATGAGATAGTCATAGTTACCATTTTCGTTATCGACTAATTCCTCGTGGGCCCACCCCTTATTATCTCCCTGGATAAGGTAAATACCAGACTTCCGTCTTTTGGCATCATAGTCAGTTCCAGTGAAATGGTACCAGTGCCAGTGGAAATCATTGTAGGTGTTTTGTCTTCCATCAAAAGTAAAGTTTGTCCAACCATTGATGGTAAAAGGTTCTCCTAGTTCGATTGTGCGGTCTTCTGGATCCACTTCGATAACTTGAAAGGATTCTAAATGATCGGCAGCTGCCTTGTGGTTCAAGACGATGTCGGCCATCGGTTGGATTCCATGAGATTTCAGTGTTTGAATAGCTTGAAAATAGTCTTCTTTAAAGCCGTACTTGGTACGGATAGTTCCTTTTTGGTCAAATTCACCGAGGTCAAAAAGGTCATAGACACCATAACCGACATCTTTTTCGTTGGTAGCTTTAAAGGCAGGTGGCATCCAGACGTGGCTAATTCCTAGATTTGCAAGGTGCTCAGCATCATCGGTAAGTCGCGTCCAGTGTTGTCCATCGTGGGGAAGGTACCACTCAAAATACTGCATTAGGGTTTGATTTTTCATAGATAGTCCTCATACTTAACAATTTGAGAATCATTTTACCACAAAGCAAGCAAATGCGCAAACGTTTGCGCTACAAAAATAGACCTCAGGATGTGAATGTCTATTTTTACGGTAATAGAATGAAATTTCGCAACACAAATGACCCTTCTCATTTAGAAATCATCAAGCAGAAACGAAAAGCTTGGATAGTTCCTATGACATCAATGGAGAAATCACTTTCTATTTTGTGAATTTTCAACAAATTTGATATAATTGTATCTATGAATAAAGTATTCGTCAGTCGGCGTGTCGAAAAAAAGCTCCGCAAAGGTCAGGTTCTTTTGGAAGAAGTTGATTTTCCAGACTTATCTGAAACTGATCAGGAAGTTGAACTTTTCAGCCAAAGCAATGAGTTTATAGGAAAGGCTTATTTATCTCGTCAAAATAAGGGAATTGGTTGGTTTGTAACCAACCAGAACATTCCTTTTAAACAAACCTTCTTTGAAAGTTTGTTTAAGCAAGCCAAACAAAAACGCTCTTCCTACTATCAAAATGAGTTGACAACTGCCTTTCGTTTGTTTAATCAAGAAGGTGATGGTTTTGGTGGAATGACGCTGGATCTCTATGGAGATTATGTTGTTTTCTCTTGGTACAACTCCTATATCTATGGAATTCGCCAAGAGATTATTGCAGCCTTCTCTCAGGTATTCCCGGAAGTCTTAGGTGCCTATGAAAAGATTCGCTTTAAAGGTCTAGACTATGAGTCTGCCCATATCTATGGTCAAGAAGCAGCTGAATATTTCACTGTTCTCGAGAATGGAGTCTTGTACCAAGTCTTTATGAATGACGGCCTTATGACAGGAATTTTCTTGGATCAGCATGAAGTTCGTGGGAGTTTGGTTGATGGTCTGGCTATGGGAAAATCCTTACTCAATATGTTTTCCTACACAGCGGCCTTCTCAGTCGCTGCAGCTATGGGAGGAGCTAGTGAAACAACCTCTGTAGACCTAGCCAAACGTTCAAGAGAACTATCAGAAGCTCATTTTCATGCCAATGGTTTGAGTCTAGACAATCATCGACTGCTTGTCATGGATGTCTTTGAATATTTTAAATATGCTAAAAGAAAAGGTTTAAGCTATGACGTGATTGTTCTGGATCCGCCTAGCTTTGCCCGAAATAAAAAACAAACATTCTCTGTAGCTAAGGATTATCATAAGTTGATTTCCCAAAGCCTAGAGATTTTAAACCCAGGTGGAATCATTATTGCTAGTACCAATGCGGCTAATGTTTCCCGTCAAAAATTCACAGAACAAATCGACAAAGGATTTGCAGGTAGAAAGTATCAGGTCCTTCATAAATATGGACTTCCAGCAGACTTTGTCTACAATGAAAAAGATGAAAGTAGTAATTACCTCAAAGTGATTACCATGAAGGTTAGTAAATGAAATTAATTGTTTCTGTCATGCCAAGAAGTATAGAAGAGGCTCAGGCTATTGATGTTATGCGGTATCATGATGCAGATATCATTGAGTGGAGAGCAGACTTCTTACCCAAGGAAGCTATCTTGCAGGTAGCGCCAGCTATTTTTGAAAAATTTGCAGGTCGTGAGCTTGTTTTCACTTTACGTACTCGTTCTGAGGGTGGTCAAATTGAGCTCTCTTCAGAAGAGTATGTTCAAATTATCAAGGAAGTGGCACAGCTTTATCAACCAGATTATATTGATTTTGAGTATTTTAGCTACAAGGATGTTTTTGATCAGATGTTGGACTTTCCAAATCTCGTCTTAAGCTACCATAACTTCCAAGAGACACCTGAAAATCTAATGGAAATCTTGTCTGAGTTAACAAGTTTAAATCCTAAAGTTGTAAAAATAGCTGTTATGGCTAATACAGAACAGGATGTGTTGGATTTGATGAACTTTACACGTGGCTTTAAAACACTGAATCCTGAACAAGAATATGTAACGATTTCTATGGGAAAAGTGGGTAAGGTCTCTCGTATTACTTCAGATGTGACTGGTTCTAGTTGGTCTTTTGCAAGTCTAGATGAAGCTAGTGCTCCAGGACAAATTTCACTATCTAGCATGAAAAAAATTAGGGAGCTTCTAAATGAAGATTGATGGCTACACACGTTTAGCAGCTGTAGTCGCAAATCCTATCAAACACTCCATTTCTCCCTTTATTCACAATAGCGCTTTTGAAGCAACCAATACCAATGGTGTTTATCTTGCTTGGGAAGTAGATGCGGCTGAACTAGCAGAAACAGTTGCTAATATTCGTCGCTACCAGATGTATGGAATCAATCTTTCCATGCCTTACAAGGAACAAGTGCTTCCTTATCTGGACCAGTTGAGCGCAGAGGCTTGTTTAATTGGTGCAGTTAATACAGTTGTGAATCGAGAAGGAACATTAATTGGATATAACACAGATGGCAAGGGATTCTTTAAGAGCTTGCCTTCTTTTAAAATATCAAGGAAAAGACTGGTTTTGTTAGGAGCAGGCGGTGCAGCCAAGGCAATTTTGGCACAGGCAATCTTGGATGGAGTGAGTCAGATTTCTGTCTTTGTTCGTTCGTCATCCATAGAAAAAACAAGACCTTACTTGGAAAAATTACAGAAAGCGACTGGATTTAGAGTAGATTTATTTGCCTTAGAGGATGTTCAGGAACTTCAAAACAGCATCAGTCAAGCCGACCTCTTAGTAAATGCTACGAGTGTGGGCATGGATGGATCCTCTCAGCCGATCCCGACCAGCATCGTTTTACCAGATAAGCTCTTGGTAGCAGATGTGATTTATCAACCCTTTGAAACACCGTTTTTAAAATGGGCAAGAAACCAGGGAAATCAATCTATCAATGGCCTTGGCATGCTGCTTTACCAAGCTGCTGAAGCTTTTGAGTTATGGACAGGCAAGGAAATGCCAACCGATCAAATCTGGGAATTATTAACACAAAAGTACCAATAAAGAAAAAGGAGACCTGCTATGAAAATTAGAATAGACCTTCCACATCATCCTTACGATATTCAGATTGAAAAAGGATGCTTGTCTCAAGCAGGAAAATGGTTGCGCGAACTTTGGCAACCACAAAAAATTGTTATCATAACGGATAACCGTGTGGCTTCTCTCTATGCAGAAAAAGTAAAATTGAGCTTAGAGGATGCTGGTTTTCAAGTGGCAGTTTTTGACTTTCTAGAGGGTGAAGAGCGAAAAAATCTAACTACGGTTCAAAAGGCTTATGAATTTCTAGTTAAGCAAGACTTGACTCGCAGTGACGGAATCGTAGCTTTAGGTGGTGGTGTAGTTGGTGATTTGGCTGGCTTTGTAGCCTCAACCTATATGCGAGGTATTCACTTTGTTCAAATTCCGACTAGCTTGACAGCTCAAGTTGACTCTTCAATCGGGGGTAAGACAGGAGTGAATACTCCTTTTGCCAAGAATATGGTGGGAACTTTTGCCCAGCCAGATGGTGTTTTGATTGACCCAAACGTTCTTGAAACCTTAGGGAAGAGAGAGTTGATTGAAGGAATGGGTGAAGTCATCAAGTATGGCCTCATCGAAGATCCAGAACTCTGGGACTTATTATCTGAAATGGATGGTTCTGTAGAGAGTATTTTGGAGCATTCAGAAAGTTTGATTGAGCATTCTTGCCAGGTCAAGCGAAAGATGGTAGTTGAGGATGAATTGGACAATGGCATTCGTCTGTATCTCAACTTTGGTCATACAATCGGCCATGCTATTGAAGCAACTGCTGGTTACGGAAAAGTCATGCACGGTGAGGCAGTAGCTATGGGAATGGTTCAGGTCTCTAAGGTAGCAGAAGAAAAAGGCCTCATGCCAGTGGGAATAACTCAGTCCATCCGAGAGATGTGTCAGAAGTTTGGCCTTCCTGTTGATTATGAAAACTGGGATGTTGACAAGCTCTATCAGGCTTTGACTCATGATAAAAAAGCGCGTGGCAATACCATGAAGTTAGTCTTGGTACCAGAACTTGGTTCAGCGACCATTCACCCAGTTTCTCTCGAAGAAATGAAAGATTACTTAGTAAAATAAGGAGAATGTATGAGATATTTAACAGCAGGAGAATCACATGGTCCTCGTCTGACAGCAATTATTGAAGGAATTCCAGCAGGACTGCCTTTGACTGCAGAAGATATCAATGAGGATCTCAAACGTCGCCAAGGCGGTTACGGTCGTGGTGGACGCATGAAAATCGAGAGTGATCAGGTTGTCTTCACTTCTGGAGTTCGTCATGGTAATACGACAGGTGCTCCTATTACCATGGATGTCATTAACAAAGACCACCAAAAATGGCTGGATATCATGTCTGCCGAGGATATTGAAGACAAACTCAAAAGTAAACGAAAAATCACTCATCCTCGCCCAGGTCACGCAGATTTAGTTGGCGGGATTAAATACCGTTTTGATGATTTGCGAAATTCTTTGGAACGTTCATCTGCCCGTGAAACAACTATGCGGGTTGCAGTTGGAGCAGTAGCCAAGCGGCTTTTAGCTGAGCTTGAAATCGAAATTGCTAACCATGTTGTTATCTTCGGTGGTAAGGAAATCAATGTTCCAGAAAACTTAACAGTCTCAGAGATTAAGAACCTGGCTGCCCAGTCTGAAGTTTCTATTGTCAACCAAGAACGTGAGCAGGAGATTAAGGACTATATTGACCAGATTAAGCGAGATGGGGATACCATCGGAGGTGTTGTGGAAACAGTTGTCGGAGGTGTTCCGGTTGGTCTTGGTTCTTATGTCCAATGGGATCGTAAACTAGATGCAAGGCTAGCTCATGCTGTTGTTTCTATCAATGCCTTTAAGGGTGTGGAGTTTGGTCTTGGTTTTAAAGCAGGCCATCTTAAGGGTAGCCAAGTCATGGATGAAATCCTCTGGTCATCAGAAGATGGGTATACCCGTCGGACCAATAATCTCGGTGGTTTCGAAGGTGGTATGACCAATGGTCAGCCCATTGTCGTTCGAGGTGTTATGAAACCCATTCCAACCCTATATAAACCATTGATGAGTGTCGATATTGAAACTCATGAGCCTTATAAAGCAACAGTAGAGAGAAGTGATCCTACTGCTCTTCCAGCAGCAGGTGTCGTTATGGAGGCAGTCGTAGCAACGGTTTTGGCTCAAGAAATCCTTGAGAAATTCTCCTCTGATAATCTGGAAGAATTAAAAGAAGCTGTTGCAAAACATCGGGAGTATACAAAGAATTATTAAGGAGTTCTTATGGCAAAAATCATCTATATTGCAGGACTAGGTTTGATTGGTGCTTCCATGGCACTCGGAATCAAGCGGGATCATCCTGATTATGAAATTTTAGGATATAATCGTAGTCAAGCGTCTAGAGATATTGCCTTGGAGAGAGGAATGATTGACCGAGCGACGGATGATTTTGCCAGTTTTGCTCCACTTGCAGACGTCATCATTCTTAGCCTGCCAATCAAGCAAACTATTGCCTTTATTAAGGAATTGGGCAACTTGGACTTGAAAGAAGGTGTCATTATTTCTGATGCTGGATCGACCAAGTCAGCTATCGTGGCTACAGCTGAAAAATGTTTTGCTGATAAGTCTGTTCGCTTTGTGGGGGCCCATCCTATGGCAGGGAGCCATAAGACAGGAGCGGCCTCTGCAGATGTTAATCTTTTTGAAAACGCCTATTATATCTTCACGCCATCTAGTCTGACAACTCCGGCTACGCTCGAAGAAATGAGAGACTTGCTGTCAGGTCTTCATGCTCGTTTCATTGAAATTGATGCTGAAGAGCATGACCGAGTGACTTCTCAGATTAGCCATTTTCCGCATATCTTAGCATCAGGTCTGATGGAACAAACTGCAAGTTATGCTGAAGAGCATGAAATGGCGCGACGCTTTGCGGCCGGTGGATTTCGAGATATGACTCGGATTGCCGAAAGTGAGCCTGGTATGTGGACTTCTATCCTCTTATCAAATAGAGAGACTATTATTGAACGCATCGAGGATTTCAAGGGCCGTTTGGACGAGATTGGACAAGCTATCAGTAAGGGTGATGAAAACCAAATATGGAGATTTTTCAATCAAGCGCGTGAGCAACGTCAGGCTATGGAAATCCATAAACGCGGAGGAGTAGATAGCTCATTTGACCTTTATGTAGACGTTCCCGATGAGGAAGATGTTATTTTACGCATCTTGGAATTGCTACGTGGAACTTCTTTGGTCAATATCCATATCAATGAGGAAAACCGTGAGGATGTTCACGGGATTCTGCAAATTTCCTTTAAGAATGCTCAGGATTTAAAACGTGCTGAGCAAGTCATTACAGAAAATACAGACTACACAGTCGTTATTAAATAAGGAGGACAATTATGTCAAATATTTATGACAGTGCAAATGCACTAAGTCGTGGACTACGCGAATTGCCTGAATACAAGGCAGTTAAAGAAGCTAGAGATGCCATCCAAGCGGATGCAGAAGCAAGCAAAATTTTTGCAGATTATATTGTTTTTCAACATGAAATCCAAATCATGGCACAAACTGGTCAAATTCCAGATGCTTCTTTCCAAGAAAAAATGGAAAGTTTTGGCAAGCAGATTCAAGGTAACTCTCTCTTGTCAGAATTCTTTGCCAAACAGCAACAACTTTCTATCTATCTTTCTGATATTGAAAAAATTGTCTTTGAACCAATTTCAGAACTTTTAAAATAAGAATTTACCTCATAAAGTCAGGAATTTTTAAGAAATTTCTGACTTTTTATGATAAAATAAGAAAAAGTATTGTCAGTATGAGGGCCGGTATGAAATTAAAAACAAACATTAAGCAGTTAAATGGTAGTATTCGCGTACCTGGGGATAAGTCCATCAGTCATCGCTCTATCATTTTTGGAAGCTTGGCTGAGGGTGAGACTAAAGTTTATGATATCTTGCGTGGTGAAGATGTCTTGTCAACCATGCAGGTATTTCGTGACTTCGGCGTTGAGATTGAGGACAAGGACGGTGTCATTACCATTCAAGGTGTTGGGATGGATGGTTTGAAAGCTCCTCAGAATGCTCTAGATATGGGAAATTCTGGGACCTCTATTCGTTTAATTTCAGGTGTCCTTGCTGGTGCAGACTTTGAAGTAGAGATGTTTGGAGACGATAGTCTTTCCAAGCGCCCTATGGATCGTGTAACTCTTCCCTTGAAAAAGATGGGAGTTAGTATTTCTGGTCATACAGAGCGAGACTTGCCACCGTTGCACTTAAAGGGAACGAAAAACTTAAGACCTATTCAATACGAATTGCCAATCGCTTCTGCCCAAGTCAAGTCTGCCTTGATTTTTGCAGCTTTGCAGGTTCAAGGTCAGTCAGTCATCATTGAAAAGGAGTGCACTCGTAACCACACGGAAGATATGTTACGTCAATTTGGTGGGGAGTTAAGTGTCGATGGAAAGAAAATCACTGTTCAAGGACCACAGAAACTTAGTGGACAAACGGTTGTCGTGCCAGGAGATATTTCTAGTGCAGCCTTTTGGTTGGTAGCAGGTTTGATTGTGCCAAATTCTCGAGTGGTACTTAAGAATGTCGGTATTAATGAAACACGTACAGGTGTTATCGATGTTATCCGTGCTATGGGCGGGAAATTAGAGATTACTGATATGGATCCAATTGCCAAATCTGCAACCTTGACTGTTGAAACTTCAGATTTGAAGGGAACAGAGATTGGCGGAGCCTTGATTCCACGTTTAATTGATGAATTGCCGATTATCGCGCTCCTTGCTACCCAAGCTCAAGGTCAAACAGTTATCAAAGATGCAGAAGAACTCAAGGTTAAAGAAACGGATCGCATTCAAGTTGTCGCAGATGCTTTAAATAGCATGGGAGCAACTATTACTCCTACAGCAGACGGCATGATTATCAAAGGGAAATCTACCCTCTATGGAGCCAAAGTCAACACCTTTGGAGACCATCGAATCGGCATGATGACAGCCATTGCAGCTCTCTTGGTTGCAGATGGAGAAGTTGAATTGGATCGAGCTGAAGCTATTAACACAAGCTACCCAAGCTTCTTTGATGATTTGGAGACTTTGATTCATGGCTAAGGTTTTACTAGGTTTTATGGGTTCAGGAAAAACTACTATTGCTAGACAGCTGGATTCTGACTTCGTAGATATGGATGCCTTGCTGGAAGGCCGACTGGGGATGCCGATTGCTCGTTTCTTTGAAGAAAAAGGAGAGGCTGCCTTCCGCCAACTAGAAGAAGAAGTCCTAGCTGACTTGCTAAAGACAGATAAAGTTATTTCTACAGGCGGAGGGATTGTCATTTCTCCACGTAATCGTGCCTTGCTCAAACAAAATCCAGACAACATCTACCTTAAAGCAGATTTTGAGACCCTGTACCAGCGAATTTCAGCCGATGAGGATAATCAACGCCCACTATTTTTAAAGAATAGCAAGGAAGATTTGGCTGTGATTTTTAACGAAAGACAGGCTTGGTATGAGGAAGTGGCTAGTCAGATTGTAGATGTATCAAGTTTAAACCCAGATGAAATTATAGAGGAACTGAGATGAAAATTGCCTATCTAGGTCCCAAAGGATCTTTTTCGCACCATGTGGTGCAAACGGCTTTTCCTCATGAGGAACTAGAGTCTTTTTCAAATATTACAGACGTTATCAAGGCTTTCGAACAGGGCTTAGTAGACTATTCAGTAGTGCCAGTTGAAAATTCCATTGAAGGTAGTGTTCATGAAACCTTGGACTATCTTTTTCATCAAGCTCGTATTCAGGCTGTGGCGGAGATTGTGCAGCCAATTCATCAACAGTTGATGGCAGTGCCAGGGCAAGTTAAAATTGAGAAAATCTTTTCTCACCCACAAGCTTTGGCGCAGGGAAAGAAATTTATCGATGAGCATTATCCAGACGCTCAACTGGAGGTCACTGCCAGTACAGCCTACGCTGCGCGCTATGTTTCCGAGCATCCAGATCAGCCTTTTGCGGCCATTGCCCCCAAAAGTTCGGCTGGAGAATATGGTTTGGAATTAATTGCTCAAGATATTCAAGAGATGGAAGCCAATTTCACTCGCTTTTGGGTGTTAGGTCCCAAGGAACCGCAAATGCCCTTGAATGCAAATGCTAAGAAAATGAGTCTAGCATTGACCTTGCCAGACAATCTTCCAGGAGCTTTATATAAGGCGCTTTCTACCTTTGCTTGGCGCGGGATTGACCTAACTAAGATTGAGAGTCGCCCCCTAAAAACAGCACTAGGTGAGTACTTTTTTATCATTGATGTGGACTATACTGATAAAGAATTGGTCCATTTTGCTCAAAAAGAATTAGAAACGATTGGGATCCACTATAAAGTACTAGGAGCTTACCCTATCTACACCATACAGGATAAAGGGAAGGAGAAGGAATGACTAGAGAAAATCCTCTGACACACCATGAGAAACTACGTTACGACTATCTATTAAAAAACATCCACTATCTAAATGATAAAGAAAAGAGAGAGTTTGCTTTTTTACAAGCTAAGCTGGATGGTCAACAAGAAGCTCGTTCAGTTGTCGTAGAAGAAGCAGAAAGCCAAGACTATACAGAACCTAACACAGGGCTTCCAAGTTATACTAATCGCAGTCGAGCTAGTCGACGTACTAGTCTACCGCAACCAAAAGCTAAGATTCCTAAGCAGAAGAAACCAAAGAAAAAAAGAGTCTTTCGCTTTAAACGCATACTTGCTTGGTTAGGAATGCTGTTGCTTTGTGCTGCAGTAGGAATGATTTTCATGTTCTTGAAAGGTTTCCAGTCAGCCAATCCGAATGGCTCAAGCGGGTCGAAAGATGCCAAGGCTGCCCAAGTTGAAGTTTTCAATGGACAGGATACAAGAGATGGTGTCAATATTCTTATTTTAGGGACAGACGGCCGTATTGGACAGAATAGTGCAGAAACACGGACAGATTCTATTATGGTTCTGAATGTAAGTGGTAAAGATAAAAAACTTAAGCTTGTAAGTTTTATGCGAGATAACCTAGTTTATATTGATGGTTATAGCCAAGTTATTAACGGACAAAAACAAACTGACCACAAGTTGAACTTAGCCTACGAATTGGGGGAACAAGAAGGAAAACAAGGGGCTGAAATGGTACGTAAGGTCCTTAAAGATAATTTTAACCTAGATATCAAATACTATGCTCTTGTAGATTTCCAAGCCTTTGCGACTGCCATTGATACCCTTTTCCCTGATGGTGTGACTATTGATGCTCAATTTTCAACTCTAAATGGTGTTCCAGTTACAGAAGCTACAGTCGGTGATGACTTGCATGCGACAGAAACCGAGTCACCAACACAAACTATTAAAGTCGGAACACAACAAATGAATGGTTCTACTCTTCTCAACTATGCACGTTTCCGCGATGATGATGAAGGGGACTATGGCCGTACTCGTAGACAGCAACAAGTCATGACTGCTGTTTTACAGCAAATTAAAGATCCTACAAAACTTTTCACAGGTTCAGAAGCACTTGGTAAAGTATTCGCCATGACATCGACAAACCTTCCTTATACTTTCTTATTAACCAACGGTTTATCCGTCCTCGAAGGAGGTCAGAACGGTATTGAAAGACTAACAGTACCGGAACTTGGAGACTGGGTAGATGACTATGATGTTTATGGAGGTCTAGCACTTCGAGTGGATCAAAAAGCCTACCAGAATAAGCTAGCCCAAATGGGATTCAGATAAAAAAATTAATTAAAATCAAAGCTTGAGACATCTAACTAAATGGGTGTCTCAGGCTTTGATTTTTCACATGGTTAGATGGATTTTTTGACCATTTTTATGGTATAATGAAATGATGTAATTCTATAGAAGAGGATGAGAATGAGATGAGTGATTTAAAGGCAATTCAAGCCCGTAGCTTAGAGATGGCTGAATATTTTGTCGCCTTTTGTAAAGAGCATGGCTTGCTCTGTTATTTGTGTGGCGGAGGAGCAATTGGAGCTTTACGAAATAAAGGTTTCATCCCTTGGGATGATGATTTGGACTTCTTTATGCCACGAAAGGACTATGAAAAACTAGCAGAATTATGGCCTCAATATGCGGATGAGCGTTACTTCTTATCAAAGAGTTCTAAAGACTATGTAGACCGTAACCTCTTTATCACCATTCGTGATAAGGAGACGACTTGTATCAAGCCTTATCAACAAGATTTGGATCTTCCCCACGGCTTGGCTTTGGATGTTCTTCCCTTGGACTATTACCCTAAAAATCCAGCAGAGCGTAAGAAACAGGTCCGCTGGGCTTTGATTTATTCTCTATTTTGTGCACAAACCATTCCAGAAAAACATGGAGCTATCATGAAGTGGGGTAGTACCATTTTACTAGGGTTGACTCCTAAATCGCTTCGCTATCGTATCTGGAAAAAGGCTGAGAAAGAAATGACCAAGTATGGACCAGCCGAAAGTGATGGCATTACAGAATTATGTTCAGGGCCAGGATACATGAAGAAAAAGTATCCAATTCAGGCCTTTGAAGACAACATCTTCCTACCTTTCGAAGGAACAGAAATGCCTATTCCGGTTGGTTATGACGCTTATCTTAGCACAGTTTTTGGTGACTATATGACACCACCGCCTGCAGACAAGCAAGTACCTCACCACGATGCCGTAATAGCAGATATGGATAAGAGCTATACAGAATATAAGGGAGAATACAATGCAAGAAAAAATTAGTATCATTGTTCCTGTATACAACGTAGAAAATTATCTTGAACGATGTGTTGAGTCGATTTTAAAGCAGACTTATACCAATTTTGAATTGCTTCTTATTAATGATGGTTCGACAGACCAGAGTGGTGACTTGTGTGATCAGCTGGCTTCTAAAAATGAGAATATCAAGGTTTTTCATCTTGAGAATGCTGGAGTCTCCAATGCTAGAAATGTAGGTATTCAAAACTCAACCGGAGAATGGATAACTTTTGTTGATAGTGATGATTTTATTACGCCAGATTATTTGGAAACTTTGATAAGCGCAGTAAGAACAGATATTTCTGTTGGTTTCTCAGTTGCTCGTTTGCATCATGTAAAAAATGGACAAGTGACAGATTTGCCTGATTTTTCAGGTCAAGAGTCAGTATGGTCTGCTGAGCAAACCATGAAAGAACTATTGATGACTGCTCGAACTTCTTTTTTCCCTGTTGCAAAATTATTTAAAAAGGAATTAATTGAAGATTTTAAATTTAGTACAGATTATCATTTAGCAGAAGATGCTCTATTCTTAACAGAAGTTTTGCTTGAAACAAAATGTAATAGTGTTTTTATAGATAAACCAATATACTATTATGATCATAGAGAGGGAAGTGCAACTACATCTGTGAATAATCATGTTTTTGATACTATAGAAGTATATAAAATCATTATTCCTAAAGTTTATCAATGTTTCCCTCAATTAAAACCCGAATTAGTAAATAGAGAATCTTGGTCTTATATTACAGTCTACGATAAAATAATCTTCACAGATTCGACAGAATATAAAAAAGAGAAAACTCAATTGAGAAAGTGGATAGTTAGTCATACCTCACAAATATTGAGAGATCCTTATTTTACTAGTTTTCGGAAAATAGCCATTTTGTCACTAAGAATTTCTCCATGGATTTATAGACAAATTGTAGGCTTGAATAAATAATGTTATTAAAGGAGTTGAAGATGAATTTTTCAAAAACGAATGAATGCTTTGAAAAATCAAAACTGTGGATTTCTTATCTTTTTATTTTCATTTCGATTTTAAGTATGAGTTCGCTAATTTATAAAGTAACCAATCCGATTTATAAGGGACTTTCAGCAGTTGTTGTTCTGTCAATTTGTTTAACTTTATTTTTTAATTGGAAACGAATAGAGATAGATAAGAAGTTTCTTACCCTATTTGGTCTTTTAGTGGGCAGTCACTTTTTATCAGCGCTCATTAATAGATCTGGACACCTGCTCGGAAATATGGTTGAAATTTTCTTTATGCTGGCTTATGTTTTATTATTTACCATGGTAAAACCTAATCAGCTAAGGAAGTTGTTAGGTATGATTGCAGGAACCATACAGATTGTCTCATTTGCTTCGGCTATATTTGCTTTTGCTTTATTACTTTCAAGAGTTTTAATTCTATTTCAGATTGGAGAGAACTCTTATTATTACGGAGTAATGAATGGCCGATTATGGGGACTTGTTAACCCTAACGCCAGTGCGATTTTCTCATACATTAGTATAGTTTTTGCTATGTATTTAATACATAAGGGAAGCAAATACTCTGTTTATTTTAAAATTAATAATATCATTCAGTTAGTTTATTTTGCAACTATGCAGAGTAGGGGCGCACTTTTATCAGTTCTTCTAATGCTAGTATTCTATTGTGTTTTTGTCGCTAGGGGAAAATTTGCCAAAAAATGGCTAACTTTTCTAGTAGCTAGTATCTTATTAATAGGTAGCAATATTGGTATTAGTTATTTAACATCGGTATATATTTCAGCGACCAAGGCAACTGTAATTGACTTAAATAAAGGTGAATCTTATTCTGAAACTGATTCGGATGTTGCTAAGAAAAATGGGGAGCTTCACTTGATTGAAACAACTCCAAGTGGACGTACATATATTTGGAAAAATGCAATCAAAATGGGACGTGCAAAACCTCTATTTGGTTATGGTGTTCGAAACGTATCAGATTATTACACAAAATATTTTAGTAAATTTGAAATTAAAAACTCACTTATTGGAGGTAATTTCCACAATATCTTTGTTACCATTTTTGTGAGTTCCGGATTCTTGGGCCTCTTTTCTTTCATACTTATCATTGTTTATGTAGGTTTCCGCTTTGTTTCTTACTTGATTAAATCCAAGAAAAATACTGAAAAACTGATTATGACTCTATTCTTTGGAATTTTATTTGGTCAGTTGTTTGAGAGCCAAATTATGTATTCAACCAACTTCATCAACATCATTTTTTGGTTAGTTGTGGGATATGGTCTAATGATCTGTGAAAAAGAAAAAAATATTCGTTACAAAGAAGTAACTGATATTTCTGAAATTCAACAAATGGAGTTAGGAATCATGGAGTATATCCATGAAGTGTGTCATAAAATTGGTGTCAAATACTTCTTGTCCTATGGTAGTTTAATTGGTGCAGTTCGTCATAAAGGCTTTATTCCTTGGGACGATGACATGGATATTTGTATGCTTCGTGATGATTATGAAAAGCTGCAAGATTATATGATTGCACATCCAGACGAGCGCTATGAATTAATGTCTTATAAAAATAATGTCAATTATGTCTATCCATTTATGAAAGTTCAAGACAATCACACCTATTTGGTTGAAGAAGATGTTCGAATTGATTCAGATATGGGGATTTATGTTGATATTTTCCCCGTAGATGGTTATGAAGATGATCAGGCATTTAAGGACAAGATGACCAAGATTATTAAAAAGCGTCAATTAAGTTGTTACACTTTTAAAGGAATTACCAATACTAAAAGTGTAGTAAATTCAATTATCCGCTATATTTCTGTTATTATCTTTTATTTCACTAACACAAATAAGTATGTTTCCCAGATTGATGAATTGGCTAAATCTAGAAAAGTAGAAGATTATGAATTGGTGGACTATGTTGTCTATAAAGATATGAATAAGCCCGTTTGGAAACGTGAGTGGTTAGAACAAGTTGAAGCTGGTAGCTTTGAAGGTAAGAAATTTATGATTCCAAAACATTATCATGAAGTTTTAACTTCAGATTATGGAAATTATATGCAGTTACCACCAGTTGAGCAACAAGTTTCGCATCATGACTTCAAATTGTGGAAGATTACTGAAAACCAATAGATTATTATTTAAACAAAGAAGTAGAGATTAGGAGCGATAAATAATGTCTGAAAAAATCTTAAGCCTTGAAGAAATCAAGCAAATTGAGCTTGGAATTCTAGAATACTTACACCAAGTTTGTGAAAAACATGATATCAAATATTTTATCGATTTTGGCACTTTATTAGGTGCAGTTCGTCATAAAGGTTTTATTCCTTGGGATGATGATACAGACATTTCTTTAGCTAGAGATGAATTTGAAAAGTTATATGCAGTTCTAAAAAATGATAACCACCCATACTATAAGCTGATTTCTTTTAGAGAAACCAAGGGATATCCATATAGTTATATGCGAGTTTACGATATTCGAACACGGAGAGATTCGAATCTTTTAGATTCAAGTGTTGTTCTTGGAACTTGTGTAGATGTCTTTCCGTATGATGGTCTTGTTACAGACGAACAAGATCGTAAGAAAATGAAGCTCTATAAGCAATTAATTCGTCTATCGTCGTTAAACTTTAAGGGAATTAAATATGAAAATGGAGGAATTAAAAATCTTCCTCGTTATATTGCATCAGCAATATTTAGATTTACTTCTCCTCAATTGTGGAATCAAAAACTTGAACAACTTGCATTAAAATACAGTGTTGAAAATTCTACAGACTTAGTTTGTTCAACTTATGACTCTTACTATCCAGCTGGTATTAAAAAAGAATGGTTGTATGATACAATTGATATGCCGTATGAAAATCTAATTCTAAAAGTACCAAGAAGATACCATGAGATTCTTGTCTATGAGTTTGGTGAAGATTATATGACCCCACCCCCTGTTGACCAACAGACACCAGGGAATGAAAACAATTATTGGATTGATTAATGAAAGAGTATATAAAAAAGAGAAAGTTGAATGCCTTATGAAAACTATGAAAAAATCAATATTACTTAGTGCCTTGATCTTATCGGCATCAATAATTCAAGCACAAACAGTGAATGCAGATACTATTTCAACAGGTTCAGGGAATCGTATCCACTTTATCAATACAAAAGCTAACTCTGGAAGTGATGCTATTTTACTAGAAAGTAATGGCCACTATGCTTTGATTGATATGGGAGAGGATTATGATTTTCCGGATGGAACGGATACACGTTATCCTAATCGATGGGGAATCTCTATTAACAATTATCAAGTTTTGGAAGATCGGTTGATTCGCCACCTTGATCAATTAGGTGTCAAGAAATTAGATTTTATATTAGGAACTCATGTTCATAGCGACCATATAGGTGGAGCAGATGAAATTCTTAATCGCTATCAAGTCGATAAATTCTATTTGAAAAAATATTCGGATCAACGAATTACAAGTACTTGGGGATTGTGGGATAACCTCTTCAATTATGATAATGCTCTTCGTGCTGCACAGAATAAGGGAGTTACACTTATTCAAGACATAAAAGATGAAGATAGCAAGTTCAAATTTGGGGACATGGATATTCAGCTTTATAATTATAAAAATGAATATGATTCTGATGGGAACTTAAAAAGAGTTCTTGATGATAATTCCAATTCAATTGTTGCAGTAGTAACTGTAGCAGGAAAAAGAATTTATCTTGGTGGTGATTTGGATAATGCTGAGGGAGCTGAAGATAAATTAGGGCCTGTTATTGGAAAAGTAGATATGATGAAATGGAATCACCACTACGATGCCAAGGTTTCTAATACAATTGGTTTCATAGATCACCTTTCTCCTAGTATGGTCATTCAAACAACTGGAGGCGACATTAATGTTGCTTCAACGAGAGATTATCTCCAAAAGAAAAATATTCAAGTGATTCATGCATCAAGTAAAACTCAGGATGCAACTGTATTTGATATTAGTGATAAAGGCTTTACAAATGTTTCAGGAGATTTTCCGAATATTCCTACTGTTGAAGAGAAATGGTATAAAGAAGATGGTTACTGGAAGTATCGTTTAAAAGATGGTCAGATGGCTATTGGTTGGCAAGATATTGCTGGTGCTACATATTTCTTTAACGGAAAAGGTCAAATGCAGAGTGGTCGTTGGCTCCGTATCACTGACGAATGGAATGGAGAACCAAAATTTAATGACTACTATCTAAACAATGATGGTAAAATGCAGAAGGGTGGTTGGTTCTATCATGATAATACTTGGTACTACATCCAGTCAAACGGTGCAAGACGTTACAATGAACTAGCTGAAATTGGTGGTCAAAAATACCTCTTTGATAAGGATGGTAAAATGCTGACTGGCTTACAAGTCTTTAATGGTAAAAAGCTGTTGTTTGCAAGTAGTGGAGCTTTAGAGACAGATGAGACAGGATCTGGTTGGAAAAAAATTGAATCAAACTGGTACTACTTTGATGAAGAAGGAAAACAAATAGTTGGTAAAAAAGAAATCAATGGAGTAACCTACTACTTTGATAATAAGGGAGTTATGCAAACAGGTTGGGCCTTGATTGAAGGGCATTGGAACTATTTTGCAAGTTCTGGTGCAATGCAAACAGGCTGGATCAAGGATAAAGATACTTGGTATTACTTGGATAAAGAAGGAATCATGCTAACAGGCCTTCAAGAGATCGAAGGTACTCGTTATTATCTAAATGCAAGTGGAGCCATGCAAACAGGTTGGAAATGGTTTGATAATCATTATAGCTACTTCACAAGCAGTGGAGCGATGAAAACAGGTTGGCTCAAAGAAAATGGACTTTGGTACTATCTAGATAAAGAAGGTATCATGCAAACAGGCCTTCAAGAAATTGAAGGAACTCGCTATTATCTAAATGCAAGTGGAGCTATGCAAACGGGCTGGAAGTGGTTCGATGACTCATACAGATTCTTTACAAATAGTGGAGCGATGAAGACAGGTTGGCTCAAAGAAAATGGACTTTGGTACTATCTAGATAAGGATGGTATCATGCAAACAGGCCTTCAAGAGATAAATGGGGCACGCTATTACCTCAATGCAAGTGGTGCCATGGAAACTGGTTGGAAACAACTGAATGGTAACTGGTACTATTTCCAAACAAATGGTTCTCTCCTAAGAAATGGAACAAGTCCTGACGGGTACAAGCTCAATGCAGATGGAATTTGGACGACTGTTACAACCGAGGAAACAACTCAGGAACAAACTGTGGCAAAAAGTCAGGGGCACATTTTCGAAACAACAGAAGTTGAGAGAACTCAACAAACAGAAAGCTTATCTGTTACATCTGAGGAAAAAAATTAGTCTACTGAACCTAAAACACAAGCGAGCCAAGAATAGAATTAAGTTTCTAACTGATTTTTAATTAATTTTTTCTACAATAAAAACACCTATAAAGCTTAAGCTTTATAGGTGTTTTGTTAACTTCGTTTGATTTTTGCACGAACTAGATCTAGTGCATAGTGAAGGGTTTTATCCTTAATTACAAAGAGAGCGAAAGCATAATAGATTGCACATCCGGCGATTGTTGATGCCACCATGCTGAGCATAGCCATATTCACTGTGTATGAATGAACTTGGAAGAGAATTTTACAGATATAGTAAATTGGAATAAAGCCTAGTGACACAATTGTGTAGCGAGCTAATGTTCCAAAAATTTCTTTCAAATCCAAGAGTTTATGCTTCTGAATAAAGCGGATTTCAAGTAGAACCACAATTGCCTCAGCAATAATCGTTGTCCCGATGTAGTAGGCAGGAGTAAAGATGTTGTTGAAAAGGAGTAGAGAGTTTAGGATGACATTGACACCGCCCCCCATAAAGTAGAAAGCTGTTAATCGGTTTTCATGGTCATTGATAAAGATAATTTGCTTTCCAAGGATTAATTCGATAGCCCAGATAATGGTTCGAAAGGCAAAGACGCTTGTTACAATTCCTGCTTCTATATATTTCTCAGAAGAGTAAATAACAGTCGCATAGGTTCCTAAAACCATGATTCCGATACTAGTCGGAATCATGAGGAAGAAAAAGAGAGATGCACCTTGGTTGACCAGATACTTATAAGAATGAAAATCTTTTTTTCCTAAGTAGTAACCAAGTCGAGGAATGCTGACATTGATAGCTCCACTCAGGACACTAGCAATCAGCATAACAATACTTGAAGCAATAGTGTAGTAGGAGATGTAATTCTCATCAGGTCCTTTGGTGATGAACATACGGTCTAGCAAAGTGTAGAGCATATTGGCATTTGCTAGAAGCAACATGGTCAGAAGTGGCTTAGATGCTTTGATGAGTTCAATAACTTCGATCTTGACAAAGGAAACTTCTCGTTTAATCCATAGGAAGCTGAGTAGATAGTTGATAATGGTTGTTGCACTCATGATTGTAGCATAAGGAACAATATCATCAGGTGTCCTAACGAAAGCGAAGATAGCGACTAACATTCCAATACGAATCACGAGTGTTTTATAAAGGATAAAAGAATAATTCTCATAGGCTTCATTCATCCATTCGATATTCAGAAATTGGAAGAGAGCTTGGATTCCAAGGATATAGTAAAGAATTTTTAGATTGACAATACTAGTATCAAAATAAATAAAGAGGAAATAGATAGCTGTTGTTACAACTGAAGTAATGAGCGAAATATAGAACAACTTAGAAAAGACATAATTAATCTTATTTTTGTCATCCTTTACTTTACTAATTGCTCGAATCCCATAATTGTAAATCCCAAAGGCAGCTAGTGGAATGACAAAGCTTGCCCAGGTGTTAGCTGTGTTAAAGTAGCCGTAATTTGATTTACTAAGAATCCGTGTTAGATAGGGATTAGTAATCAGGGGAAAAACGATGTTTAAAATATTGACCAGCAAGCTAGCCAAAGCATTAACTTTTATATTTTTCATGAAACTTTCTTTCTTACATTCTAAAATAGATACTAGTATTATATCACATTCCAACGCCATTCTTTTGATAAAATCATTTAAATCTTGTATAATAGATAGAACTGAAAGTATGAGGTTACGAACTATGAAAATGAAACAAATCAGTGATACGACTTTAAAAATTACTATGTCTTTAGAAGATTTGATGGATCGTGGAATGGAAATCGCAGACTTTCTCGTTCCACAAGAAAAAACAGAAGAGTTTTTCTATGCTATTTTGGATGAGTTAGAAATGCCAGACAGCTTTTTGGATACAGGTATGCTTAGTTTCCGAGTGACACCTAAACCTGATAAGGTCGATGTCTTTGTGACCAAGTCTAAGATTGACCAAAATTTGGATTTTGAGGATTTGGCAGACCTTCCCGACATGGATGAACTAGCAAAAATGTCTCCAGATGAGTTCTTGAAAACATTGGAAAAAACCATGGCAGAGAAAACTAAAGAAGACATTGAAGCTATCCAATCTCTAGAGCAGGTTGAGAAAGAGGAAGAAGCGGCGATTGATGAAATTGCTGAGGTGGATGAAGGGAAAAGAGAACCTTATATATACTACATCCTACGCTTTGTCGACTTAACTAGTTTGGTTTCTTTTGCGAAAACAGTTGATTACCTAATGGAGACTTCAGAACTTTACAAAATGAACGACCAATACTATCTAACAGTCTTGGTTGATGTAGAAGATCATCCAAGTCTTTATCCAGCTTGGTTATTGGCTCGCATGCGTGAATTTGCAGATGATAGTGATATCAGCCGTTCAGTTCTCCAAGAATACGGTCAAATCATCATCAATCACGATGCCGTTCAAGGACTCCAAAAAGTTTGAAGTATTTGAAAAAAGACAGAGAAATAGAATTCTCTGTTTTTTCGTTTTAGATTTGGATTTGATTAGGTTTAGACTATACGATAAATTTTGTAAACTCAATTGAGGTGCTATAGATAAATACTTTCTATTACGTCACTTAGCTTGCTAAAATAATGAAAAAACGATATCATAGAAAGAAATAAGCGAGGTAATGTATGGACCAAGGACGTTTACAAAAAGAGGTAGAGGAAATCCTAGAAGATGTGTTGGCAAAGGCTTCTCTCCATGAGGGGGCTCTCTTTGTTTTGGGCTTATCTTCCAGTGAGGTTATAGGAGGACACATCGGGAAAGCATCTAGTCAAGAAATTGGAGAATTAATTGTTCAAAAGATCTTAGAAATCTTATCAGCTAGAGGAATCCACCTAGCAGTTCAAGGGTGCGAACATGTCAATCGGGCCTTGGTAGTAGAAAAAGAGGTTGCAATCAAATACAATCTTGAGATTGTTAGTGTTCTTCCGACACTGAACGCTGGAGGATCAGGGCAATTGGCGGCCTTTCGCTATATGAAAGACCCAGTTGAGGTCGAATTTATTAAGGCAGATGCAGGACTCGATATTGGAGATACAGCTATAGGGATGCATATCAAGCATGTTCAAGTGCCGATACGTCCAGTTTTGAGATCAATCGGCCAAGCCCACGTAACTGCACTTGCTAGTCGTCCAAAACTGATTGGAGGGGCGCGTGCTCAATACCCACAAGATGCTATTAGGAAATCGTAAAATGGAAAAGAAACAAGTTGAAAAGGTTATAAAATATTCTATTAGAAAGTTCTCTGTTGGAGTCGGTTCTGCTGTCATCGGGGCCTTGCTTTTTGGTACTAACAATCTCTTGCTTGATCAAGTAGCAGCTAATGAAGTTTGTGAGCTAAATCAGGTACACTATCGCTATTTGGCGGAGCAAGAGTTGACAGAAGCTGAAAAAGCTCTTATTCATAGAGAACTTCCGTCGAATTTAGAACAAGATGATGTTGTTTATCTTGTCTATAGAAAAAAAGAAGTTCATACACAATATCTACCAAATACTGGAAGTAAAGAGCTAGGTCTCGTTAGTTTTGGCTTTGCGACAGCTGCATTAGCTGTACTAGTGTTCTCTAAGAAGCGACCTAATAAGATAGCAGGTATTCTTTTTATTGGTGCACTTGGAGGTAGCTACTTCATTCCTCAGACTATTCAAGCTTTTGAAAATCAAATTCTTTTATCTTATAACCAAACAATTTCTGCTTGTAGTCAAGAAGATTTAGCTAACGGAGTTATTCAAATTGATGGATATGACTACATTGGTTACTTCAAAGAAGCTGATTTGAAGGTTTCAATGCCTGAAAATAATCAAGACAATAACTTGATTACAGATAAAGTGACACAAGAAACTCATGAAGATGAGCCTCTTGTTCAACCAGAGCTTCCAACCTACAGAGAAGAGACTACAACTACAGCAACACAGGGAGAAACTCAAGGAAGCGAATCTTTCGTTCAGCCAGAACCTCCTGTTCATACAAGTGAAGAAACAACAGAGAGCACCCAAGAAGAAGATCCTATTGGTGAATCCCCTGTCAAACCAGAGTCTCCAGCCCAACCAGAGAATAGTACAGCTAAGGGTACTCAAGAAGAAGGTCATGTAGGCGAATCTCTTGTCCAGGAAGAACTTCCAGCCTATACAGGAGAAATAACAGCCAAGGGTACTCAGGAAGAAGGTCATGTAGGCGAATCTCTAATCCAACCGGAACTCCCAGCCTATACAGATGAAGTAACAGCTAAGGGCACTCAAGAAGAAGGACACGAAGGTGAACCTCTCATTCAACCGAGCTTGCCAGAATACAATGTGACTGAGTCAACTGTGACTGAAACAGAAACTGTTACAATTCCATATTCTACAGAATACCTATCGGATTCTAATCGCTATACAGACGAAGAAAGTGTTGTTCAAAAGGGTGAAGTTGGTAGTCAACTCATACATCGTGTCTATAAAACTGTAGATGGGGAGAAAGTTGGCGAAGCTATTACCACTAGTACGGAAGTTGTTAAAGCTCCTGTAGCTGAAAAAATCAGTCGCGGAACCAAAGCAATTGAAGGCCAAACCGAAGAAGTTTCTGTTGAAGAAGTTCCTTTTAAAACGATAACGGAACAAGATTCTAGTCTACTCAAGGGAACTGAAACAGTTGCTCAGGTTGGTAAGAATGGTAAGAAGAAAATTACTAAAGTCTACAAGACTATCAAGGGTGTGAAAACTGCAGATGCACCTACTGTTTCAGAAGAAGTTCTTGAACAGGCACAAGACCACATTATCAAAAAAGGTACTAAGGAATTAGAAAAACCTACTCTAACATTAACTAAAGTTGATACAGAAGAATTGAATCGAAGTGCAAATGCAACTTATAGCCTTAAAAAACCAGATGGAGTGACTATCAAATCTATTCAAGCAGTGTTGAAAAAAGGCGATCAAGTTATTAAGACATTTGCTATTTCAGAGTCTAATCTTGCGACAGCTTTAGCTGATTTAGATTATTACAAGGATTATACACTTGCAACGACCATGGTGTATGATCGTGGTAATGGTGACGAGGAAGAAGTTCTTAAGGAAGAACCATTGAGAATCGACCTTAAAAAAGTTGAAGTCAAAAATATTAAGGAAACAAGCTTAATCAGTGTGGATGACCAAGGTAATGAGACCGATAGTAGTCTCTTGTCCGAGAAACCATCGAATGTTAAGCCATACTACTTAAAAGTTACGACTTACGATAACAAGGTTACGAAACTAGCTGTTGATAAAATCGAAGAAGTTACTGTAGATGGAGATAAACTATACAAGGTAACTGCAAAAGCACCAGATTTGATTCAACGTACTGCAGAAAATCGTTTCACTGAAGAGTATGTACACTATTTGCCTAAACCAAAAGCTCATGAAGGTGATGTGTATTACGACTTTTATGAACTTGTAAAAGCTATGCAAGCAAATCCTACTGGTACCTTTAAGCTTGGTAGCAATATGAATGCTAATAATGTACCACCGGCTGGCAAATCTTATGTAACCAATGCCTTTAAAGGTTCATTAGGAAGTACTGATGGTAATAAATTTGCTATTCATAATATCACTAGACCATTATTTGGAAACATTGAAGGTGGTTCTGTTAAGGATCTCTTACTGGAAAATGTCAATATTGATATGCCTGGAGTTGATCGAGTAGCTCCAATCGCAGGTGTTATCAAAAACAATGCAACTATTGAAAATGTCAAAGTAACCGGAAGTGTTGTTGGTAACAATGATGTAGCTGGTATTATCAATAAAATTGATGGTAGTGGAAAAGTAAGTAATGTCGCCTTTATCGGTAAACTTCACGCTGCTGGCAATAGAGGGGGCTATTTAGCTGGTATTCTTGGTGAAAACTGGAAGGGTGTTGTTGAGAAAGCATACGTTGATGCTGAGATCACTGGTAATAAAGCAAAAGCTGCAGGACTAGTCTATTCATCTCAAAATGGTGCTAATAACTACACGGTCGGTACAGAAGGGGTCCTAAGAAATTCAGTTGCTAAAGGTTCTATCGAACTGAAAGAAGCCGTTCAGTCTGGTGGATTGCTGGGTACTAACTGGGCCTTAGGTACTATTGAAGACAACATCACTATGATGAAAGTCAAAACAGGTGAGATGGTGTTTGGTCATTCAGATATTGATACTGACGACTACTTCACATATTCAAGAACCAAACGTAATTATAGTGTTGATGACGTGAGTGAAGGTAAAAAATCCTTTAACAATTCACGTAAAATTCCAAGTATCTCACTGGCTGAGGCCGAGAAGAAAATTGAAGCAATGGGAATCACTGCTGATAAATTTACCAGCAGCAAACCTATTGAAGACAAGCTTAATAACAGTCTAAACAAAGACGATCAGTACAAAGCAATTGATAGTTATGATACGAATCGTGAGCTAGCTTACCGTAATATCGCAAAACTTCAACCTTTCTATAATAATGAGTGGATTGTAGACCAAGGTAATAAATTAGCCGCAGGAAGTCCTCTCTTGACTAAAGAAGTATTGTCTGTAACTGCTATGAAAGGCAATACCTTTGTGACGGAATTAGCTGATGCTGATCATATTATGATCCACTATGCAGATAAGACAAAAGATATCTTTACCATTTCACCTAAAGATTCAAAAGTGAAACAAGTGAAAGAGTATGGTATTGCAGAACTTGGTGAAGTTGTTTATACTCCGAATATGGTTGACAAGGACCGTCGTGATCTCATCAATGCTATTGTTGAAAAATTAAGTCCTGTGGAATTACAATCTGACCCAATCTATACGCACCTTGGTAGAACTGGTCCAAATAAAGTTAATGCTATTAAGAACCTTTATCTTGAAGAAACCTTCAAAGAAGTTAAGGATAATCTTACTAAATTTGTGAAACAGTTGGTTGAAAATGAGGATCATCAATTAAACACAGATGAAGCTGCTAAACGTGCTTTGATCAAGAAAATTGATGATAACAAGGCAGCGGTTCTCCTTGGACTATCTTACCTTAACCGTTATTACGGAGTGAAGTTTGATGATTTCAATATCAAGCAACTCATGTTATTCAAGCCAGACTTTTATGGTAAGAATGTAAGTGTATTAGACCGTTTGATTGAAATTGGTTCAAAAGAAGATTATGTCAAAGGAACTCGTACACACGATGCCTTCCGTGAAGTAGTTGCTAAAAATACTCTTTCTGGCAACCTAAATGACTTCCTGAAATATAACATGGAGCTCTTTACAAAAGATACAGACTTGAATGATTGGTTTATCAAAGCAACCAAAGATAATGTCTATATCGTGGAACCAAAAACAACAAATCCTGATTTTGCAGATAAGAAACACAGAGCCTATGAAGGCTTAAACAACGATATGCATGGCAAGATGATTTTACCACTCTTGAACTTAAAAGATGCCCATATGTTCTTGATTTCAACTTACAATACAATGGCTTATAGTTCATTTGAGAAATATGGTAAGAATACCTCTGCAGAGCGTAATGCCTTCAAAGCTGAAATTGATAAGGTTGCTAAAGGACAACAGAATTACTTAGATTTCTGGTCACGTCTATCTCTAGATAAAGTACGTAATCAGCTCTTGAAGAGCAATAATATGGTTCCAACACCTGTACTGGACAACCAGAATTATAAAGGCATTAGTACTGACCGTTATGGCCATACAAACAGTGGTAAAGATGTGGCACCTATCCGTGAATTGTATGGACCTACAGACCGTTACCATGCGACTGATTGGCGTATGGGAGCTGTTGCTCGCGTTTATGCGAATCCATATAAGGATGATTCTGTCTTCTTTATGGTGACGGACATGATTAGTGATTTTGGGGTATCTGCCTTTACTCATGAAACAACTCACGTAAATGACCGAATGGTTTACCTAGGTGGCTCAAGACACCGTGAAGGAACAGATCTTGAAGCATTTGCTCAAGGAATGCTACAAACTCCGTCAGTATCAAATCCAAATGGTGAGTACAAAGCCCTAGGTCTCAACATGGCTTATGAACGTCCAAACGATGGAAATCAATGGTATAACACTAATCCAAATGACCTTAAATCACGTGACGAAATTGATCGTTACATGAAGGGCTATAATGACACTCTCATGCTTCTAGATTATCTTGAAGGAGAAGCTGTCCTCAATAAAGCAAATCAAGATTTAAACAATGCTTGGTTCAAGAAAGTAGACAAACAGTACCGAGGAAACAACACCAAGAATCAATTCGATAAGGTTCGACCTTTAAGTGATGATGAAAAGACTATTCCTTTGCATACAGTAAATGATCTCATTACCAACAACTTTATGACCAATCGTGGTCCAGGTAATAGAGCTTATAATCCATCTGACTTTGATTCTGCTTATGTGAATGTTCCAATGATGACCGGTATCTATGGTGGTAATACCAGTGAAGGTGCTCCTGGAGCTATGTCATTCAAACATAATACTTTTAGAATCTGGGGTTACTATGGCTACGAAAAAGGCTTCCTAAACTATGCTTCTAACATGCTAAAAGCTGAATCTAAAAAAGCTGGTAAAGATACTCTAGGTGATGACTTCATCATTAACAAGATTTCTGAAGGAAAATTCAACAATCTCGAAGATTGGAAGAAAGCTTACTTCGAAGAAGTAGTGAATAACGCTAAAAATGGAATTCAATCTATTGAAATCGATGGTAAAACATACAATAGCTATGAAGACTTGAAGCGTGCATTTGCTGAAGCAGTTGATAAAGATAAGACCACTCTAAGTAATGGTTCTGTCAAATTTGACAACACCGTATCACTTAAAGAAAAACTCTTTAAGAAACTTCTTCAACAAACAGATAGCTTTAAAACTTCTATCTTTAAATAATCAATTGACTCTCACCTGCTAAGCAGGTGGGAGTTTTCTTGTCATCAAGAAGCGCTATTAATTTCCGAGCAGATTTCAAGTATTTTTAGGATGCTAGGTATATAATAGAGCTATAATACAAAATCTATATTCATATATCTAATAAGAAAGGTGATGAAAATGAAAATATGGCAAGTATCTGTATTGGTTTGCGCTAGTCTGGTTTGTCTATCGGCTTGTAAAAATCAGTCAACAAACCAGGCTGATAATCAGAGTGGAGATAAACAAGGGCAAGTTAGCTCTCAAATGGCAAAACAAGGGGAAGAAGTTTCAGACTTTGAGCTTACGGGAGTTAATGGTAAAACTTATCGCCTATCAGATTATAAAGGCAAAAAGGTCTATCTCAAATTTTGGGCATCTTGGTGCTCTATTTGTCTAGCTAGTTTACCTGATACCGATGAACTGGCAAAAGAAGCAAGTGATGACTATGTCATCTTGACAGTGGTTTCTCCTGGTCAAAAAGGAGAGCAAGCAGAAGGAGACTTCCAAAAATGGTATCAGGGCTTGGACTATAAAAATCTCCCTGTCCTTCTAGATCCTTCGGGAAAACTCTTAGCAAGTTACGGAGTCCGTTCTTATCCGACTCAGGCCTTTATCGATAAAGAAGGCAAACTAGTTAAGACCCAGCCAGGTTTTATGGACAAAGAAACTATTTTAAAGACTTTAAAAAGCATAGATTAGAGGCTCATCATGAATGATAAATTAAAAATAATTGTATTCATAGGAATCATCATTTGCGTTATTATCGGACTTTTATTTCTTTGGGAAAAAAGAAGCGCAAGCTACACAGATACCACTCAAATCGAGAAGGCAGCAGTTAGTCAAGGACAAAAGGCCAAGAAAAAAACAGAGCCAAGTAAAGATGCTGACTTACATGATATCTATCTAGCTGGAGGTTGTTTCTGGGGAGTCGAAGAATATTTTTCTCGAGTAGCAGGTGTGACAGATGCTGTTTCTGGCTATGCGAATGGCAGAGGAGAAACAACCCAGTATGAATTGATCGGCCAAACTGGGCATGCTGAGACTGTTCATGTGACCTACGATGCCAATCAAATTTCTTTAAAAGAAATCTTGCTCCATTATTTCCGCATTATCAATCCAACTAGTAAAAATAAGCAGGGAAATGATGTGGGAACTCAGTACAGAACAGGAGTCTACTATACAGATGAGAAAGATTTAGAAGTCATCAATCAAGTTTTTGATCAAGTTGCTCAGAAGTATGACCAGCCTCTAGCGGTTGAAAAGGAAGCCTTAAGAAATTTTATCGTGGCTGAGGACTATCACCAAGATTATCTCCAGAAAAATCCTAATGGATATTGCCATATCAATGTCAATCAAGCATCCTATCCTGTTATTGATGCGAGTAAATATCCAAAACCGAGTGACGATGAATTGAAAAAACTCCTCTCTCCTGAGGAATATGCAGTGACTCAAAATAGTCAAACAGAACGGGCCTTTTCAAATCGTTACTGGGATAAATTTGAAGCAGGCATTTATGTAGATGTAGCAACTGGAGAACCTCTCTTTTCTTCGAAAGATAAATTTGAATCGGGCTGTGGTTGGCCAAGTTTTACCCAGCCTATCAGTCCAGATGTTGCGACCTACAAGGAAGACAAGTCTTATAATATGGTCAGAACAGAAGTCAGAAGCCGAACTGGTGATTCCCACTTAGGACATGTCTTTACAGACGGACCTCAGGACAAGGGAGGTCTACGCTATTGTATCAATAGTCTATCCATCCGCTTTATTCCGAAGGATCAAATGGAAGAAAAAGGTTATGGTTATTTGTTGGATTATGTTGAGTAAGTTTTCTCAACCATATTAGTTAAAAAGCCAGATCTCCTGTTTGGGGTCTGGCTTTTATGGTATACTTAGGATATGCATAGAAAAACAGTGATTGATTTTAGGGCTTTGGGCGAGAGATACACCTTTACCAAGCCTATCAAAGAGTTAAAAACCAGAGATTTAGCAGAAGTGACAGACTTACTGGCACAAGTGGAAAGCTACCAAGAACAGGGCTATTATGTGGTGGGTTATGTCAGCTATGAGGCTGCACCTGCTTTTGATGAGAAGTTAGCGGTTCACGAGGGTCCCTTGTTAGGAGAGTATCTCCTCTATTTCACCGTTCATGACAGCGTTGAAACATCCAGCATTCCTCTAGCTTATGAGGAGGTGGATTTGCCATCAAATTGGCAGGAAGTAACATCTGCTGAGGACTATGAAAAGGCGATTACCCAAATTCACCATCATTTAAGACAAGGAGATACCTATCAGGTCAATTATACTGTCCAACTCAAGCAGGAGTTATCTGCTAATCCTTTTGCCATCTACAATCGTATGGTGGTGGAGCAGGAAGCGGGATATAATGCTTACGTAGAGCATGATGATATGGCAGTGATTTCCATGAGTCCAGAACTCTTTTTTGAGCAAAATGGTCGTGAATTGACGACTCGTCCTATGAAGGGCACAACTAAACGTGGTTTGAATAACGATGACGACTTGAAAGAGGCGGCTTGGTTGGAACAGGATCCCAAAAATCGTTCAGAAAACATGATGATAGTGGACCTCTTGCGAAATGACATGAATCGTATTTCTGAGGTTGGTAGTGAGCATGTGAAGCGTTTATGCCAAGTTGAGCAGTATTCTACAGTTTGGCAGATGACTTCGACTATCAAGAGTCAGTTACGACCAGATGTTGACCTAGTTGAAATCTTCCGTTCGCTCTTTCCATGTGGCTCCATCACAGGAGCTCCCAAGATAGCGACCATGGAAATTATCAAGAACTTGGAACCACATGCGCGTGGAGTATACTGTGGAACTGTTGGTCTCTTACTGCCCAATGGACGACGGATTTTCAATGTGGCTATTCGAACTATTCAACTGCATGGAGGGCAAGCCATCTATGGTGTCGGAGGTGGCATCACTTGGGATAGTACTTGGGAGTCAGAATACCGTGAAGTCCATCAAAAGGCAGCTGTTCTTTACCGAAAACAACCTCGTTTTCAATTGATTACGACAGGGAAAATCAGCCAGAAAAAATTGCTCTTTGAAAAGCAACATCTAGAAAGATTGCGAAAGGCTAGTCGTTATTTTGCCTTTCCATTTGATCAAGAAGTTTTGAAACAAAAAATAGAGAAGGAGTACCAGTCTTGTGACATCTGTCAAGATTATCGGATACGAATCAGTCTCAGCAAATCTGGAGAGATTGAAATTGAACGACAAGTATTGACACCGCTTAGCTCTAGTTTTTGTCAGGCCAAGATTTGTCAGCAAGAAGCTGATTTGGAGCAGGCCTTTACCTACTTTAAGACGACACACCGACCGCATTTGACAGTGGGAGAGCAGGAAATCATCTATCACACTGCTGATGGAAAATTGCTCGAAACCTCTATTGGGAATCTGGTCTTAAAAATGAATAACAAGCTCTATACCCCACCTAGTACACTTGGCATTTTACCAGGGATTTATCGCCAGCATTTACTTGAAATCGGGCAGGTAGAAGAGAAGGTCTTGACTTTATCAGATTTGAAACAGGCAGAAGCCATTTATGGCTGTAATGCGGTTAGGGGGTTATACGAGTTGTCAGTAAGGGAGAACTAAATGAAATTAATATTTTTACATGGCCTAGGTCAGTCAGCAGATAGTTGGAAAGAAGTTCAGGATTTTCTTGCAGATTATCCCTCTGAAGCCCTAGAGTTATTTCCTCCCGGAGTTGCTACCTACCAAGAAGCTAAGGAGCGCATTTATCAGCACTTGTCAGAGGAGACAGGACCTTTTGTCTTAATCGGCTTATCCTTAGGTGCTGCACTTGCACTGGAGCTTTCAAGTTACGATTTGGCAAATCTTCAGGCCTTGGTCTTGTCAGGTTGTCCATTGAAACTAGCTGGTAACATTCCTTTTTATATTCAGTTGCTGATATTTAAACTACTCCCCAAAAGGATATTTGAGAAACAGGGAGCAGATAAAGCTCTTATGGTTGGAGTTTCTGAAGAATTAAAAACACTTGATTTAAGAGAGATTGCACGGAATTGTCCCTATCCAAGCTTGTTAATTTGTGGTAGTCAGGATAAGCCTAATCTCAGTTCAATGAAAGCTATTCAAGAACTGATGCCAAATTCCCAGTTTCAGATCATCTCTGAGGGACCTCATGTCCTAAATAGGGCAAAACCAAAAGAGTTTGCAGAAATAACTAGAAGTTTTCTTGAATTGCTGAAATAAGTTTGATAAAATAATATGGAAGTTGATATTATCATAAAGGAGAAAAAGATGAGTCAAAAGATTATTGGAATTGACCTTGGTGGAACTTCTGTCAAGTTTGCAATTTTAACTCAAGAAGGAGAAATCCAAGAAAAATGGTCTATTAAGACTAACATTTTGGATGAAGGAAGCCACATTGTAGATGATATGATTGAGTCTATTCAACATCGTTTTGAATTGCTTGGATTGGCTGCGACTGATTTCCAAGGTATTGGTATGGGTTCACCTGGTGTAGTTGACCGTGAAAATGGAACTGTTATCGGAGCCTATAACCTCAACTGGAAAACTCTTCAACCGATCAAAGAGAAAATGGAAAAAGCCTTGGGTATTCCATTCTTTATCGACAATGACGCTAACGTAGCTGCTCTTGGTGAGCGTTGGATGGGTGCTGGTGAAAACCAACCAGACGTTGTCTTTATGACTCTTGGTACAGGTGTTGGTGGCGGTATCGTGGCAGAAGGTAAATTGCTTCACGGTGTTGCAGGTGCTGCAGGTGAACTTGGACATATCACAGTTGACTTTGACCAACCAATCCCATGTACTTGTGGTAAAAAAGGCTGTCTTGAGACAGTAGCTTCAGCAACAGGTATTGTCAACTTGACTCGCCGTTACGCGGATGAATATGAAGGCGATGCAGAGTTGAAACGCTTGATTGACGACGGTGAAGAAGTAACTGCTAAAACTGTCTTTGACTTGGCAAAAGAAGGGGACGACCTAGCTTTAATCGTTTACCGTAACTTCTCACGCTACTTGGGTATTGCATGTGCCAACATCGGTTCTATCCTAAATCCATCAACGATTGTTATCGGTGGTGGAGTTTCAGCTGCTGGGGAATTCCTTCTCCAAGGTGTGCAAAAGGTTTATGATGAAAATACCTTCCCACAAGTTCGTACAACAACTAAGCTAGCTCTTGCAACTCTAGGAAATGACGCTGGAGTTATCGGAGCAGCATCACTTGTCTTGCAATAAGAAGCAAAAGAAGGAGAAAATCACTATCTTGAAGCCAGTGATTTTCCTCCTTTCTTTTTTTATGCTATACTAGTTAAGAATAAACGTTGAGGAGAGAGTAAATGACAAAAGCAGATAAGATTTTTAAAGAAAATATTGAGCGAATTCTCAATGAAGGTGTCTTTTCAGAACAAGCTCGTCCCAAGTATAAGGATGGAACAGTAGCTAACTCCAAGTACATTACAGGTGCTTTTGCGGAGTATGATTTGTCCAAGGGTGAATTTCCCATCACAACCCTACGTCCAATTGCTATCAAATCAGCTATCAAGGAAGTTCTTTGGATCTATCAAGACCAGACAAATAGCCTAGAGGTTCTCAATGACAAGTACAATGTTCACTACTGGAATGACTGGGAAGTTGGAGATACAGGGACAATCGGTGAGCGTTACGGGGCTGTTGTTAAAAAGCACGACATCATTAACAAGATCCTCAAACAGTTAGAAGCTAATCCTTGGAACCGTCGCAATATCATCTCTCTCTGGGATTACCAAGCTTTTGAGGAAACAGACGGCCTTCTTCCATGTGCCTTCCAGACCATGTTTGATGTCCGTCGTGTAGATGGGGACATCTATCTGGATGCAACCTTGACCCAGCGTTCTAATGATATGCTGGTGGCCCACCATATCAATGCCATGCAGTATGTGGCTCTTCAAATGATGATTGCCAAACACTTTGGCTGGAAGGTTGGAAAATTCTTCTACTTTATCAATAACCTTCATATCTATGATAATCAATTTGAACAAGCTCAGGAATTGCTCCGTCGTGAACCTTCAAATTGCCAACCACGTTTGGTCTTGAATGTACCAGACAAGACCAACTTCTTTGATATTAAAGCAGAAGATTTTGAGTTGGTTGACTATGATCCAGTGAAACCTCAGTTGAAGTTTGATCTAGCTATTTAATACTCTTCGAAAATCTCTTCAAACCACGTCAGCTTCGCCTTACCGTAGATATATGTAACTGACTTCGTCAGTCATATCTACAACCTCAAAGCAGTGCTTTGAGCAACCTATGGCTAGCTTCCTAGTTTGCTCTTTGATTTTCATTGAGTATAAAAGAATAGAAAAAAAGAAGTTGGAAAATCCAACTTCTTTTTATTAATTAGCGTGATACGCGACGGCGAGCTGCTTTTTTACGATTTTCTTCGATGAAAGCTGCTTTTTGTTCTTCTGGTTCAATCACTTTCTTTTTGAATGCGTATACTGCACCTGCAACAGCAGCAACAGTTCCTGCAACACCTGTTACGAGACCTTTAGCAAATCCTTTAGCCATGAGTCTTCCTCCTTTTATTTATAAATCAGACGGAAATAGCTTAAGATATAGCATTTTTCTGCCTGTCTATTTTGTGATATAATAATAGTAACGAAAAAATGGGAATTTTTCAAGGAAAAACGATGAAAAGCAAAATAATTGTGATTGTTGGTCCAACAGCTGTTGGAAAGACAGCCCTAGCCATTGAAGTTGCTCAGCGATTCAATGGTGAAGTAGTCAGTGGGGATAGCCAACAAGTATACCGAGGACTGGATATTGGAACAGCTAAGGCTAGTCCGGAGGAGCAGGCAACTGTCCCTCATCATTTGATTGATGTGAGAGATGTAACCGAGTCTTACTCGGCTTTTGATTTTGTTTCAGAAGCAAAGGCAGCCATCGAGGATATTCAAAATCGCGGTAAGCTTGCTATTATAGCTGGTGGGACAGGACTTTATATTCAGAGTCTACTAGAGGGATATCATCTCGGTGGAGAGACACCACATGAGGAAGTTTTAGCTTATCGAGCTAGTTTAGAACCTTTTTCAGATGAGGAGTTAGTTCATCTCGTAGAGAAAGCTGGTCTTGAAATTCCCCAATTTAATCGTCGTCGTGCTATACGTGCCTTGGAAATTGCCCATTTTGGTCAAGACTTGGAAAATCAAGAAAGTTTATATGATCCGCTGATTATTTGCTTGGATGATGAGCGTAGTCAGCTATATGAGCGTATCAACCACAGAGTGGACCTGATGTTTGAAGCTGGACTTCTAGATGAAGCCAAGTGGTTGTTTGACCATTATCCAGATGTGCAGGCTGCTAAAGGAATAGGTTACAAGGAACTCTTCCCCTATTTTCGTGGAGAGCAGAGTTTGGAGGAGGCTAGCGATAGTCTCAAGCAAGCGACTCGCCGATTTGCCAAGCGCCAGCTAACCTGGTTCCGCAATCGCATGCAGGTGACCTTTTATCAGATAGGAGAATCTGGTGTAAAAGAGCGTATTTTAAGCCAGATTGAGGAGTTTTTAAATGATTGAAACGGAGAAAAAAGAGGAGCGAGTCCTGCTCATTGGTGTTGAGCTCCAGGGCATGGATAATTTTGACCTATCCATGGAAGAGTTGGCTAGTTTAGCTAAGACAGCTGGAGCTGTTGTAGTTGATAGCTACAGACAAAAACGAGAAAAATACGACTCTAAGACCTTTGTCGGTTCTGGTAAGTTGGAAGAAATTGCTCAAATGGTGGACGCAGAAGAAATCACGACAGTCATTGTCAATAACCGTCTGACACCTCGACAAAATGTCAATTTAGAGGAAGTCTTAGGTGTCAAGGTCATAGACCGTATGCAGTTGATTTTGGATATCTTTGCCATGAGAGCTCGAAGCCATGAAGGTAAGCTACAAGTTCATCTTGCACAACTCAAGTATCTCTTGCCTCGTTTGGTTGGTCAGGGGATTATGCTCAGCCGTCAGGCAGGGGGAATTGGTTCCCGTGGTCCAGGTGAAAGTCAGCTGGAGCTTAACCGTCGTAGTGTTCGCAACCAGATTACAGATATCGAACGTCAACTCAAGGTGGTTGAGAAAAACCGAGCGACAGTTCGAGAAAAACGTTTGGAGTCAAGTACCTTTAAGATTGGTTTGATTGGTTACACCAATGCTGGGAAGTCAACCATTATGAATACTTTGACCAGCAAGACCCAGTATGAAGCAGATGAGCTTTTTGCAACTCTAGATGCGACAACTAAAAGCATCCATCTGGGGGGCAATCTACAGGTAACCTTGACAGATACCGTTGGATTTATCCAAGACCTACCGACAGAGTTGGTGTCTAGTTTTAAATCAACCTTGGAAGAAAGCAAGCATGTAGATCTCCTGGTCCATGTCATCGATGCCAGCAATCCCTACCATGAGGAACATGAAAAAACAGTTCTTTCTATCATGAAAGACTTGGACATGGAGGATATTCCTCGCTTAACTCTTTATAATAAAGCAGATTTGGTGGAGAACTTTACGCCTACTCAAACGCCATATGCTCTGATTTCTGCTAAATCTAAGGATAGTCGCGAACAGTTGCAGGCTTTATTGCTGGATAAGATTAAGGAAATTTTTGAAGCATTTACCCTGCGCGTGCCGTTTTCTAAATCTTACAAGATTCATGATTTAGAAAGTGTCGCTATTCTTGAAGAACGTGACTACCAAGATGATGGTGAAGTCATCACAGGCTACATTTCTGAGAAAAATAAATGGAGATTAGAGGAATTTTATGACTGATATCAAAACGTTAGCTCTCAAATATGGTGGTTATACAAGTCTAGACAAGGTCTATCTGGACCAACTTTTAGCTGGTAGGTCTGAAGAGGAGCAACTAGCTCTCATTACACCTCCACCCAGCGTAGTGAATGCCTACTTTGCCGAGCTCTACCAGAAAAAGAGTCCAGAGGCTGCGACCGATTATTTTGCAGAAGTCAGCCAAGAACTGAACCTCTACAATGCTGAGCCAAATTTCGCTTTGGAAAGCAAGCCCTTTATTCGCCTCAATCTATCTGGTAAATCCTTTGGATTTTGCTACGAGAAAGAAGGACTAGGTCGCATTTTCTCAGAGAACGAGGAAGCAATTACGGATGAATTACTTTTTGAGATTGCGCAAATTTTTCCCCATCAGCTAGTTTTTGTGGAGTCTGGTAAGATTTACATGAAGGCGATTGGTGAAGAGGAAGTAGTCAGCCTAGAAAATCTTACAGCTTTGACAGATTTGGAAACCTTGGCAGATGGAAGCAAGCGACTTAAGGGATATAGCCAAGAGGATTTACTACAAGAAGCTAGATCTTTTTCTGGCAAGCTTTATTATCGCTCGGAAAACCGCACCGCTATGTTATATATTGATTAATTAGAAAGTAGCAAATGGATATTCAATTTTTAGGAACAGGGGCTGGTCAGCCCTCTAAAGCCCGCAACGTTTCAAGTCTCGCCCTGAAACTCTTGGACGAGATTAACGAAGTTTGGCTCTTTGACTGTGGAGAAGGAACGCAAAATCGCATTCTTGAGACTACGATTCGACCACGAAAGATCAGCAAAATTTTTATCACTCATTTGCATGGAGACCATATCTTTGGTTTGCCAGGATTTCTTTCTAGCCGTGCTTTTCAGGCTAATGAAGAACAGACAGATTTGGAAATCTATGGTCCCCAAGGCATCAAATCTTTTGTCTTGACCAGTCTACGAGTGTCAGGTTCACGCCTGCCCTATAAGATTCATTTCCATGAATTTGACCAAGATTCTCTAGGGAAAATTCTTGAAACCGATAAATTTACAGTTTATGCGGAAGAGTTGGATCACACTATTTTCTGTGTGGGCTACCGTGTCATGCAAAAGGACCTAGAAGGTACTTTGGATGCTGAAAAACTCAAGGCTGCTGGCGTACCTTTCGGACCACTCTTTGGAAAAATTAAAAACGGTCAGGATGTCATCCTAGAAGACGGCACCGAGATTAAGGCAGCAGACTACATCTCAGCGCCACGTCCAGGTAAGATTATTACAATTTTAGGGGATACTCGAAAAACGGATGCCAGTGTGCGTCTGGCTGTCAATGCGGATGTCCTTGTCCATGAGTCCACTTATGGTAAAGGAGATGAGAAAATTGCCCGCAATCATGGCCACTCAACCAATATGCAGGCTGCGCAGGTGGCAACAGAAGCGGGAGCCAAACGACTCTTGCTCAACCATATCAGCGCCCGTTTCCTTTCAAAAGATATCAGCCAGCTTAAGAAAGATGCTGCAACGATTTTTGAAAATGTCCATGTGGTTAAAGACTTAGAAGAAGTGAAAATCTAGTTGCTAGAGAAAGGAGAATCATGCGTACTATTCTCATCACAGGTGCTAGCGGTGGTCTAGCCCAAGAGATGGTCAAACTCATGCCCGATGATCAACTCATCTTACTCGGTCGAAATAAGGATAAATTAGCTCAACTATATGGAAATCATCCTCAGGTAGAATTGATTGAAATTGATATTACCGACGTTCAAGCCTTAGAAGAACTAGTTGCTGAACTCTATCAGCGTTATGGTAAGATTGATGTCTTGATTAACAACGCTGGATATGGGATTTTTGAAGATTTTGACAAGATTTCTAATCAAGATATTCATCAAATGTTTGAAGTCAATTCTTTTGCTTTGATGAATCTGTCTCGTTTGGTTGCTTCTCGTATGAAGGAGATTCGAAAAGGTCATATCATCAATATCGTTAGCATGGCAGGATTGATTGCGACTGCTAAGTCTAGTCTATATTCTGCGACCAAGTTTGCGGCCATTGGTTTTTCAAATGCTCTTCGCCTTGAGCTCATGCCCTATGGTGTCTATGTGACAACTGTTAATCCAGGACCTATCCGTACAGGATTTTTTGACCAGGCAGACCCAGATGGGACCTACCTCAAATCGGTCGACCGTTTTCTATTGGAACCAGATGCTGTCGCTCAAAAGATTGTCAAGACTATAGGTAAAAACAAACGCGAGCTCAATCTCCCAGCCTTGCTGAATCTAGCCCATAAGTTTTATACCCTCTTTCCTAAGTTAGCAGATAAGTTGGCTGGGGAAACTTTTAATTATAAGTGAGAAAGTTGTTCCCTTGAGGAATGGCTTTTTATTTTTTTCGGTTGCTAATTTGTAGAAAAATACCACATGAAAAACAGACAGTTTATAACGATTTAGCCACTTTAAGGTATAATAGTGATAAGAAAGCAGAAAAGAGAGGATAAACTTCGAGTCTAACATAACTGAAAGTATATCTATAGCCGAAGCTTATGAAGTCAAGATAAAATAGGATTAAAAGAACTTGACCTTTTTCAGATTGATTAGACTGTAAATTGGAGTTAGGAATATTCTTAGAATAGATGAAGAAAATAAAAAATGTTAAAACATCTTGACATTTTATCTATTTGGAGTATAATAAAAAATGTAAAGGGCTCTTAACATTGTTTTAACAGATTGGAGGAACAGGACCATGAGAAAAATGGATGAAATGGACAGAGCGATTCAGCTACGTTCTGAGGAATGGGGTTATAAAACTGCTCTATTTGGCTTATGTGGATGGACAGTATTTAATATTTATCAATCTATTACAAAAGGCATTGAACTTGAAATGTTACCATGTCTGATTTTATGTTTATCTATTTCTGTTCAAGGATTTGCACAAACTGCCATAAAACAGAAAATGATTGACGGTGATGAAGATTTCAAAGAACCTAATAAACTTGTTCAAGGAATATTTTTGATTATTGTTATCCTTATCGTAGTTTTGGCGATTGGCATTTATTGTTTTCAGAAAGACTAATGCTGTATGAAAAATAATATCAAACAGTTAAGAAAGTCTGAAGGACTACGTCAGGAAGATATGGCAAGAATATTAGGCGTTAGTCGACAAACCATAATTGCTATAGAGAATGACAAGTACAATCCTACACTTGAACTAGCAATGAAAATTGCAAGATTGCTACGACTACATGTTGAAGAAATTTTCATTTTAGAAGATTAAAGATATCAGATAGCATTTATTCTAATCATCTGATTCGTAATGATGGAGAGTTTTCCGGTTCATGGAAACTCTCTTTTTAAAGCTCTTAAAGAGTCTACTCAATTTTACCCTTGTCCATCTATATATCTATCTATCTATCGTAAAACTGGTATAAAAATTGCAAATCGAATCTTAAAATAGTATACTAGTTCTGTTAGTTATGAAACGTTTGCGTTTTATTAATTTTAGGAGACAAATGATGGAATTAACAGCCATTTATCATAGACCAGAATCAGAGTATGCTTATCTTTACAAAGAAGGTCAGCTACATATCCGAATCAGAACCAAGAAAAATGATGTCCAGAAGGTTATCTTACACTATGGAGATCCCTTTATTTTCATTGAGGATAAGTATGAAGCCAAGAAAGAAATGACTAAAGTAACCTCGGATGCTTTATTTGATTATTGGCAGGTTACGGTCTCTGTTGATTTTGCACGGATTCAATATCTCTTTGAGCTCCTTGATAAAGAAGGTCAAGGTGTTTTTTACGGTGATAAGGGTTGCGTAGAACATACTCAAGAAAACTTGGATGCTGATGGAAACGGCTTTAAACTTCCATACATTCACGAAATCGACGGATGTCAGGTTCCTAGCTGGGTTTCAAATACCGTTTGGTATCAAATTTTCCCAGAACGATTTGCAAATGGAAATCCTAATTTGACTCCAGATGGAGCTCGAGAGTGGAATGCAGCCATTGCACCTAATGGGGATGATTTTTTTGGTGGAGATTTACAAGGGATTATCGACCATCTTGACTATCTTAAAGATTTGGGAATCACTGGACTTTACCTATGTCCGATTTTTGAAGCTACGACCAATCACAAGTATGATACGACGGATTATTTTGAAATTGACCGTCACTTTGGAGACAAGGAAGTCTTTCGTAATCTAGTTGAGGAAGCCCACAAACGGGGCATCAAGATTATGCTAGATGCTGTTTTCAATCATATCGGCTACCAGTCTGCCCAATGGCAGGATGTTCTAAAAAATGGAGAAAATTCCCCTTATAAAGATTGGTTCCATATCCAAGAATTTCCAGTTACTGAGGATAAACTTCAGAATCCAAGACAACTCCCTTATCATACTTTTGCCTTTGCTAGCTATATGCCTAAGTTGAATACAGCTAATCCGGAGGTTAGGGACTATCTTCTCAGTGTTGCCACTTACTGGATTGAAAATTTTGATATTGATGCTTGGCGCTTGGACGTTGCCAATGAAATTGACCATCAGTTCTGGAAAGATTTTAGAAAGGCAGTTCTAGCTAAAAAGCCTGATTTGTATATTTTAGGTGAAATCTGGCATACGTCTCAGCCTTGGCTACAAGGGGACGAGTTCCATGCTGTCATGAATTACCCGCTCTCTGAAAGTATCAAGGATTATTTCTTGCGTCAGCGTAAAAAGACAGAGCAGTTTATTTCAGAAATCAATAGCCAGTCTATGTACTACAAGCAACAAATCTCAGAGGTAATGTTTAACCTTTTAGATTCTCATGATACAGAGCGCATCCTTACAACTGCCAAAGGAAATATACAGCATGTCAAGGCTGCCCTAACTTTCCTCTATCTTCAAAAAGGGGCCCCTTGTATCTATTACGGAACAGAGCTAGCACTAATTGGTGGACCAGACCCTGATTGCCGTCGTGTCATGCCTTGGGACCGTGTGTCTGAGGACAATGACATGCTGAATTTTATGAAGAAATTAATCAAGGTTCGTAAGGACGTTGCAAGCATTATTCAGCATGGAAATTATCGCTTGGAAGAAGTGAAACTAGATGTTTTATCCTTGAAGTGGAACTACCAAGGAAAAGAAGTTCAAACAATCTTTAATCAGTCTAAAGAGAATTATATCTTAGACAGAGATTCAGTTGACTTAGCGAGCCATTGCCAGTTTGAAGATGGTCAGCAAGTCATCTTGCCAGATGGATTTGTCATTACTGTTTCGAAATAAAGCAATCAACTGCAACAAGTATCTAGTTACAAAAAATGAAGGGATTATGTGACTTTAGATGCATAAAAAAACAAGAAGCTGTCCTCTAGTAGGACAGTTTTTTGGTAAATTTCACTAAATGTACATTCAGATTTTTATAGTTTTCTACAAAATATAGAAAAAACAATCAAAAGTATGATTTTTACAGTCATAGTATTGAAGTTTCCTATATTATTTTATAAAATAGAAGTAATAATTACAAAAAAGGATAGCGCTTTCAACAAAAAATGGAAGCGGTTACTTGACAAGGAGAACCCTATGGGAAAAGATTATTGGAATCGCAAAAGTATCTATAGCATCCGTAAATTTACGGTCGGAACGTGCTCGGTACTTATCGGGACTTGCTCTGTTTTATTTGGAGCAAATCTAGCAGGTGTAAATTCTGTATCTGCAGATGAGACACCAGTCGCTGTTGCTACAGAAAAAGTGGAGAAAGAAACTCCTAAAGAGGAAGCTGTAGATTCAAAAGCTTCTGAACAACCTGTAACAACAGAAACTGTTAACAGTGAAGCAGTAGAAACTAATCATGAAGTAGAGAAAAAAGTGGAAGCCCCAACTACTGAGACTACTCCTGAGAAAAAAGAAACCTCTGATGTAGAAAAGCAAGCTCCAGCTGTGACTCAGGATCAATCTGCTCAAACAGAAAAACCAGAGCTCAAACCTGCAACTAATGATGAGGTAAAACAGTTGATTGAGGATAGAAAAGTAGAATTCAACCAAAACTGGCATTTCAAGCTCAATGCCAATGCTAAAGATGCGGTCAAGCCAGATGCCGATGTTTCTAGTTGGAAGAAATTAGACCTTCCTCATGACTGGAGTATCTACAATGACTTTGACCATGACTCACCTGCCCAAAACGAAGGTGGGCAACTCAATGGTGGTGATGCTTGGTATCGTAAGACCTTTAAACTCGATGAAGAAGATCTCAATAAGAATGTACGCATCACGTTTGATGGTGTTTACATGGATTCTCAGGTTTATGTAAATGGTCAGCTAGTTGGTCACTATCCAAATGGTTACAACCAATTCTCATATGACATCACTGACTATCTCCATAAAGACGGTCGCGAGAATGTCGTAGCAGTGCATGCTATCAACAAACAACCAAGTAGCCGTTGGTACTCAGGAAGCGGGATTTACCGTGATGTTACCCTTCAAGTCACAGATAAGGTCCATACTGAGAAAAATGGAACAACTATCTTAACTCCAAATCTTGAAAAACAGCAGAATGGCAAGGTTGATACTCATGTAACAAGTAAGATTGTCAATACTGATGATAAAGATCATGAGATTCTTGCTGAGTATCAAATCATTGAACGTAATGGCCAAGCTGTAACGGACCTAGTTCGTACAGCTAGTCAAGTATTGAAAGCTCATCAATCAGCCAGCTTGAATGCTATTTTACAAGTTGATAAACCAAAACTTTGGACAGTTCATAGCGACAAGCCTGCCCTTTACGAATTGGTGACACGTGTTTATCGTGATGGTCAATTGGTCGATGCTAAGAAGGACTTGTTCGGTTACCGTTACTATAACTGGACTCCAAATGAAGGCTTCTCTTTGAATGGTGAACGCATTAAATTCCATGGGGTTTCTCTTCACCATGACCATGGAGCTCTTGGAGCTGAAGAAAACTATAAGGCAGAATACCGTCGTCTGAAACAGATGAAGGATATGGGTGTAAACTCTATCCGTACAACTCACAACCCAGCTAGTGAGCAAACTTTACAAATCGCTGCTGAGCTTGGTTTGTTGGTCCAAGAAGAAGCTTTCGATACTTGGTATGGTGGTAAGAAACAGTATGACTACGGTCGCTTCTTTGACAAAGATGCTACTCACCCAGACGCTAAGAAAGGTGAAAAATGGTCTGATTTTGACCTTCGTACCATGGTTGAACGAGGAAAGAACAACCCTGCTATCGTCATGTGGTCTATCGGTAATGAAATCGGTGAAGCAGACGGAAAACCACGTTCTCTAGCAACTGTTAAACGCTTGGTTCAAGTTATTAAGGCTGTTGATAAGACACGCTATGTCACTATGGGAGCAGATAAGTTCCGTTTTGGTGATGGTAGTGGTGACCATGAAAAGATTGCCAATGAACTTGACGCGGTTGGATTTAACTATTCAGAAGACAACTACAAGAAACTTCGTGCGAAACATCCAAATTGGTTGATTTACGGTTCTGAAACTTCCTCAGCTACTCGTACACGTGGAAGCTATTTCCGTCCAGAACGTGAATTGGTCCACAGCAATCAAGCTTACCGTAATTACGAGCAATCAGACTACGGTAATGACCGTGTTGGTTGGGGTAAAACAGCAACAGCATCTTGGACTTTTGACCGTGACAATGCTGGTTATGCAGGTCAGTTCATCTGGACAGGTACCGACTATATCGGTGAGCCTACTCCATGGCACAACCAAAACCAAACACCGGTTAAAAGCTCGTACTTTGGTATCGTAGATACAGCTGGAATTCCAAAGAATGACTACTACTTGTACCAAAGCCAATGGGTTTCTGCTGAGAAGAAACCAATGGTTCACCTTCTTCCTCACTGGAACTGGGAAAATCCTACTTTAAAAGCGAATGTAGCGGATGCAGATGGTAAGATTCCTGTTCGTGCCTATTCTAACGCTGCAAGTGTAGAACTATATTTGAATGGTGAAACTCTAGGCAAGAAGACATTTACTAAAAAACAAACAAGTGATGGACGCACTTACCAAGAAGGTGCCAACGCTAATGAACTTTACCTTGAATGGAAAGTTGCTTTTGAAGCTGGTACTTTGGAAGCAGTAGCTCGTGACGAAGCTGGTAATATCGTTGCTCGTGATAAGATTGTGACTGCTGGAGAACCTGCAGGGGTTCGTTTGGTCAAAGAAGAAAATGCAATCGCAGCTGACGGAAAAGACCTCACTTATATCTACTACGAAATTGTTGACAGTAAAGGTAACGTTGTTCCTACTGCCAATAATCTTGTTCGCTTCCAGTTGCATGGACAAGGTCAGATTGTCGGTGTGGATAACGGGGAACAAGCCAGCCGTGAACGTTACAAAGAACAAGCAGATGGTTCATGGATTCGCAAAGCCTTTAATGGTAAGGGTGTTGTGATTGTCAAATCAACTGAGCAAGCAGGTAAATTCACCTTGACTGCCCACTCTGATTTCTTGAAATCTGGTCAAACAACTATCTTCACAGGTAAGAAGGACCAAGAGGAAAAAACTGTTTTAGGTACAGAGGTTCCTACAGTTCGTACAGTAATCGGTCAAGCAGCGAAAATGCCTTCAAAAGTAGGCTTTATCTACAGTGATGGCAGCCGTGCAAAACTTCCAGTAGAATGGTCTGCAGTTGATGTCAACCAACCTGGTATTTTTACTGTTAAAGGTGTGGCAGAAGGAAGAGATGTAGAAGCGCGTGTTGAAGTCTTGGCGCTCGAAGCAGAATTACCTGTAGTTAAGAGAATTGCACCAAGTACAGATCTGAGTACGGTTGATCCATCTGTTAGCTATGTATTGTCAGATGGTACTCTAGGAAGCTATGACGTTGATAGGTGGGAAGTTGCAGCTGAAGATCAAGCTAAATTAACTATCCCAGGCTCTCGTATTCAAGCTAAAGGAATTTCAGGTGATGATGAAATCGCTGCTACATTCGTAGTTGCCGAAGGTCAAGCGGCTTCACCAGTAGTACCGACTGTAACTGTTGCAGACCAGCCTGTAGAAGGGCTCTCAACTGACAAACCGGTTCGATACCATAAACTTGCTTATGGAGCTACTTTGCCTGAAGTCAAAGCTTTAGCTGAAAATGCGCAAGTTACTGTTATTCAAGCTAACGAAGCAAATGGTATGCGTGCTAGTATTTATGTTCAACCAAATGATGGTGGAGCACTTCAGACTTATGCTATCCAATTCTTACAAGAAGCTCCTCAGATTGAACGTTTAAGTCTAGAAGTTGAAAATGCAGACGCACTGAAAGAAGACCAAACAGTTGGTATCAAAGTCTTGGCTCATTATCAAGATGGAACTCAGGCCGTATTAAAAGCTGACAAGGTAACCTTCTCAACATCAGGTGAAGGAGACGTAGCTGTTCGTAAAGGTATGCTTGAATTGCATAAACCTGGTCAAGTAACTTTGAAAGCTCAATTTGAAGGAGCAGAAGGTCAGATTGACTTGAACATTCAGGCAAATACTGAAAGCAAAGTTGTCCAGGACATTCGTCCAGTCAGCGTAGTGACAGGCTTGAACCAAGAACCAAGTCTCCCAGCTACAGTAACTGTAGAGTATGACAAAGGATTTCCAAAGGTTCACAAGGTGACTTGGCAAACAGTTGCTAAGGAAGACCTTGCTAAATACCACAGCTTTGATATTCTAGGAAAAGTAGAAGGAATTGAAAACGAAGCTCATGCTAAAGTTTCTGTAGAAGGTATCATTGCAGTCGAAGAAGTGACTACAACAACTCCAGTTTCAGAAGCTCCTCAATTACCAGAAAGTGTTCGTACTTACCACTCAAACGGCCAAGTATCTTCAGCTAAAGTGACTTGGGATGCTATTGACCCAAGCCAATATGCAACTGAAGGTAGCTTTACCGTTACAGGACATGTGGAAGGGACTCAGTTACCAACGAAACTTCATGTCCGTGTTTCTGCTCAGACAGAAACTGGTGCAAACATTTCTGACCAGTGGACAGGTTCAGAGTTGCCACTTGCCTTTGCATCAGACTCAAATCCAAGTGACTCGGTAGCAAATGTTAACGATAAACTAATCTCATACAACAACCAACCAGCTAACCGTTGGACAAATTGGAACCGTACAAGTGAAGCGTCAGTGGGAATCCTCTTTGGTGATTCTGGTATCCTGTCTAAACGTTCGGTTGACAATCTCAATGTTGCCTTCCACGAAGACCACGGTGTTGGTGCACCTAAGTCTTACGTGATCGAATACTATGTTGGTTCAGAAGTTCCAACAGTTCCTAAGGATCCAAGTTTTGTTGCTAGAGAAGATCATGTCTTTAACAATCCTAACAACTGGAAACAAGTGACAAATCTTAAAGCTCCAGATCAAGTAAGAGCGGGAGAAATGACCCACTTTAGCTTTGATAAAGTCAATACCTATGCGGTTCGTATCCGTATGGTTAGACCAGATGGTAAATGGGGTACTTCCATTACAGAAATTCAAATCTTCTCTAAACAAGTAGCTGCAGCTAAGAAAGCTCAAGCTCAAATCCAAGTAGATGGAAAAGATTTGCCAAACTTTAACCCTGGCTTGACTGACTATTATCTAGAAGCTAAAGAAGACCAAGCAGCAACTGTAACAGCAAGTGTATCAGATAATGGTATTGCTACAGTGATTCCAAGCGTGCGTGAAGGGGATCCAGTTCGTGTTGTCGTTAAGGCTGAAAACGGAGATATTCTAGGTGAATACCGTCTCCACTTTACAAATGATAAAGACTTGCTAGCAAGTAAACCTGTTGTTGCTGTGAAATCATCACGCTTGGTTGCTATGGGCCATACTCTTGAGTTACCTGCGAAAGTCGCTGTTTACTTCACAGGTAAAGATGGCTATGAAGTCAAAGACTTGGCAGTTGAATGGGATGAAGTTCCAGCTGAAAATCTAGCGAATGCAGGTGAATTTACAGTTCGTGGCCGCGTTTTAGGTACTGATTTGAATGCCGAAGTAGCAGTACGTGTGACTGATAAACTCGGTGAAAACCTATCAGACAACCCAGACTTCGACGACGATAGCAACCGTTCATTTGCCTCAGCAACTAACGATATTGATCCAAACTCTCATGACCGTGTGGACTATGTTAACGATGGTTCTGATGATGAAACCCGTCGTTGGACCAACTGGTCTCCAACTCCATCTGATAATCCAGAAGTTTCAGTAGGGGTTATCTTTAGAGAAGCTGGCAAGATTGTTGAACGTACAGTCGCTGAAGGAAGCATTCGATTCTTTTCAGATGGTGGTACAGATGCACCTTCTAAACTAGTCTTAGAGCGCTATGTGGGACCAGAATTTGACTCGCCAGAATATTACTCTAACTACCAACCATACGATCCAGAACATCCATTCAACACTCCTTCTAACTGGGAGAAAGTTGAATACCGTGCGGATCAAGAGATTCAAGCAGGTACTGATATCCATGTAACCTTTGCTCCAGTTAAAGCTAAGGCTATGAGATGGCGCATGGATAGAAAAGCTGATACCAAGGGTGTAGCTATTACAGAAATGACCTTCATTGCTCCAAGTGAAGAACCTAAGGATAGTACAGCTGCAAAACTTCTTGTGGATGGTAAAGAGATTGCTGACTTCTCTGAAGATCGTGTAGATTACCAAGTAACCTATAGTGGAAATCGTCCTCAAGTAACAGTTGAAGCTGGCGAAAACGTAGCAGCAACTATTGTTGATAGTGGTGATGATAAACTTCCAGTCTTGATTCATCTTGTTTCAGAAAGTGGTAAACATATTAAGGAATACCGCATTCAATTGACTAAGGCAGATGCTGAAAGCGCTAAGACAGAACCAGCTGTACACGAAGTTCCAGAGTTCATAGGTGGCGTGAATGGGGAAGAACCAGCAGTTCACGAAATTCCAGAATACACTGGAGGCGTGAATGGAGTTGAAGCAGCAGTTCACGAAATTCCAGAACACACTGGAGGCGTGAATGGAGTTGAAGCAGCAGTTCACGAAGTACCAGAATACACTGGAGGCGTGAATGGAGTTGAAGCAGCGGTGAACGAAGTACCAGAATACACTGGTGGTGTGAATGCAGTCGAGGCAGCGGTTAACGATGTGCCAGAATACAAAGGTGGTGCCAATGCAGTCTTTGCAGCGGTGAACGAAGTTCCAGAATATACTGGTGGCGTGAACGCAGCCGAAGCAGCGGTCAATGAAGTACCAGAGTACAAAGATGAGCAGTCGATTGTAGCCCTTGCTATGTCACAAGACAAGACTTATCAGGCACCTGCAAGCCGTCAACATATTCTCCCTGAAACAGGTACTAAGGAAAATGCAACCCTTGCAACAGCAGGTGTTGTGGGAGCGCTTCTTGGACTCTTTGCAATGGGAAAGAAGAAAGACGAAGAATAAAATAATCTGACAGTATTTAGATTATAGAGATTGGACAAGAAAACAATCTCAACTATAAAAAGTGGACAAACTAGTTTCAAGAAACAGAACTAGATCTTGTCCGCTTTTTTATGTTTTATATTTAGGGCTTAACTTTCTTTCTATTATTAAAAGAGTTATAATAAAGATGAAAATAGGGATAGAAGAGGAGGAGATAGGATGGCTTACATTGAAATGAAAAATAGCTATAAGAGATATCATACTGGAGAAACAGAAATTGTAGCCAATCGTGACGTCAACTTCGAGATTGAAAAGGGAGAACTGGTCATTATCCTTGGTTCATCTGGAGCAGGAAAGTCAACGGTCTTAAATATTCTAGGTGGAATGGATACCAATGATGAAGGACAAGTTTGGATTGACGGAATCAATATCTCGAATTTCACTTCTCATCAGAGAACCAACTATCGTAGAAATGACGTTGGTTTTGTCTTTCAGTTTTATAACTTGGTTGCTAACTTGACTGCTAAAGAAAATGTCGAGTTGGCATCAGAAATTGTCTTAGATGCCTTAGATCCTGAGCAAGTTCTAAAGGACGTAGGTCTAGGCCATCGTCTCAATAATTTTCCAGCCCAGCTGTCAGGTGGTGAGCAACAACGGGTCTCCATTGCTCGGGCTGTGGCTAAAAATCCTAAAATTCTCCTTTGTGATGAACCAACGGGAGCTTTGGACTACCAGACTGGTAAGCAGGTTCTGAAGATTCTTCAAGATATGTCACGTAAAAAAGGGGCCACCGTTATCATCGTGACCCATAATGCTTCTCTAGCTCCTATAGCTAATCGCGTGATTCAGATGCATGATGCCAGTGTCAAGAGCGTTGTTATCAATCCTCAACCACAGGATATTGATGATTTGGAGTACTGATATGAAAAGGAAGATATATTGGAAAGACCTGCTCCAGTCTTTCACAGGTTCAAAAGGGCGATTTCTATCCATTCTAACTTTGATGATGTTAGGTTCTTTGGCCCTAGTCGGTCTCAAAGTGGCCAGTCCCAATATGGAGCGAAAAGCTTGGGCTTATCTGAAAGATACTAATGCGGCAGATATGACCATCATGGGAGATTATGGTCTAGATCAGACAGATCAGGAAGAATTGCAAACTCTATCAGGAGCAGATGTTGAATTTGGTTATATGACGGATTTGACATTAGAGGATAGTGAAGATGCCGTACGAATTTTTTCAAATACTGAAAAGATTTCAAAATTTCAAGTAACCCAAGGTCGTTTGCCTGAAAAAGAAGATGAATTGGCCTTGGCGGACTTTTGGAAAGATCAATATCAGATTGGTCAAGTCATTTATTTGAGTCAGAAAAAGGGCAGTAATTCTCAATTAAAGCGGGATAGTTATACCATTACAGGCTTTGTCCACTCTCCAGATATTTTTTCAAAATCAGATATGGGGAGTTCAGCCAGTGGTAATGGGAACTTAGTAGCATATGGTGTTGTAACTGAAGAAAATTTTAAGAGCTCTGTTTACACGATTACCCGCCTGCATTTTGCTAGCCTAACAGATGTCAATCCTTTTTCCGTTGATTATGAGAAAAAGCTGGAGGAAGAAGAAGCGACTCTCAAGGAGCTAGTTGCTGATAATGGTCAAGCTCGACTTGAGAAAATGAAGAAAGACGCTCAAAAATCACTTGATGAAGGAAAGAAGCAACTGGACGAGGCAGAGACCAATCTGGTAGCTGGCAAGAAACGTCTACAGGAAACTGATACTCAGCTTCAAGGTCAAGAGGCACAGTTAAGCCAATTTCCAGAACCACAGCAGAGCCAAATTTCGAGCCAGATAGAACAAGCAAAAGAACAACTGAAACAAGAAAAGGAAAAACTAAGTCTAGCTGAGACAGATTTTGCTAAGGAAAAGGCTAAATGGCAGGCCAGTCAGGATGAAGTAAACGCTCTAGCAGAGCCAACCTATCATGTCTACAATCGAAAAAGTTCTCCAACTGGTCAAGGTTATCTTATGTATAGTAATTCAGCCATGAGTATTCGTGCCGTGGGAAATATCTTTCCAGTTGTTCTCTATGCCGTCGCAGCCATGGTTACCTTTACCACCATGACACGATTTGTAGACGAGGAAAGGACCAATGCTGGTATCTTTAAGGCTTTAGGCTACCATAGCAAGGATATCATTGCTAAGTTTGTAATTTATGGTCTGGTTGCTGGTACTCTTGGCACCCTTCTAGGAATTCTGATTGGTCATTATGTCTTAGCACCCACAATCTCGCATATCATCACTGAACGAATGATCGTTGGTGAGAGTCAGCAGCATTTCTACTGGACCTATAGTTGTTTAGCTCTGGGACTAAGTTTAATAGCTAGCGTTTTACCTGCCTACCTTGTATCTCGCAGAGAATTGTATGAAGAAGCAGCACAATTATTACTACCCAAGCCACCAGTCAAGGGCTCAAAGATTCTCTTGGAGCGGATAACCTTTATCTGGTCTCATTTGAGCTTTACCCAAAAGGTAACTGCCCGCAATATTTTCCGTTACAAACAACGCATGCTGATGACCATTTTTGGGGTTGCAGGTTCAGTAGCCCTCCTCTTTGCAGGACTTGGTATTCAATCCTCTGTGGTAGGAGTTGCTGATAGGCAGTTTAAGGATCTGCAACAATATCAGATGATTCTCTCTGTCAATTCTCGAGCTTCAGATTCTGATAAGGCCAAGCTAGAAAAAAAATTGCAGAGTGATGAAGTTGAAAACTATCGTTTAATTTCTTTCAAACAGGTTGAGGAAAAGTATGAAGGCAAGGCTGGAGTTCAGACAGTGACCATCATGGTAACGGATAAGGATGACCTGGAACCTTTTGTCCATTTAGAAAAAAATGGAGAAAAACTGAGCTTATCAGGTGGAGTCATCCTAACAGATAAATTAGCTCAGTTGGCTGGAGTTTCTGTTGGTGACAACTTTACAATAGATGGGAAAACCTTTAAAGTAGGTGCTATTACTGAGCACTATGTAGGTCACTTTGTTTATATGAATCAGGCGACCTATGAGGAGATATATGGTCAAGCTCCCAAGATGAACACCTATCTGGTCCAACTTAAGGATAAAAGTGAAGGGAATACTGAAAGAGTCGCAGGAGAATTTATGGACCAGGTAGCTGTCAGTGGCCTCGTTCAAAACGCTTCCACCATTCAGCTCTTTGAAAGTTTTGCTAATTCTCTGAATCATACCATGGCGATTTTGGTGCTGGTATCGGTGCTACTAGCTATTGTGATTCTCTATAATTTGACCAATATCAATGTTGCTGAACGGATTCGGGAACTCTCAACCATCAAGGTTCTTGGTTTTCATAACAAAGAAGTGACCCTTTACATCTATCGGGAAACTATCATATTGTCACTAATTGGAATGATTGTAGGATTGGTATCAGGCTTTTATCTCCATCAATTTCTCATTCAGATGATCGCACCCGGTACCTTCCGTTTTCAACCAAAGGTCGGCTGGGAAGTTTATCTCATTCCAGTTCTAGCTGTCAGTGTCATTTTGACCATCCTAGGAGTTTTTGTCAATCATTATCTCCGAAAGGTGGATATGTTAGAAGCCCTCAAGTCGGTAGAATAGTTTTTTACACAAAAAACAAATAAGAAAGCCCTTTGTGGCTTTTTTATTTTCATAAAAATGGTAAAATAGTAAGAGTAGAAATGGAGTTCTAGATATGAAACGAATTGATCAATTTGAAAATAAGAAAGTATTAGTCCTAGGTTTAGCTAAATCAGGTGAGTCTGCAGCTCGTCTCTTGGACAAGCTAGGAGCCATCGTAACGGTGAATGATGGTAAGCCCTTTGAGGAAAATCCAGCTGCTCAAAGTCTTTTAGAAGATGGAATCAAAGTAGTAACAGGGGGGCATCCCTTGGAGTTGCTAGATGAAGAATTTGCCCTCATGGTGAAAAACCCTGGTATTCCTTATAGCAATCCTATGATTGAAAAAGCTCTAGAAAAAGGTATTCCAGTCTTGACAGAGGTTGAGTTGGCCTATTTGATTTCTGATGCACCAATCGTCGGTATTACTGGTTCAAATGGTAAGACAACGACCACAACCATGATTGGTGAAGTTCTGACTGCTGCAGGACAAAATGGGCTCTTATCAGGTAACATCGGTTATCCTGCTAGTCAGGTTGCTCAAACTGCGACAGATAAGGACACCCTTGTCATGGAACTTTCTTCTTTCCAATTAATGGGAATCCAGGAATTCCATCCTGAAATTGCTGTTATCACCAACCTTATGCCAACACATATTGACTATCACGGTTCTTTTGAAGCCTATGTCGAAGCCAAGTGGAATATCCAAAGCAATATGACAGCAGCTGATTACCTAGTATTGAACTTCAACCAGGAATTAGCTAAAGAGCTTGCGACAAAGACAAACGCGACTGTAATACCATTCTCAACACTTGAAAAGGTTGACGGAGCTTATCTTGAAGATGGTCTTCTCTACTTCCGTGGTGAAAAAGTCATGGCAACTGATGAAATCGGTGTTCCAGGTAGCCACAATGTGGAAAATGCTCTTGCAACCATTGCTGTAGCTAAACTTCGTGGTGTGGACAATGAAATCATCAAGGAAACCTTGTCAGCCTTTGGTGGTGTCAAACACCGTCTCCAGTTTGTAGACCAAATCAATGGCGTTAAATTTTATAACGATAGTAAGTCAACCAATATCTTGGCAACTCAAAAAGCCTTGTCTGGATTTGACAATAGCAAGGTTATCTTGATTGCTGGTGGGTTGGACCGTGGCAATGAGTTTGACGAATTGGTTCCTGATATTACTGGACTTAAGAAAATGGTCATCCTCGGTCAATCTGCAGAGCGTATCAAACGTGCAGCGGATAAAGCTGGTGTGGCTTATGTCGACGCGACTGATATTGCAGATGCGACTCGTAAGGCTTCTGAACTTGCAGAAGAGGGAGATGTTGTTCTCCTCAGTCCTGCCAATGCGAGCTGGGATATGTATGCTAACTTTGAAGTACGTGGAGATCTTTTCATCGACACTGTAGCGGAGTTAAAGGGATAATATGAAAAAAATAGTATTTACTGGTGGGGGAACGGTTGGACACGTTACCCTCAACCTTTTGTTAATGCCTAAGTTCATCGAAGATGGCTGGGAAGTCCACTATATTGGTGATAAAAATGGGATTGAGCATCATGAAATTCTCAAGTCAGGTTTAGATGTTACCTTCCATTCGATTGCAACAGGGAAATTGCGTCGATATTTCTCATGGCAAAATATGGTTGACGTCTTTAAGGTTGCTTTTGGAATTCTTCAATCGCTCTTTATCATGCTTCGAGTTCGTCCACAAGCCCTCTTTTCTAAGGGTGGATTTGTATCTGTTCCGCCTGTTATCGCAGCGCGAGAATGCAGAGTACCAGTCTTCATCCACGAGTCTGATCTCTCTATGGGATTGGCCAATAAAATTGCCTATAAGTTTGCGACTAAGATGTACTCTACTTTCGAGCAAGCATCTAGTCTCACTAAGGTAGAACATGTAGGAGCTGTGACCAAGGTTTCTGGTCCAGTTATGGAAGAACCTGAAGAAATGGTGGATATCCGAACTTCTTTCAACGACAAATTACCAACTCTTCTCTTTGTTGGAGGTTCTGCTGGGGCGCGTGTCTTTAACCAACTAGTAACAGACCACAAGGAAGAGTTGACTAGTCGCTACAATATCATCAATCTAACAGGTGATGCTAGTTTAAATGAACTAAGTTCAAACCTCTACCGTGTTGACTATGCGACGGAACTCTATCAACCACTCATGAATATGGCAGATGTGGTCATCACTCGTGGTGGTGCCAATACGATTTTTGAACTCCTTGCTATGGCTAAATTGCACGTCATTGTGCCACTGGGTCGTGAAGCCAGTCGTGGAGACCAGATTGAAAATGCAGCCTATTTTGTGAAGAAAGGCTATGCTGAGGAGTTGCAAGAGAGCGATTTGACTTTGTCAACTTTAGAAGAAAAAGTAAATCAACTCTTGACCAACAAAGAGATTTACCAAAACAAGATGAAGAATTCTCATGAATTAAAATCTGTGGCAGATTTTTATGAGCTACTAAAAAAAGATTTATCATAAGGAAAATTGATGTCAAAGGATAAAAAGAATCAGCACACTCAAGGCAAGGAATTGTCAGAGTGGCAAAAACGAAATCAAGAATATCTTCAAAAAAAGGCTGAAGAAGAGGCAAAACGAGCTGCGGAAGAAGCTCGTGAAAAAGAAGAACAAGCAGCAAAGTCTGCTTCTGAAAATACTCAAGAATTGTCAGAATGGCAAAAACAACACCACGAGTATTTGAGCAAAAGAACGGAAGAAAACTCTACGAGTTCTGAAGAAGTGGACGAAGAATCTGATGAAACGGAAGAGAAGGATTCGAACTTAAGTGATGAGACTCCAAATCAAGGGGAGGATGCAGAAGAAACTAAAACTTCTCAAGAAGACTTGGAGAATCCAGAGCAAGTAGAGGATGAAAAGGCTGACGCAGAGCCTAAGAAGGAAAAAAAGGTAAAAGCCAAGAATAAGGCTCCTAAACCTCCCATTCCTTCCATACATATCTGGAGAGCTGTTACGATACTAGTTCCTAGCTTTATCATCTTACTCTTGTCTATTTATCTTCTAAGTCCTCTGGCCACTATGAAACATATTGAAGTTATAGGGACAGTTCATACAAGTGCTGAGCAAGTCAAAGAAGCTTCAGGCATTCGTGACAGTGATTATACAATTAGCTTGCTCTTGAATAAAGATAAGTATGCTGAAAAAGTCAAATCAAATCACTGGATTGAATCTGCTAAGATCACTTATCAATTCCCAGTTCACTTCACTATTGAAGTGAAAGAATTTGAGATTGCAGCCTACTCTGTTTCTGGAGATAGCTATTACCCAATTTTAACTAGTGGAAGCATTGAATCAACTGCCGTTAGTTCTGACAACTTACCTGAGAAATACATATCTGTTTTATTTAACGATGAGGAACAGATTAAAACCCTAATTTCTCAGCTAAATGAAGTTAGTCCAGAAATTAAGCAAGAGATTGAGAAGATTGAACTTGCACCAAGTAAGGTAACAAGTGACCTTCTAAAGATTACCATGTATGATACAGACGAGATTTTGGTGCCATTATCAGAACTAGGGAAGAAATTACCTTACTATAGTAAGATAAAACCACAGTTGACAGTTCCTAGCGGAATTGACATGGAGGTCGGTATCTATAGCTATAGTCTAGTGGATAAGGCTCTGGATGACGAAAGAGTCAAAGCCAAAGAAGAGGAAAAGAAGAAGCAGGAAGAAGAGAAGAAAAAACAAGCTGAACAAGGAAATCAAGATCAAACAACACAGACGACTCAAACAACACAGAGTCGCTAAGTTTCAGATGATTCGTTCAGTTACTTGTTTTTACTTGACAAGTACCGCTTTAAATAATAGAATAGTAAAAAACCTTTAAAGCAGTCCAGAGAGGCAGCTAAGGTTAGACGGTGAAAGGGTGGAGACTACCCATTTTTCGTGGAACCTTGCTGTAGGCAGGTTCCTTTTTTCATGCTCTCTAGCTTACAAAGGTAAAAGGAGAAAAGTATGCGCGAAGCTCGTCCAGTCATTGCTCTTGATTTTCCTAGTTTTGAGGCAGTCAAGCAATTTTTAGCTCTTTTTCCAGCAGGAGAGAGCCTCTATCTAAAGGTAGGTATGGAACTCTATTATGCTACAGGACCTGAGATTGTTTCTTATCTGAAAGGTTTGGGACATAGTGTCTTTCTGGATCTCAAACTCCATGATATTCCAAATACAGTCAAATCAGCCATGAAGGTCTTGTCTCATCTGGGCGTTGATATGACCAATGTTCATGCAGCAGGTGGCGTTGAGATGATGAAGGCTGCGCGTGAAGGCCTTGGGAAAGAAGCCAAATTGATTGCTGTCACTCAGTTAACTTCAACCTCTGAGGAGCAAATGAGAGACTTTCAAAATATTCAAACCAGTCTTCAAGAATCGGTTATTCACTATGCCAAGAAAACTGCTGAAGCGGGATTAGATGGTGTGGTTTGTTCAGCTCAGGAAGTGAAGCTCATCAAAGAAGCTACCAGTCCAGACTTTATATGCCTGACACCCGGCATTCGTCCATCAGGCGCTGCAGTAGGGGACCAAAAACGAGTCATGACACCAGCAGATGCCTATCAAATTGGTAGTGACTATATCGTTGTCGGACGCCCAATCACTCAAGCCACTGATCCAGTAGTAGCTTATCATGCTATCAAGGATGAATGGACACAAGACTGGAAATAAGAATATAGTTTAAAATACAAAGGAGAATCCCATGACACTTGCTAAAGACATTGCTAGCCATCTATTGAAAATTCAAGCCGTTTACCTCAAACCAGAAGAGCCCTTCACTTGGGCATCAGGTATCAAGTCACCAATTTATACGGACAACCGTGTGACTCTTGCATACCCAGAAACTCGAACTTTGATTGAGAATGGTTTTGTAGAAGCCATCAAGGCAGAATTCCCAGAAGTAGAAGTGATTGCAGGAACAGCGACTGCGGGTATCCCACATGGTGCCATCATCGCTGATAAGATGAATCTGCCATTTGCTTATATTCGCAGCAAACCAAAAGACCACGGAGCAGGAAACCAAATTGAAGGCCGTGTAGCTCAAGGACAAAAGATGGTTGTTGTTGAAGACCTTATTTCAACTGGTGGTTCGGTTCTTGAAGCTGTAGCAGCTGCCAAACGTGAGGGTGCTGATGTACTAGGTGTCGTAGCCATTTTTAGCTATCAATTACCAAAAGCAGATAAGAACTTTGCAGATGCGGGTGTTAAACTGGTGACTTTGTCTAACTATAGCGAACTCATACACCTAGCCCAAGAAGAAGGCTACATCACACCTGAAGGACTTGATCTCCTAAAACGATTTAAAGAAGACCAAGAAAATTGGCAAGAATAAATTTTTAAATAAAATTACTGAACCGATATTTGATATCGGTTTTTTAGTTGACAAACGTAGATTTTAAGAGTATACTGATAATTGTAATTGACAAATGTAGATTTTGGAGGTGTGCTGATGCAGATTTCGGATGCAGAATGGCAGGTCATGAAGATTATCTGGATGCAGGGAGAACAGACTAGTACTGATCTCATAAAAGTATTAGAGAAAAGGTTTAGCTGGTCCAAATCCACGATCCAGACACTCTTGGCTCGTTTGGTGGAGAAAGAATGTTTGACTCGGGAAAAACAGGGCAAGTACTTTGTCTATTCGGCCCTTTTAACGCTAGATGATAGTAGGGGCTTAATGGTTCATGATATCAAAGACAAGCTTTGTTCTCGCAGAATAAAGCTCTTGCTAGCTGATTTGATTGAAGAATGTGATTTTACCCTAGCTGACTTGGAGGGCTTGGAAGAAGTGATTTCAAAGAAAAAAGCAAATGCTGTAACAGAAGTAAAATGTAATTGTATGTAAAGGAGACGCTATGTTAAATCTATTTGTATCTATTGTTGTTTTAGGAATGATTGCTTTTATCCTCTTTTGGTTTTTCAAAAAACCGCAAGAAGATGCTAAGAGAGCCCAGCAAAAGAATGGCTATCAAGAAATTCGAGTGGAAGTCATGGGGGGATACACTCCAGGAACTATTATCCTCAAAAAATCGCAACCAGCTCGTATTATTTTTGATCGAAAAGATCCTTCACCTTGCTTGGACCAAATCGTTTTCCCAGACTTTGGAGTGCATGCAGATCTGCCTATGGGAGACCAATATGTGGTTGAAATCACTCCTGAAGAAGCAGGTGAGTATGGTTTCTCTTGTGGCATGAATATGATGCACGGTAAGATGATTGTAGAATAGGAGAAGACTATGACAGAAATTGTAAAAGCAAGCCTTGAAAATGGCGTTCAAAAAATCCGTATCACGGCAGACAAAGGCTACCATCCAGCCCATATTCAACTACAAAAAGGGATTCCTGCTGAGATTACCTTTCATCGTGTGACACCTTCAAACTGTTATAAAGAGATTCTCTTCGAAGAAGAAGGGATTCTAGAACCAATCGCTCAAGACGAGGAAAAAGTCATTCGCTTTACGCCTCAAGACTTGGGCGAGCATGAATTTTCATGCGGCATGAAGATGCAAAAGGGGACCTACACCGTTGTTGAAAAAACTAAAAAGTCTCTCAGTCTTTTTCAGCGTTTTTGGATTACTAGTATCTTTACTGTGCCTCTTGTGATTCTCATGATTGGGATGTCTACAGGAGGAATTAGTCACCAAGTCATGCGTTGGGGCACCTTTTTAGCCACAACACCCATTATGCTGGTAGCTGGAGTTCCATATATCAGAAGCGCCTGGGCTAGTTTTAAAAAGCACAATTCCAACATGGATACCTTGGTTGCTCTGGGAACCCTAGTGGCCTATTTCTATAGCTTAGTTGCCCTCTTCACTGGTCTGCCCGTTTACTTTGAAAGTGCTGCATTTATCCTCTTCTTCATTCTTTTGGGAGCAGTTTTTGAGGAAAAAATGCGAAAAAATACTTCGCAGGCAGTCGAAAAATTATTAGACCTACAAGCAAAAACAGCAGAGGTTTTGCGTGATGATGTTTATGTTCAAATACCTCTAGAACAAGTCAAAGTTGGGGATCTCATTCGCGTTCGACCAGGTGAAAAAATTGCGGTTGATGGTATTGTCTTAGAAGGTGAAACGAGTATTGATGAATCAATGGTGACTGGGGAAAGTATTCCAGTCGATAAATCAGTTGGAGATGCTGTCATTGGTTCAACCATCAATAATAGTGGTACGATCATTTTTAGAGCTGAAAAAGTGGGCTCTGAGACTATGTTGGCTCAGATTGTAGACTTTGTGAAGAAAGCGCAAACGAGTCGTGCTCCTATTCAAGATCTGACCGACAAGATTTCAGGGATTTTCGTACCAGCTGTTGTCATTTTAGGACTTCTTACTTTTTGGATCTGGTTTGTTTTCCTAGGAGAAAGCTTTGTGACTTCACTTCTCTACGGAGTAGCAGTTTTGATAATTGCCTGCCCTTGTGCACTAGGACTTGCGACACCGACAGCACTCATGGTTGGAACAGGACGAAGTGCCAAGATGGGAATTCTTCTCAAAAATGGTACAGTTCTACAGGAAATCCAAAAAGTCCAAACCATTGTTTTTGATAAGACAGGAACCTTGACCGAAGGGAAGCCAGTAGTGACAGATGTTATTGGTGATGAAAGAGATGTGCTAAGTTTGGCTGCTTCATTGGAAGATGTATCTCAACACCCGCTAGCTCAAGCTATTGTTAATCGTGCATCTGAACTAGGAATCAGTCTTTACCCAGTGGAAAACTTCCAAGCCTTGCATGGAAAAGGTGTGACTGGGATTATTAATGGTAAACAAGTCTTGCTGGGGAATGCTAAGCTCTTAGCTGACCTTGCTATTCCACATGATTATCAAGAACGATTTGATTTGCTTGAGAAAGAAGCAAAAACAGTTGTCTTCCTATCCGTAGATGGTCAGTTAAAAGGCTTAATTGCCTTGCAGGATGTCCCTAAGGAAAATGCTCGAGAAGCTATTGCTAAATTGAAAAAACGTGGTCTTAGAACGGTCATGCTTACCGGAGATAATGCTGGAGTAGCGCATGCGATTGCAGAGCAAATTGGAATCGAAGAAGTGATCGCAAATGTCTTGCCAGAGGAAAAGGCACATGAAATTCACAAGCTTCAAAAGAATGGCAAATTGGCCTTTGTTGGAGATGGTATCAATGATGCACCGGCCCTCAGTGTAGCCGATGTCGGAATTGCCATGGGCTCTGGTACAGATATTGCTATCGAATCAGCAGATCTTGTCCTTACAACCAACAATTTACTAGGATTGGCACGTGCTTTTGATATGAGTAAGAAGACCTTTAATCGTATTCTACTCAATCTTTTCTGGGCTTCTATCTATAACCTCATTGGTATTCCGATTGCAGCAGGAGTGTTTTCTGGTCTTGGTTTGGTACTCAATCCAGAACTTGCAGGATTGGCCATGGCCTTTAGTTCAGTCTCTGTTCTAATCAGCTCTCTCATGCTTAATTTTACTAAAGTCGATTAATACTCTTCGAAAATCAAATTCAAACCACGTCAGCTTCACCTTGCCGTACTCAAGTACAGCCTGCGGCTAGCTTCCTAGTTTGCTCTTTG
>NZ_JUUZ01000023.1 GCF_001074155.1 Streptococcus pseudopneumoniae
TGGAGTTGGCTCTGGATCTGGAGTTGGTTTCGGATCTGGAGTTGGCTCTGGATCTGGAGTTGGCTCTGGATCTGGAGTTGGTTTTGGATCTGGAGTTGAATCTTTCAATTGATCCAGATACTCTGCAAAGAATGTCACCATTCGATCTGTTAAGAGGTGGTTATCTGTTGCATATTTCATGCTAGCAATAACGCTTGCTACTTCTTCTTGATTGCTCTTATCAGTCAATTTTTGAGCTTTAGCCAAGGCTGCTTCATATGCACTTGTGTCAAGACCTGCTTCAGCAACTTGAGGACGAGCAAAGATCAATTCTGCAGCTGATTGATATTGATTACCACCATCTCCATAAGTTCTTGTTCCAGTTAGGACAATCTTCTTAGCTTTGATAGTCTTACCAAAGTCGATATCTTTTGGTTTGTTATTATCAGCCCAATTAGTTGCATTGAAGGTATGCTCCTTACCTGTTTCATCAGTAACAACAAGAGTCACATCTCTCAAGTTACCATTTGAACCTGAACCGCGTGGAACATAACGGAAGCCTGTAATTTCAGTTGGTTCTTTCAAGACCATAGTTGCTGGTTTACCAACATCGCCTCCGCCCCATGATGTGTGCCATAGACTAGACAAGTTGCCATCAAAGGCATTTTCAAGACCTTCACCAGCCTGAGCAGGAGCTGAAAGACTTGCAAAGTCATCTGCCACAAGAGCTGTTTTCTTCATTACTAAAGCATTTTTAAGAGCATTGACCTTATCGATTTCTGCTTTAGCTTCTTCCAGACTAATGTCATCATCTGCTTGACTGAGGTTGAAGACTGCTTCTTTTAAAGCATCCATACTTTCTTTGGTGTAGTTAGTCATGGCTACAGTTGGAAGATAATTCTTGACAGCATTTTCTGTCATCATCTTACCTGTCAAGACAATCTCTTCAATTTGAAGTCTATCCATGATAAAGTCATTGTAACCACGGAAGTTTGCATTACCACCAGAGTCTCCACGAGTATTACTTGCATTACCTGTAGAGTAGATACCTACCCAAGTATCGCCAGTTTCAGCACCTGTCACAAGGAAGGTTGCACGTTTCGCTTTTTGAGAATCTGTCCATGAGTTTGGTAATTCATGCATTTCAAGATCGCTCGCTTGGCTACCACGACGACCAGATTGGAATTCTCCCTTACCTACAACAAATGCGTAAGTATTATCTGATCCAGCTTCGTAGTCAAATGTGATACGGTAGGTCTTACCTGCTTCAAAGCGGAAGTTTTGTGGAATTGTTTGGTAAACCAAGTTACGACGGCTAACAAGACCGTTTGTCTTGAGTGACCAATTTCCTTCGATAACGTCGTCAACTTTCTTACCGTTCCAATCACGTTGTGTGTATGGACCATGTTTTTCAGACAAGTGAGTACGATTATCTTCAACACCCTCGATTCCACCGATGACAAATGGGAAGATACCTTGTCCGACATTTTCAAAGTCTTGTTTGAAAACGCCTGTTGCAGTATCATGACCATCACCGTACATAGCAGAGTCATTTTCAAAAGTACGGATTTCATCGAAGTAAGTTGCTTCATCTCCTGCTTCACGACTCAAGGTCAAGGTCACATTTGATACATCTGAACCTGTTGTGAAGAAGGCATACATGTTTTGGAAGTAACTTCTATCATTAACTGTTGCATTGTCAGTACGAGTGTTATGAGCGTATGCTTTAACGTAGTTGAGGGCCAGTGACTTGTTCGTGTAGTTAGTCACTTCTTTATCACCAGTGTTAACAGTAATGCTTGCTTTGGCATCACTACGGTTATCCACACCGACATAGACAGCATATTTAGTATTTGGCTTCAAGCCAGTTAATTTTTGAGTGAGACTAACTTTTTCTGTATTGCCTTGGATGCGAAGCATTTGGTTTGCGCCTTGAGATTTGACAACTGTCGCTTTAGAAGCGTCACCTTCAATCTTCCAATGATCCAAAGATTCACTGTTAAATCCTTGGTCATAGATGTGCATCCCTTCACTCCATGACATTTCAGGATTAGTTTGTTTAGAACGATAAAGAACATAAGGTTGATTTGCTAGAAGGTCGAGTGTAATCTTACCATCTTTGACAGCCACTTCTTGTTCTTCAGTCTTACCTTGGTCTGTTAGTTTGTAAAGGTAAACTTTGCCGTTTGCCCAGTCGCTAGGAAGTGTCCAAGTTGTTGCACCCTTTTCAGTATTGAAGTAGTACATTTTTTTCTTGTCACCAGTAAGCTTGTTACCATTTGCATCCCAGTTCCATGGTGTCAAGTAGGCTGAACCATCTTGAATGACACGATCATTAAGCGTAACAATTCGTTCACGGTATTGTGGGCTATTGACATCGTTAGATTTACGAGTAACAACTACCTTGTTGTTTTCTTCATCAACCAATTCAACCTTCATCTCAGGTGTCCACTTGTAAGTGCCACCATTGTCAGTCATGGTTACTGGTTTACCATTTTCCCATTTGCTAACAGTGAAGTGTTGGAAGTACTTAGTCATAACATCGTGGGCAAACAAGTTGGTTACATAGCCATTATAGTCGCTACGACCTTGCCAGCCTTCGAAGTCTTTCATACTATATCCACCTAGAAGTGGGTAGTTAGCCGCACCTCCATAGCTTCTGTAATCACCAACCCAAGCATCTTTCTGGTGGTTACGGATAAAGCGAGTGATGGCACTGTTGATACCTTTATTGGTATAGCCACCATAAGTCAAGTCGGCTGCCCAGTGATGGAAGGTAGAGTCATACTCACCACCATGGCCCCACTCAATTGCAAAACGCCACCCCTGTTGGTTGATTTCTTTTGCAAGAACGTGAGTTGCCCAAGCACCGTTGTCTCCTGATTGACCGTTACCCCAAACGTCGACATAGATGAAGTCTAGGCCTTCACCCAACTCTTTCTTCAACTCTTCCCAACGCGCTATACGTCCATGAGCCAAATCATAGGCTGCATCAATATTGATACCTTGGTCAAGCCAGTTCCAACCATAGCTATAGCTACCGTCAGCATTTTTACGAAGGATATTTTCATTGAAGTATTTTGATTCAGGATAGGTTTCTGAAGCGTTAACGTGGATACCCAGGTGGGCACCATATTTCTTAGCTTTTTCAATAAGAGCTTTAAAGTCTTCCGTACCACCGATACGTTTACCGATATCCGCGTAGTTTAAGTGACCTGAGTCATGTCCTTCACTACCGTAACCTTTAAGGAGGACACCCTGTCCAAGACCATCTGTGTGGAGGTTAATCTTCTTGATACCATCCAAGGTCATCAGGAATGGGTTTTGTGCCTGTGAACCAAAGTTCATGGCGATACGGTAGGCTGTAATATTTTTAACTTTTTCCCATCCTTGAGGGTTGTTCATGATGCTACGGTATGCAATCGCACCATCTTGCCAGTCTACTTTATTATCAGCATTGGCATCTTCTGTGATGACAACTTTAGCACTTGGAAGTTCCTTAGTATATGCTGGGAAGACAATACCATTGTGTGCTTTTTCCCATTGCCATTCAGAACTATGGATTTCAACGTAGTTAGCATTACCAATAGTATTCTTGTATGCTGTCAAACGTGTCCAGTCATAAGAACCACCACCGTAACTGTTTTGTGAGTTGCTCCATACACCAGCAGCAAGTTTATCTGTTGAAACAAATCCATACATGTAACCTTTGGCCAATTCTTTCATTGGATTGGTTACTTCGATATGGTCGTCACCACTTACGTGAGTATTGTTTGACATGGTTGCCCCATCAAACTTAGCTCCAGGTTGGTCACTTGAAACAGATACCAATGCATTGCCTAGGAAGCTGATAGAAGAAAGTAATTTACGTTCATCATCAATTTTCTGTCCTGGCGTTACTTGGTTATGGTTGACAATCTTAGTCACATCAAAGTGAAGTTGATTGTCCACTACTTGTAAACGAACAGTCATATCTGCATTGATGAGATTTTCCTCATCACGAAGTTTCATTTCGTACTCGGCAGTCGTTGAATTTACTTTTTTATAGGTAACTTCCGGAGTTACGGCATGCTTATTGATAACAACTTGATTAATTGGTTGAAGTTGACCTGGAAGCTTGTTGCCATTAAGGACATATTCTTTAATACGAGGGAAGGCTTGGTCAATGACTGCTTTCAAAACAGTAGACTCAATTGTATCGTATTTCACATTACGATCATCGACTTCATCGCCTTTTTCTTTTTCAGCGACTTCTTGGTCTGCTTTAACGCCTTCTTGGTCATCTGTTTTAATGTTTACAATTGTTCTTTCACTACTATTGTATGTTCCAGCTTTAAGAACAATCTTCTTCTCATCTTTTAATTTGTCATTAACTGCAGAAGGTAAGGTAAGAGTATCGAATAACTTGACATCATTGTTTGTTGCGTTAAGTTGTCCATCCGATTTGAGACTGATTGTCAAATGGTTAACAGAACCATTTACTGGTGCAGCGACACGTTCGCCTTGATACCATAATCCGCTACCGTTTGTCTTGTATTCCCAGAACCATCCACCTTGATCATAACCTACAAAAACATTGTTATCAGTATCTTTAAATTTCATGAAGACACCAAAACGAGATTTGCCAGTTTCAGATTCTTCTTTGAAGGTTAAATCAACTGTAGCATTCCCATTAGCATCAACTGTCAAACCTTCTTTTTCGAACAAGGCTGGATTTTTGCCGTTATCATTTTGAGCTGTTGAAGCGAGTTGGTTGTATCGAACACCTTTTTCTTCACGAATTGCTACTGTTCCTTGTTGTTCCTTCTTATCAACAGTTTTCCATTCTGGTTTGACTTCTTTTCTTTCAGCCGGTTTGTTTTCCGCTGGTTTATCTTCAGCTGGCTTGTTTTCCGCTGGTTTGTTTTCAACTGGTTTTTCTTCCTGAGGTTTGTCCTCTTTTGGTTTTTCTTCTTTATCTTCAACTTGTTTATCAAGTGCATCTAGACCCGCTGGTTTAGTTGTTTCAATACCTTTGATATAGTTTTGAATCCACTCTAATTGAGCAGGTGAGAAAAGAATACCACCACTACGTTTCCCAGATACACCGTTTTGATGAATCCCAATTAATTTTCCATTTTCATCAAAGATTCCGCCACCACTGGCACCAGGTTCACTTCCTTGGTAACTAATTCCACGAACGCCTTCGCCATGATTGTTAATAGCTTCAACAGTGGTATTAAGTATTGGGTCGAGCTCTCCCTTTGGATAGCCAAAAACATGCACCTTATCTCCCACCTTGATAGTAGATGGTTTATCCAAAACTTCAACTGGAGCATTTGCAAGTGGACTGCGAAGTTTGACAATGGCTAAGTCATTTTTATAACCTTTTAGGAAGCCTTCACGATCCCAGTGTTTTACATCATTTTTACTAAACTTAACGTCTGGTGCACCTTCATAAGAAACTGTATACACATCTTTATCACTTTCGATGTTGTCTGCTACCTTCCGATTATTGCCATCCGGAACATCCTTGATAAAGTTATGAGATACTGATAAGACAAGATTTTCTCCGATAACAATCCCACTACCAGTCCCAGCATCGCTCTTAATTTCAACTGTAGCACCGTAGTTTAATACCCCATTTTTTGTTTTAGCAACATCTTCTGGGACTAAACTTTTATCTTCTTTTTCTAAATCTTCTTTTGAAGCAGAATGTCCACTATCTTCAGCCTTATCGAGTTTTTCATGTAAATCTTTTGGAAGTTCATTTTCAGTTGCTGAACTTGCTACACCTTCTTTTTCTTTCTCCAGTAATTCTTCCTCAGTTTTTGGTCCTTCGGTAACTTCAGGAGAACCTTGATCTTCTCCAGGTTTCGGTGCTTCAAAATCATGTCCATTATCATCTTTTGCATTTGCCAGAGCTGCGGCTAAATCAGCTGGCATATTTGCAGTAGAACCAGTTTGTGCTGTATCTGCTAAAACAGTACTTGTTCCAAAGAATGTAGCACCAATGACAACAGAAGCAACACCTAATGAAAATTTCCGAATACTATATTTACAACGTTTTTCAAATAACCTTTTATCCATTATTTTTTATTCCTTCCTGCTTAAAAAGTAAGCGTTTGCATTTCGTCTTAAAAAAATAACCCCCTTCATTATTTTCGCTTATTTTTTAAACATATAAATATTTCTTATACCATTTTAATATATCAAAAACTGGTTTAAAAATCAATACTATATTAGTTAAAATTAGTAAAAGTAAAATCTAAATTCCGAACCAGACTGAAAGTCTTTTTACTACATGAAAACCTATAATCATAGGCATAAAAAAAGAAATCACCTTCGAAAAATTAGAGTAAATTATCTCCATTCTCGAAAGGTAATTTCTTGAATTTTTATTCTATTTTCAAACAATTTATTGTTGTAAGACTTTTCTAGGTTTTGTCCCTTCAGCAGGACCAATAACTCCAGCCATCTCTAATTCTTCCATCAATCGAGTTGCTCGGTTAAAACCAACAGATAGACGGCGCTGAATCATGGATGCACTTGCTTTTTGTGTCTCGATGACAAGAGCTTTTGCTTCTTCAAAGAGAGGATCTCCAGCATCATCGCTAGAGCCAAAATCACCTTCTGTCTCAGATACTTCTCCTGGGTCAAAGCTTTCATCATAATCAGCATCTGCTTGAGCCTTAATGAAGCTAACAATACGTTCCACATCATCATCTGAGATAAAGGAACCTTGGAGACGAACAGGATGGTTTTCATCAATTGGCTTAAAGAGCATATCCCCTCGACCAAGCAATTTCTCCGCACCATTTTCATCCAAAATCGTACGTGAATCTGTTCCTGAAGAAACAGCGAATGCTACACGTGACGGCACATTTGCCTTAATCAAACCAGAGATAACATCTACTGAAGGACGCTGGGTTGCAAGAATCATGTGAATACCAGCCGCACGCGCCTTCTGTCCAAGTCGGATAATGGCATCTTCTACTTCCTTGCTAGCAACCATCATGAGGTCAGCCAACTCATCCACAATCACGACGATTAAAGGTAGATGTACTTGTTTGTACTCTGATTGAGCGTTGAATTCCTCAACCTTAGCATTAAAACCAGCAATGTTTCGAACTCCGACTTTGGCGAAAAGTTCATAGCGGTTTTCCATCTCATCAACGACTTTTTGAAGGGCTTTACTTGCCTTGCGAGGGTTGGTCACAACTGGAATCAAGAGATGAGGGATATCGTTGTATACTGACAACTCAACCATCTTAGGGTCCACCATCATAAATTTGACTTGGTCTGGGCGAGCCTTCATCAGAATACTTGCGATAATTCCATTAACTGCAACGGATTTACCAGAACCTGTAGAACCGGCCACTAGCAAGTGAGGCATTTTTGCCAAATCAAAACTACGAGCCGTACCATTGACTGCTTTCCCAAGAGGAATTTCTAGAAGGTTTTCAGGCTTAGTTTGAGATTGTTCCCAAAGCTCACGGAAGGATACAGTTGCAATTTCTGAGTTTGGAACTTCGATACCAACCAAGGATTTCCCAGGAATCGGTGCTTCGATACGGACATCTTTAGCAGCCAAGGCGAGAGCCAAGTCGTCTGCTAGATTGGAAATACGGTTGACACGGACACCAACTGCAGGTTTAACCTCATACTTGGTCACCGACGGACCTATTTCTGCTCTTTCTACAGTCACTTTAATACCAAAACTTGCGAAGGTCTCTTCCAAAATTTTGATATTTTCTCGAACGATTTTCTTTTCTTTTGACTGATCTTTTGGTTTATCTGGTGCAAAGAGTTGTAAGCTTGGAAGCTTATACTCCAGGGCCTTTTTAGCAGAAAAATCTACTTCAACCTCTTCGTCATCATCATCTTCTTCAGAGAAAACTTCTTCCTCTGGATAGTCCCCTTCTTCAGGGTAATCAAAATCAGCTTGCGGGAGAATAATCTCAGGTTCTACCCATTCCTCCTCTGGAAGTGGAGGAAATTCTTGCAGTGGTTGATCTGATAAGATTTCTCCAGTTTCCATATCTATAGGCTGCATGTCAAGCAAAGCCTGCTCTTCTCTTTCTTTTTCAAGTCTCGCTTGCTCTTCTGTTTCTCTTCGTGCCTTTTCTTCTTCACGCTTGATAAAGCGCTCTTGCTTTTTCTGTTCACGGCGTTCCATCCAGATAGCAAATCGAGCTGAAAGAAAATCAGCAATATCATAGATAGACCATGGACTCATTAAAAGAGCTCCGATTAGGATTAAGATTGCCCCGATGAAATAGGTACCGATGTTTGAGAACAAAAAGGCTACCGGAATGTAGAGCCCTACCCCTAACAAGCCTCCCCCTGCAAAACCGCTTACTTGAAAATTGGTTAAATCTTTAAAGATGTGTCCAATCGTTCCTTGAAAAACAGCATTTGCCATGCTAAGCTTCCAGACAAGATAAGCTTGAAAGATGAGGAGCAAGCCTGCAAAAATAAAGAAGAAACCTGCTAGCAAGCCTTCTTGTTTATGAATCCATTTAAAGAAGAATAGATAAATCAAGAGAGAGAAAATAGCTAAGTATGCTAAACTCCCTACGAGTAAGCGAATCAGGTTATAAACAGTGACTCCGACAGCTCCCCATTTAAGAGCAGCAAAAATTAAACAGATAGCCAAAGCTAAGGAAATCAACATTCGTTGAATCGCTTGTTTTCTTTCCAATTCTGCTTTAGACGGTCTGCGTCTTGTTTTAGTTGTATTCTTGTTTGCCATGCTTCTATTATATCATATTTCAGAAACTTTTCGAGGGGTTAAAAAATGACTGCCCACTTTCGTGTTCAGTCATTTGAATGTGTTTGTGATTATTTATCTAATGGTTTACGAAGGTAACCGTAAACTACACCACTGACAATTGCTCCTACCAAGACAAAGACAAGGTAAAGAAGAGCATTTGAAGTAAGGGCGATAACGAAGATTCCTCCGTGAGGAGCCATGAGCTTGATATTTGCAAGACCAACGAGTCCACCTGCTACCGCTGAACCAAGGATGAAGCTTGGAATAGCACGAGCTGGGTCTGCTGCACCAAATGGAATCGCACCTTCAGTGATGAATGACAAGCCCATAACGATGTTCGTCAAACCAGAGTTACGTTCTTCTTTGGTAAATTTATTCTTGAAGAGGAGAGTTGCGACAAAGATGGCAAGCGGTGGAACCATTCCTCCAGCCATAACTGCTGCCATGGCTACTGAACCACCTGTTGCCACTGTTGCTGCAAGAGTACCAGTACCAAAGACGTAGGCTGCTTTATTGACAGGTCCACCCATATCGACAGCCATCATTCCTCCAAGAACGACTCCAAGAAGGACAGCGGATCCACCTTCAAGACCACCAAGGAAGTTATTCATACCAGTGTTGATTGCGGCCATTGGGATATTAACAGCTAGCATGACAAAGCCTGTCAAGATTGTTCCAAAAAGTGGCAAGAGAAGGATTGATTTAGCACCTTCAAGTGAGCGAGGAACCTTCACGTATTTCTTAACCAAGAGCACCAAGGCACCTGCGATAAATCCACCTACGAGGGCTCCAAGGAAACCTGATGATACTCCTGCAAGAGCTGAAGTTGCTTCACCACCCTGAGCGTAAGGAATTTTACCAAAGGCATAACCTTCTTTAGCGATAGCACCAGCTACGAAACCGGCTACCAAACCTGGTTTTTCAGCGATTGAGTAAGCAACATATCCAGCAAATACTGGAAGCATCAAACCGAAGGCTGAACCACCAATTTTCATGAACATAGAAGCGAGTTCATGGTAAGATCCAAGATTTCCGAGGCTATCATTTGGCACACCCATAGCACCATCAATCAAGAAGGCAAGGGCAATCATGATACCACCACCGATAACAAATGGCAACATTTGAGATACACCACTCATCAAGTGTTTGTAGAAGGCACCACCGATACTTTGTTTTTCAATAGATGCTGTTGTAGCTTTTGCTCCATTAGCAGCATGATAAACTTCAGCATTTCCAGAAAGAGCAAGGTTGATCAATTCTTCAGTTTTACGGATACCGTCTGCTACTGGACGATTTACCAATGGTTTGCCATCGAAACGATCCATTTCAACTGCTTTATCTGCAGCGATAATTACAGCTTTAGCCTTGCGGATATCTTCTGCTGTCAATTGGTTACCGACACCACTAGCACCGTTGGTTTCAACCTTGATACCAACACCCATTTCAGCAGCCACTTTTTGAAGAGCTTCTTGAGCCATATAAGTGTGGGCGATACCTGTTGTACAAGCAGTTACAGCAACGATAAAGTCATCAGAACTATTTGCAGGTATTTGAACTGGCTCTTGAGCTTTTTCTGAAGCTTGGTCAAAGAGTTCAATGACTTGATCAGCTGATGTTACTTGACGAAGCTTATCAGCAAATCCGTCTTTCATCAAATATTGTGACAATTCTGCTAAGGCAGCCAAGTGAGTATCATTGGCACCTTCTGGAGCAGCAATCATAAAGAAGAGGTCAGTTGGTTGTCCATCTAGACTTTCGTAGTCAACACCCTTATTTGACTTAGCAAAGAGAACAGTCGCTTCTTTAACTGCAGCATTTTTGCTGTGAGGCATTGCGATACCGTCACCCAAACCTGTAGAAGTCAAAGCTTCACGCGCCAAGATTCCTTCTTTGAAGGTTTCGAAATCTGTCACATATCCGTGCTCTACCAAGCTATGAATCATTTCTTCGATAGCTGCTGTTTTTTCAGTTGCTTGTAAATCAAGCAACATCACATCTTTTCTCAGTAAATCCTGAATTTTCATCTTTTTTCTACCTCAACTTTTTCATAAGTTTCTTTAATAAATGCTGCAGTCGCCAAGTCATCAGAGAAGGTAGTTGCTGTTCCACAAGCCACACCCCATTTGAAGGCTTCTACTGCGTCTTTTAATTTGACAAACTCACCCGTAAATCCAGCAACCATTGAGTCACCAGCTCCCACTGAGTTTTTCACTGTTCCCTTGATTGGTTTAGCAAAGTAGGCTCCCTCTGATGTTACCAGAAGGGCACCATCACCAGCCATGGAGATGATAACATTTTGAGCACCTTTAGCCAGCAGTTCTCGAGCGTATTTCTCTATTTCATCAAGGCTTTCAAGCTTGACTCCAAAGATAGCTCCCAGTTCATGATTATTTGGTTTGACCAAAAGTGGTTGATAATCCAAACTATCAATCAAGGTCTGACCTTCAAAATCACACACAACTTGTGCGCCTGTCCGACGGGTCAAGGCAATCAAATCCTTATAAATAACATTGCCTAAGTTTTTAGCACTCGATCCCGCAAATACAACTGTATCCTCTGCTGTTAGACTTGAAAGGATAGCTTTCAACTCCTCCAGTTGATCTGCTTCAACAGTAGGACCAGTCCCATTGATTTCGGTTTCTTGGTCTGCTTTGATTTTAACGTTGATACGCGTATCTTCTGCAACTTGCACAAATCGCGTTTCAATTTGCTCCTCAGCTAAAGTATCTGTGATAAATTTACCAGTAAAGCCTCCGATAAATCCAGTCGCTGTATTTGGAATATCTAGACGTTTCAAGACGCGACTGACATTGATTCCCTTACCACCAGCAAACTTATCATCACTATCCATACGATTAACACTACCAACTTCTACTTTATCCAAACGGACAATGTAGTCAATAGATGGATTGAGTGTGACTGTATAAATCATACTTCTATTACCTCCGTTTTTTCTTTGATAGCTGGCAAGAGCTCATGACCCTTGCTAGTAATGACGATAGCTCGTTTTAGAGGGGCAACCTTAGCAAAACTAGACTGGCCAATCTTAGATGAATCCGCCAAGACATAGGTTTGTTTGGCATTTTCTAAGATAGCACGCTTAACCGCTCCTTCCTCCATGTCTGGAGTTGTATAATAACCTTCGTCTACACCGTTCATTCCGATAAAGGCACGATCAAAGTGTAATTGGTTAATTTGGTTAAGAGCCACCCCTCCGATACTGGCATCCGTTGTCATCTTTACGCCACCACCAATAATGACTGTTGGGATTTGCTTATCCACTAATTGTACCGCATGGTGAATGGAGTTGGTTACTACAGTAATATCTTTTCGCTCCAATTCCATAATGAGAAAGGCTGTCGTACTTCCTGCATCCACAAAGATAACATCTTTTTCTTTGATGAGGGAAGCTGCTTTTTGCGCAATCAACTTTTTCTCTTGAAGGTTTTTGACAGATTTTTCTTGAATAGTTTCTTCTTCTTGCAAGGAGTGAGGCAACTCAGCTCCCCCATGCACTCGGCGAAGTTTATTTTCAGACTCTAACTCATCTAAATCACGTCTAACTGTGGATTCTGAAGTATCTAGCAAGCCTACTAATTTCTCTAGAGAAACGATTTTGTGCTTTCTTAGTTCTTCTAAAATTAACTTTTTCCTCTCGGTTTTTAGCACCTACTCACCTCCTGTTAACGATTACATTAATCATTCTATCACAAAAAAAAACAAAGTCAAGCATTTTTTATCATTTTCTTTCACTTTCTGTCAAAACTCCTTCAATTTTTAAATAAATTTGCAAGAAAGTAGGCTTTATGGTAGACTAGGTTAGTAACTATTGGAAGATTACTCAAGAGGCTTAAGAGGCCGTGTTGGAAACGCGGTAGGCGTGTAACAGCGTGCGTGGGTTCGAATCCCATGTCTTCCGTTTATTTTCTAAAAAAAGATACCCAAGAAATCTTGGGTATCTTTTTTATATGATAGTTCTAAAACTAGGGTGAATTTCTTAGAAGATATCAAACAGCAATTTTACATTGAGGATGGTCAAGATGATGGAAACAATATAACCTAAGATAGTATTCCATTTTGCATTGGTAAATTCTCCCATCAGTGATTTTTTTGAGGTTAGATAAATCAAAGGGAAAATTGAAAATGGAAGAGCGATAGAAAGAAAGACCTGTGAATAAACCAACAACTGATCCAAGGTTTTTTCCTGATGACCAAACAAAACCGCTACTATCATAACAGGTAGCAAGGCAAAGAGGCGTGTCGCCAAACGAATAAACCATTGTGGCAATCTCATATGTAAGAAACCTTCCATAACGATTTGTCCTGTCAAAGTACCTGTGATCGTCGAATTCTGACCACTGGCTAATAGGGCCAAGGCAAATAAAGTTGACAAGGTTGAGCTAGCTATAGCTCCCGCAATGGTTGAATCCTGCAAGGCATTATACATTTGAGAAAAAGCGGAAATTTCAGATGCATGTCCGAAGAAGAGGGCCGCCCCTAAGATCAAAAGAAGGGAGTTAACCACAAAGGCCAATGATAACTGGAGATTTGAATCCCAAGTCATAAAGCGCACGGCTTTTCGAACATCATTTTCGTCCTTGTGATTGATTTTTCGTGTCTGTGACAAGGATGAATGCAAATAAAGATTATGGGGCATAACAGTTGCTCCCACGATTCCTAGTGCCAAGGTTAATTGACTTTCATGTCCTGGCAAAGGACTTTCAAATAAGGTTGCATTCGGTAGATAACCCTCAACGATTCCTTGGAAGCTTGGATGTGACAAAGCTACAAGATAGGTAAAAATTGCTAGAATGGATAAAATCAGTGTTGTAACGATAGCTTCAATCTTCTTAAAGCCAAATTTCATCAGAAGCAATAAGAGAAAAACATCCAACACGGTCAAGAGGATCGCTATCATAATCGGAATCTTAAAGAGAAGATTGAGAGCAATGGCAGAACCGAGAACTTCTGCCAAGTCTGTCGCCATCAAGGCTAATTCTAAAATCACCCATAAACTATAACGAAGCCATTTGGGTGAATGATGAGCCGTTGCTTGAGCCAAGTCCATCTGGGTTACAATCCCAAGCTTTCCTGCCATCTGCTGAAGCTGCATGGCAATAAGAGATGAAATAAAGATGACAAACAAGAGACTATACTTATAGGAAGCACCACCGACTACGCTGGTAATCCAGTTTCCTGGATCCATATAACCAACTGCTACAAGAGCACCGGGACCTAAAAAAGCCTTTAAATTTTGCCAGAAATGATTATTATTTGGAGTCTCGATAGACTGATTAATCTCAGAAAGTGAAACTTTTTTATGAGATGACATTTCTCTTTACCTCTTTCTAAACCTACCCTTTCACTGCTTATCATTACTGAAAGATAACCTAAACTCATAAGATACTGAAAATGGCTGTGAAAAACTACTGATAATTTTCATAAATTTTCTTAAGGCACCTTAATTATATCACAAAATTAAAAAAAAACTGAAGAAATTCAAGATTTCTTCAAGATATTTTATAAAATAATTAAGGTCTTTATACTTGAAATTCTACAATATTTTTAACAGTTATAGAATACAAAAAAGCAAGCAGTTCAAAATGAACTACTTGCCCAAATTTTAGACGTTGCTTTTCTCTTTAGGTTTGTCTGTAGATTTATCTTTATCTTTAGACTTGTCGGCATCCTTAGATTTGTCTTCATCTTTTGACTTGTCTGTAGATTTATTTTTAGCTTTTGTAGAGTTCTTACGGTCAATCTTGTCGTAACCCTCTGTAGTATCCATCATCTCAGTTGTTAAGGTACGGTAGTCATCTTGAGAAATAACCCAATTTCCATCCTTATCTTTTGTTAATTTGATTTCTGTATCAAATTCACCAGTTGTAAGAGGTGTAAGAGCTGCTTCCGGATCTACATCACTGTAGATAGCAAAATCTTTTCTGAATAGATGTTCGTAAATCCAGTAAGTTACCAATGTTTGGTAACGTTTAATATCAGCATTTGCGCCGGCTTTGTTGTATTTACCTAAGTTATCGATACCCCCAATTAGGATAGTAAGCACTTCTCTAATTGATGAAGTCAATCCTTTAGAGTGTAATTTCTTAGAAGTAAATGTAACAGTGGCTGTATTTCCTGATTCGTCAACTTTCACATCTTTAATAGTGTAAGAACCGATATCTTGGAACAACTTACGTTTCATTTTCAAGAAACCTGAAATTGTTTCTTCAGGTGTCTCTTCAGGAAAATCTGGGTGCCATTGTACTGTATATGTTGAAGCTGGAGTAAGACCATCTTCCTTGATTTTTTCACTTGTTTGTACTGCAATTACAGCATCAGTCCATTTTTCGTAGGTTTCACCATAAACCTTCTTAAAACGAGCAGTTTCTGTAGTAAGCAATGCATCTAATAGAACTTCGGCGTCTTTTGTTACTTTGTCTTCTACAGAAGTATCTTTTTTAGCTTGTTCTGTTGTTTCAGAAGCAGTTTCTGATTTTTTAGATGTTAAAGAACATGCACCTAAGGCCAATGCAGAAAGAGCCAAGATACTGAGTAGTTTAATCTTTTTCATTATATACCTCAATGTATAAAATTTACTCTTGAAGTCGAACTCCAAGGGCATGGTTTAGAAAAACATTACGTTATTCTAACGGAGAATAAGGGATTCGAACCCTTGTGCCGGTTACTCGACCTAACGATTTAGCAAACCGTCCTCTTCAGCCTCTTGAGTAATTCTCCAAAAATACTTTTGTCGTATTTTACAAAATTTTATAGAATGGAGCCGGTGGGAGTCGAACCCACGTCCAAACACCTGCCAACATATTTGTCTACAACCATAGGTTATGTATTGTTTTAACAGTCCCTCGACACATAACTCAAGCCCAGGAACTGCGAGCCTATCAATCTCTTATCAAACTGCTAGACAAAGTTTGATCGTATCTCGCTAATAATAAGACCTGTCATCAGACACGAGCAATCCGAGTCGGGTCACGCCTGCTGGTTTTTAGGCAGCTAGAGCGTAAGAAGTGTTATTTTTTGCAGTTATATTTAACTGAGCGTTTACGTCGCCACACGAGTCGCAAAATATGCCTCATAATGCCTGTCGAATCCGTAACGACCCCAAAGACAATAAAAATATTATACCTTATCTAAGCTAAAAAATCAAAAAAGCAAGTAGATGCCTAGAAAATGTAATCTTTCAAGGCTTCCGATAGAATATGATAACCCGAGACACTGAGGTGAAGGCCATCTGTTGTGTACCCCTCCTTGAGCTGTCCTTCCTGATCAAGTAATTTCTCAAAAACAGACACATATTCTACCTGCATATAGGCTGAAGCTAGCTCTTGATAGGCTTGATTCCACGCCTTGATTTTCTCATTAGTACGAATGTAAACAATCTGTTTGAAGTTCTCACTCTCATTGACCGGTAATATAGAAACTAGCTTTATTTGTGACAGCGGATAGTCACGAGAAATACTTTGAATCACGCTTTCAAGATTGTTTAGTGTTTCCGTCATTGGAACATCTTTTCCAATGTCATTTGTCCCAATCAAAAGCACAATCTGATCCACCGCATCACCATAGAGATGAGCATCCAGGTTATCTAGCAAAAGTCCAGTCTGATAACCTCGAATCCCTCGATTCACAATCGTCTTTGATGTACCAAGTAGCTCTTGTAATGGGTAGTACTCAATAATAGAATCTCCGATAAAAATGATATTTGGTTCGATTACTGAAATACGATTAAGTTCACGATACTTGGTTTGGATTTTCTCTTGCTCTTTTAAGAGCCAGTTTTCTAATAGTTGTACTGCCAAGTTATTCTCCTCTTTCTAGCCAGTTTTCTAAAACTTGGTAAACACCCGCCTGACTGTTGGCTGGGGCTATTTTTGTAGCTACTTCTTTAACAGCATCTTCTGCATTTTCCATGGCATATGAAATACCTGCCAACTCTAACATTTCAATGTCATTTTCACTATCACCAAAGGCCATGATTTGTTCAGGTTTTAAATTCCAACGTTTGAGCAATTCTTCTAGGCCCCACGCCTTATGAATCCCATCTTGTAAGATATCAATACAACCATAACCGCTGGAAACAGCTCGCACATGCCCATCAAATAAGTCATTAATTTCCTGTAAAACCGAATCGGATCGTTCTTCACCAACTACCATACTCATCTTGAGAACACCACCGAAGAGATTAGAGTCAAATTCATTAACAAAATTCATTCGTTGATAGAGCTTCTCAATCATCTCCGGAGTCATAAATTTATCTAGTTCTGTAAAAACAGTACCTTCCTTTACAAAGCCACCATTCATACCAGTTACGACAAACTGATCCTGACATTCTCTACCTTTAAAATGGTCCAAAGCCCTATCAACCATGGCATCATCCCAAGTTTGTGCTTGTAGCAATTCATCATTTTCGAATATACGGGCACCATTAGCAACTACGAGAACGACTCTTTCTACAAGATACTTCAGTAATTGTCGCATGCGATGAACTTCATTTCCCGTTGCAATAACAAAACGAATACCACGTTGATCCAGCTGATCCAAAATTTTCTCTAGACGAGGTAGGTCCAGTTGTCCTTGAGGATCTAACAAGGTTCCATCCATATCTGTTGCTATTATCTTAATATCCATCTTGCTCCTCTTTTTTAGTCACTACCATTTCAAACCTACATGCTCATTCATTTCTTTATAGGCTGTATCAATCCGTTCCTTGGTGGCCTCGTCTAACTGACTACGGTATTTCCCACCCTCTATAAAATCTTCCAAGATATAGGTTTGGTATAGATAAAGTGGGTATCCTTCTGGAGAATAACCTCCCTTAGGAGTCCGACTCACCCAACTTGGATGTGCTTGAGCCGTCTCGATAGTTGTTTTACCAGATTTTTTCTTAATGGTCACATCCATGAGGACTCCACGTTCCGTCCACTTAGCATTTTCAACATCCTGCATGGTTTCAATTCGTTGATTTGAGATAAAATTCCCCATAGAGTAGATGATAAGCTTTTTATCACCGTTTTTTTCAACCGTTTCAGCTGGTTCAACAACGTGAGGGTGACCACCAAAGATAATATCTGCTCCCCAATCAATCATTTTATGGTAAAGTTTCTTTTGCTCCTCAGTCGGCTCAATTTGATACTCAACTCCCATCTGAGGCATGATAATTGTAATATCCGCCTCCTTCTCTGCTCGTTCAATTTCAGCCTTCATTTTATCTTCATTTAAGTCTGAAAGATAGCGATCATAATCCTCTTGAGAAATGCTTTGTTCAATTCCGTTAAAACCATAGGAATAAGCTAAAAGGGCAACTTTAATCCCATTGACTTCCTTGATGACAATAGGTGCTTTATCTCGTGGTTCATGAGTGTAGACTCCGATTGGTGTCATTCCAGCTTTTTCAATCGCATCTGCGGTTGAAACTACTCCCTCAATTTGAGAATCCAAGATATGATTATGAGCCAAGTCTAGCACTTGATACCCTGCATCTTTTATAGCGTCCATGACTTCACCAGGTGCATTAAATAAGGGGTAACCTGCAAGATAGTGATCTTTATTTACAGTTCCTTCAAAATCACCAATGACCAAGTCAGCTTGCTTAAGCCAAGGCTTTACGTATTCAAAATTTTCATGGAAATCATAGGTACCATCTGATTTTTTGGCTGAAATATAGATAATGTCATGATAGAGCAAATCACCATTGGCCATGATCCGAGCACTTGTTTCTTGCTCTGTTGCCGTAGTTTTCTCCTTAAAATCAGCTGTCTGACTTACGACAGTTGTACTACTACTGGTCAATGGAAATCCCTTTAGCCCCTCGGCTAATAAAGTCAAAGCCATTGAGATTGCAACGGCAATCAACAAAACAGCGATAAAGGTTTTATTACTCCATTGGTGATAGTTCCTAAAAAATCGAATCAATTTCCCGACAAGCCGAAAGATAGGACCATTTTGATTTCTACTACTGCGTTTTTCCATCTTTTTTCTCCTTGCTTTTTGATGCAAGTCTCCTTATCTTATTATACCACAGACAAATGGGTATTTTCTTTTATTCTATTATTTTTTAACGGCTTCTGTCACTTTCTTTCTCATCTGTTTTGTGTTATCATGTAATTGTAATGGAAGGAAGGAGAGAACATGTCTGCTATAGAACGTATTACAAAAGCTTCTCATTTAATCGATATGAAAGATATTATTCGCGAGGGCAATCCAACCCTACGTGCTGTTGCTGAGGAGGTCACTTTCCCATTGAGTGATCAAGATATTATCCTCGGTGAGAAAATGATGCAATTTTTGAAACATTCACAAGACCCAGTTATGGCTGAAAAGTTAGGTCTTCGTGGAGGTGTTGGACTTGCAGCACCACAATTGGACATCTCAAAACGCATCATCGCTGTTTTGGTTCCAAATATCACTGAGGATGGTGAAACACCTCAGGAAGCCTATGATTTACAAGCTGTTATGTACAATCCTAAGATTGTTTCACACTCAGTTCAAGATGCTGCTCTAGGCGAGGGAGAAGGTTGTCTATCAGTCGATCGAGCTGTACCTGGTTATGTTATCCGTCATGCTCGAGTGACTGTTGACTACTTTGACAAGGATGGCGAAAAACATCGTATCAAGCTAAAAGGCTACAACTCAATCGTTGTCCAACATGAAATTGACCACTTAAATGGTATTATGTTTTACGATCGAATTAACGAAAAAGATCCCTTTGAAATCAAAGAAGGCCTACTCATTCTCGAATAAAGAAAATCCCGTTGCAATACGGGGTTTTATGTTATAATAGAGCCATGAAAACAAATGATATTGTCTATGGCGTTCACGCCGTTACGGAAGCACTTTTAGCAAACACAGGAAATAAACTCTATCTCCAAGATGATCTACGAGGAAAAAATGTAGAAAAGGTTAAGGAACTAGCTACAGAAAAGAAAGTATCTATCTCTTGGACTTCAAAAAAATCACTTTCTGAAATGACTGAGGGTGCTATTCACCAAGGTTTTGTTTTGCGTGTTTCTGAATTTGCCTATACAGAACTTGAGCAGATTCTTACAAAAACACGCCAAGAAGAAAACCCACTACTGCTAATTCTTGATGGTTTAACAGACCCACATAATCTCGGTTCTATCTTGAGAACAGCGGATGCAACCAATGTTTCAGGTGTTATTATTCCCAAACACCGAGCTGTCGGCGTCACTCCTGTCGTAGCAAAAACAGCAACAGGTGCGATTGAACATGTTCCTATTGCCCGAGTCACTAATCTTAGTCAAACCTTGGACAAACTCAAAGACGAGGGATTCTGGACTTTTGGAACTGATATGAACGGAACACCTTGCCATAAATGGAATACAAGTGGCAAAGTTGCTCTCATTATCGGAAATGAAGGAAAAGGTATTTCAAGTAACATCAAGAAGCAAGTGGACGAGATGATAACTATTCCAATGAATGGACATGTACAAAGCCTCAATGCCAGTGTTGCTGCTGCTATTCTTATGTACGAAGTCTTCCGCAATCGATTATAAAAAAGTGAGGTTGGGACAAAAGATCCCGACCTCACTTTTTATTAGCAATCAAACTTTGACGCGGTAGCTGATTGAACTTTTTGTTCGTCTTTTAGACTCCAAAAAGCTCCTAATCATCCTCGCGGGGCTGGGACTACGAAATCGAGACTTTGTCTATCGATTTCTGTCCCACCGCCTTTTTAACTATGTTCAGTAATATATTTATAGGCTTCTTGACCTGCAATAGCTCCATCTCCAACTGCTGTTGTAACTTGGCGAAGGTCTTTCTGACGAACATCTCCAACTGCAAAGACACCTGCAACACTTGTCTTCATGTGGTCATCTGTCACAATCCAACCTGACTCATCTTGGATTTGTAAATCTTTTGTAAAATCGCTAACTGGATCTAAACCAACATAGATGAAGACACCTCCAAAGGCATGTTCAGTCACTTGATTTGTTTTAACATTTTCAATGACAACTGACTCCACACGGTTTTCACCCTTGATTTCTTTGACAACAGAATCCCAAATGAAGTTGATTTTATCATTGGCAAAGGCGCGGTCTTGCAATACTCTTTGAGCACGAAGTTCATCACGACGGTGAACGATGGTTACAGATTTGGCGAACTGTGTTAAGAAGATTGCTTCTTCAACAGCCGAATCTCCTCCACCTACAACCAACAAATCTTGGTCACGGAAAAAGGCTCCATCACAAACCGCACAGTAGGAAACTCCACGACTATTCAGTTCTTCTTCTCCTGGAACTCCTAAGAGGCGATGTTTTGAACCAGTCGCTACGATAACTGTGCGCGTTTCAAATTCTTCATCGTCTGTGATTACTTTCTTAACATCATCATGGTTCTCAATATCTTTTACAAAGCCATAGAGATGTTCGACACCTAGATTTTCAAGAGGTTCAAACATCTTTTCTGCTAACTCAGGTCCACTAATGTTAGCATAACCTGGATAGTTTTCAATGTCAGAAGTATTGTTCATCTGACCGCCAGGAAGACCACCTTCAATCAAAGCTACTTTGAGATTGCTGCGAGCTGCATACAAGGCTGCAGTCATCCCAGCAGGACCTGCACCGATAATAATCGTATCGTACATTCTATTTCCTTCTTTCTTGTTGTAACTATTCTTATTCTAACGGATAAAATCCTATTTGACAACTATTAAGCCTTGAGAACCAACAAGATGCTCATGGTTGCAAAAGACAATACTGGAATTGTTAGAACTCCAATCATAATCATATCATAGAGGTGAGCCTGACGCTCCTTAGCAGTTTTATCGACACCTGACAGGGCTCTAAAACCAATCCAAATCCCTAAGACAACCAAGACTAGTAAAATCGTCAAAACCAAACTCTCTAAATACAAAGCAAATAGCTGAACTAGCATGCTCTCTCTCATTTCTATTATTTTTAAAGAGCAAACCCAGTTAGCTTAGCCAACTGAGTTTTTCTTATCTTCTATTATATCAGATATAGGTCCGTTTGTAACTAGCAAAGAACTCTTTTGTTCGTTCTTCTTTAGGATGGTTGATAATCTCATCCGGTGTTCCAGATTCAATAATCTTTCCTTTATCCAAGAATAAAACCTTATCAGCTACTTGAGCAACAAATGACATATCGTGACTAACCAAAACCATAGTTTGACCTGATTTTGCAGCATTAGCAATCGATCTTTCTACCTCACCAACCAATTCTGGGTCCAGTGCTGAAGTCGGTTCATCCAAGAGTAAGACGTCTGGTTTCATGGCTAGAGCACGAGCTATAGCGACCCGTTGTTTTTGTCCTCCAGACAAGTGACGCGGATAATGCTGTTCACGATCAGAAAGCCCAACCTTAGCTAGTTCTTCCTTAGCAATTTCAGTCGCTTCTTCGTCCGATAATTTTTTAACTACCACCAAGCCTTCTTTAACATTATCTAGCGCTGTTCTACGCTCAAATAAATTAAACTGTTGGAAAACCATCGATAATTTACGACGAAGAGTTAGAATTTCTTCTTGCGTAATTTGAGAAAAATCAACTTTGAAATCATCAATCTGAATACTTCCACTATCAGGAGTTTCTAGATAGTTTAGGCTACGAAGAAAAGTTGATTTCCCAGCTCCTGAAGAACCAATTAAGGCAACAACTTCTCCTTTTTGAATATCTAAATTCAGATGATCCAAAACAGTTTGACCTGAAAAGGATTTGCTTAAATTTGAAATTTTAATCATTAGCGAAGCTCTCCTTTCACATCTGTCTCAACATTATCTGGTGCTGTAATAGCCATTTTTCTTTCAATGAAACGGCCAAGATTTTCAATAACGATATTTACCACCCAGTAGACGAGAGCTACTGAGATGAAACGTTCAAAGTAACGATAGTCTGCACCACCCAAAATCTGAGCTTGGGCAAAGACTTCTACAACACCTGCACTGAAAGCTAGGGAAGTCCCCTTGGTCAAGCCAATCAAGGAGTTAATCAAGGTTGGTGTTGCAACTACTGCTGCATTGGGAATAATCACACGACGATAAACTTGCGCACGTGTCATACCAAGACTACGAGCAGCTTCAATCTCACCTGGATTTACAGAAAGAATTGCCGCACGAAGAGTTTCGCTGGCATAGGCTGCCTCGTTAAAAGCAAAAGCCACAATCGCAAATGTTGCTGCTGGAATAGCATTAATGTTCAGAGAAGTTCCCCATTGTTGATTCAAGGCTTTCAAAGCTAATGGAATCCCGTAATAAGTCAACATCAGTTGAACTAAAATTGGGGTTCCTTTTAGGAAACTAACAAAAAAAGCTTGTAATGGGTAAATAAATCTAACTCGGTTGATTTTCACGATAGCAAAGACTAGGGCTAGCATGATACCAAAAAAGGCACCAAATACCGTTAACATCAATGTTGTAGGTAATTGCTGTACAATTCTTGGAATCCCATCAAAGACAGAACGCCAACTAAAAAGTTTGCCATCTGGAATATATTGCATCAAATTTTGATACCAATCAGATGCTAAAATCGTTGTAACATTCATAGAAACATCCTCTCAAGATAATGATTCATTCTATCATACTTATGCTCTAATTAAAAATATTTGCTACGAGCATATCAGATTTCATCTACCCTCTAGTTTATCATACTTTAAAAGTGGGAGGTTATATATTTTATCTATCAAGGAGATAGAAAAAAACTAATTCAAATCCAAGTTATTGTATGTTTTACGATAGCCAATTTGTTTTACAAGACCATTTTCAACTAGTATTGGACGTTTCAATAGCATACCATCACTGGCCAAGAGTTTGGCTACTTCTTTGTTTGACAATGTCCCAACCTTATCTTTCAATCCGAGTTCACGATATTTGATGCCACTAGTATTGAAAAATTGCTTCAATTCAAATCCCGAAGTTTCGAGCCAGTTTAAAATGACCTTTTCACTCGGAGTCTCTTCAACGATATGAACGTCTTTATATTCTAGTCCGAGTTGATCTAATTCTTTCTTTGCTTTTTTACAAGTTGTACATTTTGGATATTCGATAAATTCTAACATTTTCTTCTCTTTCTATTTTTTATTTTCTTGATAACTTGCACCTTCATGCCTCAAGAGCCAAGCCTTCTTTTCGAGTCCCCAAGCATAGCCTGTCAGACGTCCTCCAGCACCTAGCACACGGTGACAAGGCACAAGGATAGACCAGGGATTGCGACCTACTGCTCCTCCGATTGCTTGGGTAGAAGCTACTTGCAAGTCCTTAGCTATGTGTCCATAAGTAACAGTCTGCCCAAAAGGAATTCCACGCAAGTAGTTCCAGACTCTTTTTTCAAAGTCACTACCGACAGGAGCTAAAGGTAATCCAGATAAGTCTTGATCTTGCCCCTTAAAATAAGTCTCTAAATAGGAAGTAATTTGATTTAAAATGGGATGACTGTCAACAACAGTTACATCATTTTCAGATAATCCCTTCTCAAAATCGCTCTCTTCTTCAATCCATATCCCAAACAAATAGTGGTCATCTGCTAGCAGAGATAGGGGGCCAATCGGTGACTTGTATAGCATCTTTGCATACTTCTTAGGCATTTGATTTTAATTTTTGATAGGCCAAGCGTTCCCCGTCTACTGGAACTTTACCAACCTGTTTGAAGCCAAGTTTTTCAAAGATATGCTGCATGGCTATGTTTTTATCATGCGTATCTGAACGAAAATCTAGGTAATCGAAGCCTTCAACTAAGCCTTCTAAAAAGGTCTGAGCAACACCTTGACCTTGCGCATCTCTAGCAACAGCAATACGGTGAAATACTAAGTATTCTGCTTCATTTCCCTCCCAGTTGCCATCATAAATTGCTTCATAAGCTTTTTCTGGGCTCTTAGTCACTGCTGCATAGGCTAAGAGGTCACCTTCGTCTAGGGCTACATAAGCTTGACCAGAGATGATATCTTCAATAATGGTATCTGCATCTGGGTAGCCGTTTTGCCACTGAGTGCTACCAGCTTCTGCCAAACATTTCTTGGCTCCCTCAATCACTTGTATAATTGCGTCAACTTCGTTTGGAAAGGCTAAGCGAATCTCCATCATTTATCCTCTTTTCATACTATTTTCTCTCATCATAGCATAAATTGTTTCTTTCTACAAGCACTTGAAACTTGACTTATTATTTCTAATATTTTATAATCTAGTTATTAAAACTAGATAAAAAGGAGTTGAAAATGAATACCACTTTTTCCTATCCAAAATGGGAAGAAATTCCAAGTATCAATCTCTATCTGGACCAAGTTCTGCTCTATGTCAATCAAATCTGTCCTCCAGCTTCTCCTGACAAGGAGAAAGGTTTGACAGCATCCATGGTGAACAACTATGTCAAACACGGTTATATCAGTAAACCCGAAAAGAAAAAATATCAACGCAAACAAATCGCACGATTGATTGCTATTACCACTCTCAAGTCTGTTTTTTCTATCCAAGAAATTGCTCAAACCCTTAATACCCTAAACACAGACACTAATTCAGAAGAACTTTACAATGCTTTTGTGGACTATATGAATAAAGATATTGATCCAGCTAATCCCATTATCCAGGCAAGCTGCCAAACGGTCAAACTCTATCATCAAACACTTGCACTAGTCTATACAGAAACCGAAGAGGAGGAAACAAATGAATACTAGTTTCAAACTTAGTAAACGACTTAGTTTTGGAGAAGAAATTGCCAACAGTGTCACCCATGCTGTAGGAGCATTTATCATGCTAATCCTACTTCCCATTTCATCTACTTACAGTTATGAGGCACATGGTTTCTTATCGTCTATAGGCGTTTCCATCTTCGTCATCAGCCTCTTTCTCATGTTTCTTTCATCTACCATTTATCATTCTATGGCTTATGGTTCAACTCATAAATATGTGTTACGAATTATTGACCATTCTATGATTTATGTTGCCATCGCAGGTTCTTATACCCCGGTGGTTTTAACCCTGATGAATAATTGGTTTGGTTATCTGATTATCGCCATTCAGTGGGGGACAACTATTTTCGGTATTCTTTATAAAATCTTTGCCAAGAAGGTTAATGAAAAATTCAGTCTCATCCTTTACCTCATCATGGGATGGCTTGTATTGGCTATCTTACCAGCAATCATCAGTCAGACAAGTCCAATGTTTTGGAGTCTTATGGTATCAGGTGGCCTTTGCTATACAGTTGGCGCTGGATTCTACGCTAAAAAGAAACCATACTTCCATATGATTTGGCATCTCTTCATTCTAGCAGCCTCTGCTCTCCAATACATTGCTATTGTCTATTACATGTAAAAAAGAAGTTGGGAAAAATCCCAACCTCTTTTTTTATTTACACATATTCATAAAGTACTGATGCAAACGAAGATCATTTGTCAATTCAGGATGAAAGGAGGTTACCAGCATATTCTTTTCTTGAGCCGCAACGATTTGATTGTTCACAATCGCTAGAACATCAACACTGTCACCAACACTGCTGATAATAGGACCACGGATAAAGGTCATTGGAATTTTACCAACGCCCTTGCAGTCAGCTTCTGTATAAAAGCTTCCTAGCTGACGTCCATAGGCATTGCGCTCTACTACTATATCCATGGTCGCTAGATGGCTTTCCTCTTGAGAAGTGATTTGTTTTGCTAGCAAAATTAAACCCGCACAAGTTCCAAAGACTGGTAAACCATTGAGAATAGCCTCTCTTATAGGAATGAGCATTTGCTGATCTCGCAACAGTTTCCCCATGGCCGTTGACTCACCTCCTGGCAAAATCAAACCTGATAGCTCACTTCGATGTTGCTGAAAATCTTCTAGGTTTCGTAGTTCAATACTTTCAACTCCTAGTTGAGCAAGCATTTTCTCGTGTTCTACAAAGGCACCTTGCAAGGCCAAGATTCCGATTTTCATCTATTTTCCTCGCTCCGCCATGAGAATTTGGATTTCATTCTCATTGATACCAACCATGGCTTCTCCCAAGTCTTCCGAAATTTGAGCCAGAATTTGAGGATTCTGATAATTGGTAACAGCTTTGACAATTGCTGCCGCACGTTTAACAGGATCACCTGATTTGAAAATCCCTGAGCCAACAAACACACCTTCTGCACCTAGCTGCATCATAAGAGCAGCGTCCGCTGGTGTTGCAACCCCTCCAGCTGCAAAGTTGACAACTGGTAATTTCCCATTTTCGTGGACATATTGAACTAATTCTACAGGTACTTGGAGTTCTTTTGCAGCAACATATAACTCGTCCTCACGGAGGTTTTGAATACGGCGAATTTCTTGATTCATCATACGCATATGACGAACCGCCTGAACGATGTCTCCTGTTCCTGGTTCCCCTTTTGTACGGATCATAGAAGCTCCTTCAGCGATACGGCGCAAGGCTTCTCCTAGGTCTTTAGCACCACAAACAAAAGGAACTTGAAATTCTTTCTTGTCCACATGGAAACGATCGTCAGCTGGAGATAGAACTTCGCTCTCATCGATATAGTCAATCTCGATAGCTTCTAAAATCTGTGCTTCAACAAAATGCCCAATTCGAACCTTAGCCATAACTGGAATGCTGACTGCTTCTTGGATTTCCTTAATCATCTTTGGATCACTCATGCGAGAGACACCACCCGCTGCACGAATATCAGCTGGGATTCGTTCCAAAGCCATAACTGCTGCCGCACCTGCAGCCTCAGCAATTCTTGCCTGTTCAGGATTTTGAACATCCATGATGACGCCACCCTTAAGCATCTGTGCCAAATTCTTATTTAATTCATAACGATTTTCAGTCATTTTTTTCATCCTCAATAGTTGTATTGGTAGCTACAGTTTTATTGTAAGGTATAAAAGACTGCATAACAAGATAAAATAAATCGATTTGTCCGGGTACAATTATCTTTATCACAAAAAAAGCACCCACATTGGGTACTTTTATTTCTTAGATTTTTTAATACTTTTCACAAGATAAAAGAGATATCCTGAAACCATGTAGGCAACAAAGATAGTTGCTGCCCATTTAAAGACAAAGCCCCAACCATGTTTGGTAGCATTCAAAAAGAAATAAGGGAAGGGACTATCCTTAGCATTAGGGACATCCATCTTTAGAACAAAACCGTTTAAGAGGGCAAAAATCATATAAAGCAAAGGGAGGCTAGTCCAAAGCATAGGATCAACTAACTTATATTGACGACTCTTATCAAAAATAATTGTATCTGCTAAAAACCAGAGAGGGACAATATAATGACAAAGGAAATTTTCCAAACGGTAAAAATCTGTCGTCAAAGGAGCTAGCATGAAATGATAGATGACACAAGTAATCATAATACTCATAGTGACGCCACCTTTGAGACGTAGAATACCAGGACTCTGCCAACTATCACCTCCACTACGCATCTTTAACAAAAGATAACCTGTAAAAAGTACAACCAAAAGGTTAGAAAGTACTGTGTAGTATAGCAACATCCCTAAACCACCGCGTTTGGTAATCTCCAAGTATACACCGGTAAAGGCTGCTATAAATAAAAAGATACGACTATAAAATATTACTTTTTCATTTTTAATCATGATTAAATCTTCTTCACAAATTCTGATTTAAGCTTCATAGCACCAAAACCATCGATCTTACAGTCAATGTTGTGGTCACCTTCAACAATACGGATGTTTTTCACACGAGTTCCTTGTTTGAGGTCTTTAGGAGCCCCTTTAACCTTCAAATCTTTAATCAAGGTTACTGTATCTCCATCAGCTAATTTGTTCCCATTTGCATCGATGGCAACAATGCCTTCTTCTGCTTCTGCTTGCTCAGCAGGATTCCACTCGTAAGCACATTCTGGACAAACTAGAAGTGCGCCATCTTCATATACATATTCTGAATTACATTTTGGGCAATTTGGTAATTGACTCATGTTATCTCCTTAATAAATTTATGATTATTTGAATGTCAAATTTTCTTCAACAGCAACTATTATACCTTAAAACAGACTATTTGACAAATCATGATAAAAAAACGACAAACCGAAATTCAGTTCATCGTTTTTATAGTTGTTATAGATGTTTTTGAGCTTCTGATTTAATTTTTTCAACAACTTCTAAAATAGAGAGGCCAGTCGTATCCAAATAGATTGCATCCTCAGCTTGCTTGAGAGGTGAAGTTTCACGATGACTATCTTTATAATCACGCGCAGCAATCTCTTCTTTCAAAGTTTCCAAATCTGTTTCGATTCCCTTTGAAAGATTTTCCTTGTAGCGACGTTCCGCACGCTCATCTACAGATGCTACTAGAAAAATTTTCAATTCAGCCTGAGGCAAGACTACTGTTCCAATATCGCGGCCATCCATAACGATACCACCTTGTCGGGCAATTTCTTGCTGAAGGGCTACCAATTTTTCACGAACAGCTGGAATAGCAGCAAAGGCAGAAACAGCATTGGTTACTTCATTTTCTCGGATTGGATTTGTTACATCGACATCTCCAACAAAAACAAGCTGTTCTCCTGTTTCAGCGCGACCAAAGCTAATCGGATATTGTTCCAGTAATTCAAGAAGTCGTGAAGACTCTTCTGGACTTATTTGATTATTCAAAGCGATGTAAGTGGCAGCACGATACATAGCACCCGTATCCAAATAAGTATAGCCAAAGTCTTTAGCGATAATCTTAGCTACCGTACTCTTACCACTGGAAGCTGGCCCATCAATAGCAATCTGAATTGTTTTCATCGTCACTCCTATCTTATCTTAAGGACATCACCAGGATTTGCGAACCACGTTCCAGTAGACATATGACCAGGGTTTAAAGCTTCAAGTTGAGCAATGGAGATTCCAGCTCGAGCAGCAATGGCTGCTTCACCCTCTCCTGGCAAGACTGTAATTGTTCCTTCAGAATCAGTATGCGCCTCTGTATGTTCTTGTTGGGTTGTCTCTGCTTCTGTTGACTGAGTAGTTGTAGCAACTGTTGTAACTTCTTCTACTTTTGGAGCTGAAGAATCATAAAAATCTTTCAGAGCTGAAGTACGGTCGCTTCCACCTGATGACAAGTAGACTAATACAACTACCATACCAACAACAATGACAAAGAAAAGAACAGCCAAAACAGTTAAAATACGATTCGCAATGACTCCTGAATCATTTTTGTTTCGTTGACGGCGTTCTGTTCTTGATTCCTCTTCTTGGTTTTCATAAATATCTTCTTGCCACGGTTCCTTTTCCATACCTTACTCCTTGAGTTTTTTTTAGTTTCTTATTACAATATAAATATGAAGATTAGACTTATACCTGAACGTTGCATCGCTTGTGGGCTCTGCCAAACTTATTCAGAATTATTTGATTACCATGATAATGGTATTGTCCGTTTTTTCGATGATCCTAAGCAATCAGAAAGAGAAATTTCTTGTAGCGGCGATGTTTTAGAAGCCGTTAAAAATTGCCCTACTCGTGCTCTGATTATAGATGAATCTTAAAATTTGGTGGAACATTGATCTCTAATTTCCACTCCTTCTAGTTTAGCATATTTTTCTAGAAAATTATAGTCTTTTGCTAGCTATTTTTATACAATTTCACTTTTATTTTTTCTGATATTTTAATAATAAATAAAGTGTTCTTTTAAGACGTTTTCTATCACATGATCACTAAGCAAATTTTTTATTTCAACCACATATAAAGTTATAAGAAAAGAGGAATTACTTCCTCTTTTTTTGTTTAATCAAACGATTAGTCTTCAAATCCATTTGGATGCTTACTTTGCCAACGCCATGCATCTTCACACATTTCTGTAATACCAAGTCCTGCTTTCCATCCGAGCTCTTCCTTAGCTTTTGCTGGGTCAGAGTAGCAAGCTGCAATATCACCAGGTCGACGTTCAACGATACGGTATGGAATTGGGCGTCCAACAGCTTTTTCCATATTTTGGATAATTTCGAGAACTGAGTAGCCTTTTCCAGTACCAAGGTTATACACATTGAGTCCAGAGCCTTTTTGAAGCTTCTTAAGGGCGGCAACGTGTCCTTTTGCTAAGTCAACGACGTGGATATAGTCACGAACACCTGTTCCATCTTCAGTATCGTAGTCATCTCCGAAGACTTGAACTTGTTCTAACTTACCAACTGCGACTTGTGTTACATACGGTAGAAGGTTATTTGGAATGCCGTTTGGATTTTCACCTAAATCACCACTCTTATGAGCCCCAATTGGGTTGAAATAACGAAGTAAAACAACATTCCATTCTGAATCAGCTTTATAAATATCGGTCAAGATTTCTTCAAGCATTAGCTTGGTACGACCATAAGGATTAGTAGCTGAAAGTGGGAAATCTTCTAAGATTGGAACAGTATGTGGATCTCCATAAACTGTTGCTGATGAGCTGAAGATAATGTTCTTACAGTTGTTTTCTTCCATTGCCTTCAAAAGGCTAACTGTACCAGCAATATTGTTATCATAGTAGGCAAGAGGGATACGAGTTGACTCACCAACTGCCTTCAAACCAGCAAAATGAATCACACCTGTTGGCTCTTCATGTTTGAAAATATCGCGAAGTGTATCCGTATCGCGGATATCAGCTTCGTAGAAAGGAATTTCTACCCCTGTGATTCTTTCCACTACTTCTAAACTTTTACGGCTACTGTTGACCAAGTTATCCACCACGACAACTTGATGTCCAGCTTGGACCAGTTCGATGACAGTGTGAGTTCCGATAAAACCTGCTCCACCTGTTACCAAAATCTTTTCTTGCATCATTTTTCCCCTATTCTTGAATTATTTTTTTCATTTTACCATTTTTGATAGGGAAAGTCATTTACTTTCCTAAGACTATCGTAAAAACTAGGTAAAAGGTTTACTATTGTTTCTTTTTAATGTATCTTTCAGTCGGATAATCTGCTGGATCCAATACTCCTTTTCTCCCTTGAAGCATTTGAGATAGATGATAACCGATAATAGGACCAGTCGTTAACCCTGAAGATCCTAGAGCACTTGCTGTATAGACTCCTGATAAGTTTGGAACCTGTCCGAAAAACGGCGAGAAATCACTTGTATAAGCACGAATCCCCACACGTTCACCACTTATCATTGCATCTTTTAAGCTAGGATAAAAAGGACTTGCTGCTTCAGCCATTTGTTGGAGCAAATTCTCATCAACTGTTAGGTCAAATCCCATATCATTCTCATGGGTAGCTCCTAGAGATAACTTACCTCCGGGAAATGGTATCAAATCCCACTCACCTTCCGGCATAACTACAGGGTAAGCTCCCATGTCTTGTGGCACTTGGTAATCTCGGAGTTGCCCCTTTTGAGGACGAACGTCTACCTCATATCCTAAAGGTTCTAAGATGTGACCAAGCCAAGCTCCTGTAGATAAGATGACTTGGTCAAACATTTGATTGTCTATCTGATAGCCCGATGATAGGGGGATTAGACTGACCTCTTTCTTTACGACCTTCACTTGCCTAGCTTCAAGCAGGCGACTCACTAAGAGTTGCCCATCTACTCGAGCTCCACCAGAAGCATAGAGTAAACGTCCAAATCCCTCCAATCCAGGGAATAAGCTACTTGCAGCCACTTGGTCTAAAATGGCTAATTCTCCTATTAAGGGAGATTGATCTCTACGTTGCAGAGCCAGTTGATAGAGCTCCTCTAGCTTAGAGTCATCTTTTTTAAGAAGAAAGACGCCAGAACGCTGGTAAAAATCAACTTGTTGACCCGATTTTTCTAGATCAGCTAATAAATCTACATAGAAATCAGCTCCCAAACGCGCCATCTTGTACCAAGCTTTATTGCGTCGTTTAGAAAACCAGGGACTAATAATTCCTGCCGCGGCCTTGGTTGCTTGGCCGTGTCCAAAATCAAAAACAGTTACTTCGATATCAGCTTCCTTAGAAAGATAGTAGGCAGCTGTGGCCCCTACAATTCCTGCACCTACAATGGCAACTTTTTTCATTGTCTTTACCTTCTAACTAGATATGATGGAATGGATTGGTGGACGCTTGACTTGCGATAATCTCTAGAGACCAAGCATTCTCTTCCTTCCATTCATTCAGGAACGCTGCAATTTTTTCAACAAAGAGAACTTCAATATAGTGGCCTGGATCCAGAGCCAACAAGCCGTCTGACAACATATCTTGGGCAGTGTGGTAATAGATGTCACCAGTAATGTAGACATCTGCTCCTTTTGCTATTGCATCAGAGTAGAAAGACTGCCCACTGCCACCACAAATAGCTACTCTTGAGATTGTTTTTTGCAAATCAGTCTCTTTATAATACACCATACGAAGGCTATCTAGACCAAATACTTCCTTAACATGACTAGCAAATTCTTCAAACATTTGAGGTTTAATATTGCCAATACGCCCGATCCCACGTTCAGGACCTGTTTCCTGTAGAAAAGTTGTATACTTAATATCCAATAGTTGGCAGAACCAGTCATTAAGGCCGTTTTCAACAATATCAATATTAGTATGGCTAACGTAGACTGCAATATCATGCTTGATAAGATCAATATAAATCTGATTTTGAGGGCGACTAGCTACCAAGTCCTTTATCGGACGGAAGATAGGTGCGTGCTTAACGATAATCAAATCTACACCCTTTTCAATAGCTTCTGCCACTGTATCTTCACGGATATCAAGGGCAACCATGACTTTTTGGATGTCCTTGTCTAAAGTTCCAATCTGCAGTCCACGATTATCGCCTTCCATAGAAAATTCTTGAGGACAATAGGCTTCATAACGCTTAATCACTTCACTTGCTTTCATGGAGCACCTCCTTGATGGCTTGAATTTTATCTACTAAAACTTGACGTTCTTCATGATTTTTTTCTGGGATTTGACTAAGGGCAAATTCGAGCTTACTTGCTTCTCTTTGCCACTTTTGGACAAATACGGGGCTAAGTTCTTTAGATAGAAAAGGACCAAAACGGATATCGCTAGCTGATAAATTCATTTTCCCAGCTTCCACAACTAGAATCTCGTAAAATTTTCCAGCTTCCTCTAAAATACTTTCAGCTACAATCTGAAATCCATGCTCTTGTAACCAAGAACGTAACTCATCTTCACGATTATTGGGTTGAAGAATCAATCGCTCAACATTGGCTAGTTTTTCCAAACCCTCTTCTAATATTGTAGCAATCAAACGACCACCCATTCCTGCAATAGTGATAACAGAGACCTGGTCATTCTCTTCGAAAGCTGCTAAACCATTGGCTAAACGAACCTGAATTTTCTCAGCCAAGCCATGATTTTCAACATTTCTAACTGCAGATTGATAGGGTCCCTCTACAACTTCACCCGCGATGGCAGCTTCAATATGACCTTTTTCAACTAATTCAATAGGTAAATAAGCATGGTCGCTACCGACGTCCAGCAAAACAGCTCCTTGGGGGGCAAAAGAAGCTACTGTTTCTAATCTCTTTGAAATCATCTTCTCTCACTTTCAAAAACTCTATTTCCCTTTATTATACCATATTTTATCTGGCAATCCTGCACCTAAAAAAGACCGCAATCATGGATTGCAGTCTTTCTTTATCTTTTAACTTGATAACGACTTGTAAGTATGAAAATCACAATAAAGACGAGCATCATAATGCCATAGACAGGCAATGTTTGACCTGTAAGTGTTGAAATTTCAAGCAATTTTTGGATTCTTGGGAATAGAGCTGTTCCAAGGAAACCTCCAACTGACCAAATAATCAATAGCACACGCCACAGACTAAATGGCAAGCAAGCTCTAACTACAGACATGAAACCAATCGATGCCAATAGATAATACAGAAGTGTCGAAATTTCAATGGCTGTCCAGTCTTGACTGGTTCCAAAAATTTTAACAAAGAGAACACTAAAGACTACCATCAAGGCACTTGGTAAAGCTCGAAGCATAGATTTTCTGAGGAAGTTTTGTTCCACAGGTTTGATATTTCGTTCAAAAGTTAATACAAACGGTGGGAATCCTTCCACAAACTGGTCAATCATAGTTATCTGAATCGGAATGAATGGGAAAATCAAAATCCATTCAGTTCGTCCCAACAAAGCACTGGCAATACAGATAACTGCTAGCAAGAAGGAATAGATTGTCTTAATCAAGAAAATAGGAGCAATGTGGGCAATATTGTTGACCACACGACGACCTTCGAAGAGAATCTCAGGAACATCATTGAAATCTGAATTCAAGAGGACCAGATTTGCAATCTGACGAGTTGCTGGGTCTCCTTCAGCCATAACAATGGAACAGTCTGCCTCACGGAGAGCTAGGATATCATTGACACCATCCCCTGTCATTGCTGTAGTATGACCTGCTTTTTTCAGAGTTTGGATGATCAGTTTCTTTTGATGAGGCGAGACACGTCCGAAAATGGCTGTTTCCTCAGCCATGGCTATCAATTCTTCATCATTAATTTTCGAACAATCTACATAGCTCTGATAGTCTGCAAAACCTGCTTTTTGGGCAATACTTGAAACAGTGACTGGATTATCACCAGAGATAATTTTCAATCCCACTTCCTGAGAACGAAGATAGTCTAGCGTCTCAGCAGCACCTTCTCGAATCGGATCTAGAATCTCAAGTAAAGCCAACGCCTGTATATCAGATGGCTTTTGTGGCTTGTGATGGTCAAGTTTTTCTTGACTGAGCGCTAACACCAAGACACGAGATCCTCGTTCAAGAGCTTCTCTAGCTTCAGGAACTTCAGCATTCAACAACATCTCCGGTGCGCCTAGGAAAACAGTTCCTAGACCTTCCAACTCCATTGCTCCCCATTTTCGATCACTTGAAAATGGAAGGCTAGAAATCATCGGATAAGCTACCTCTCCCGCAAAACGCTTTCGAATAGCTTGGGCAGTTGGATTTTTATCCTCACTGTGTGCCATATAGCTGGTTAGTATTTTGGCAATTGCATCTTTGTCGTAAGCTTGAGTAAGAGGAAGGACCGTCTCAACTTGCATCTTCCCTTGGGTGATTGTCCCTGTCTTATCCAAGCAGAGCATATCCACACGCGCCAAGGTCTCGACAGAATACATCTCCTGCACCAAAACCTTTTTCAACCCAAGCTTGATAACAGCAGTTAAGAGAGAGGTGATGGTCAAAAGGGCGATTCCCTTAGGCAACATCCCCAAAAGAGCTGTAGATGAATTGACTACAGAAGACTTCAGTGGTAGACCTTTTAAGACCAAGGCTTCAAGCAAGAGAGCAATACCAAAAGGAATGATAATTTTCCCAGTAAAGCCGGCTAACTGGTCTAGCGATTTCATGATACGAGAGTTAATCGGCTTCACTGTCTTAGCTTCAAGCATGAGTTTAGCAGCATAGTTATCCGCCCCAACATGATGTACCTGAGCGAGGACAGAACCACTTGCAAGAAAGCTACCCGACAACATTAAGTCTTCTACTTCTTTTTGCACCAAGTCGCTCTCACCCGTTAACATGGCTTCGTTGACTTCTGCAAAACCTTCTAATACAATGGCATCACTTGGAATCTGATCTCCTGCTGACAAGCGAATAACATCATCTAAAACAAGTTCTTCAGGGTCCAAAGCGATCTCTTGTCCATCACGAATTGTCGTAATTTTTTCTTTATTCAAGAGATTGAGTTTATCAACCATATGTTTAGCTCGTAGCTCAGTTACAATCCCTGAAAAAGCATTAAAACAGATAACCGCAAAGAAAACTAGGTTGCTCCATGCTTGAACAAAGGCGAGCGCTAAGGCAATGGCAAAGTTTAAAGCATTGAATAAAGTAAAGACATTTCTCTTCACAATCTGCCATGTACTAGTACTAGCTGAAGCTTGGAAATCATTGACCTGTCCCTGTTTCTGACGTTCTTTTACTTCTGATTGGCTTAAGCCCATCATTTTAATTTTATCCATAAATTCTATCATATCATTTTTTTTGGAATATTTCTAATTTCATATGAAAAGCTATTCCGCCTAAACAAAAAACATTTGCCTGTCCTAGTATGATAAGGTATAATAAAAGAAAGAAAACTGAAGGAGACATCATGTTTTATACTTATCTGCGTGGGCTGGTTATGTTGATTCTATGGTCAATCAATGGAAATGCTCACTTTCACAATACTGAAAAAATTCCAAGTTTAGATGAAAACTATATCCTTGTTGCGCCACACCGTACCTGGTGGGATCCAGTCTATATGGCTTTTGCAACAAAACCAAAGCAATTTGTCTTTATGGCAAAAAAAGAACTCTTTTCAAATCGCATCTTTGGTTGGTGGATTCGCATGTGTGGTGCTTTCCCTATCGACCGTGATAACCCTGGTTCTTCTGCTATCAAATATCCAATTAATGTTCTTAAAAAGAGCAATCGCTCGCTGATTATGTTTCCAAGTGGTAGTCGTCATTCCAATGATGTTAAGGGTGGTGTTGCCCTCATCGCAAAGATGGCAAAGGTTCGTATCATGCCAGTTACCTATACTGGACCTATGACTCTAAAAGGACTCATCAGCCGTGAACGTATTGATATGAACTTCGGAAATCCGATTGATATCTCAGATATTAAAAAGATGAATGATGAGGGAATTGAGATGGTTGCAGACCGCATACAATCTGAATTTCAACGTCTGGATGACGAAACAAAACAGTGGCACAACAATAAAAAGCCAAATCCACTGTGGTGGTTGATCCGTATCCCTGCCTTGATTCTAGCAATTATAATCGGAATTCTGACAATCCTCTTTACCTTTGTTGCAAGTTTTGTTTGGGACCCAGATAAAAAGAGAAAACAACTACAATAACCTAATCTTCACAAGCCTAAGTTGATTACTTGGGCTTTTTTCAATGAGTTAAGATACTCTTCAGCATATTGACAAAAGGCTGAATCTATAGTATACTTTCAAAGTAAGCTGATTTAGCTCAGTAGGCAGAGCGCATCCATGGTAAGGATGAGGTCGCCGGTTCGATCCCGGCAATTAGCATCAATTCATCAGTTCCTATTTGGGGAGCTGTTTTTTTTCTTGACAAAGTATTGGCTCTATAGTACAATAAAGTCTGCGATGAGTCGATATGTAGCAAGAGCTACAATTGCGCAAAGGAGGTCATAACGCAGGAGCGGACCTTGAGAAATTGTGTGAACCAGTTTCTCACATGGAGATGCCTCTCATGCTTTCTGGTTTTCCAGAAAGCTTTTTATTTTGAAAAATTCTTTTATATTCCACAACAAAAAAAGCCTATCACCCAAGCTCGAAAGCCTGATGTGATAGGTTTTTATTTTTTTGATTAACGTACAGTGCGGATACGCATTGTGTTTGTACGAACTGCTTCACCAAGTGGCACACCTGCAACGATAACAATATCGTCACCAGATTGTACAAGACCTGCTTCAACTGCTTTACGTTCAGCAATTTCAAACATGTCATCAGTTGATGATGGAGCTTCTGTCAACATTGGGATAACACCCCAGTTCAACATCAATCCACGTTCTGTCAATTCGTCAAATGTCAATGCCAAGATATCAGCATTTGGACGGTATTTAGAGATCAAACGTGCTGTGTGACCAGTCTTAGTAAGAGTTACAACCAATTTGATGTCCATTGAGTTTGTAGCATCTTTAACCGCTGAAGCCATAACTTCTGTCTTAGAGTTACGTTCAAATGAATCTGAGTTCAAACGTCCGTATTCGTTAAGAAGAGTTTGAGCGTTCTTGTCAATTGTAGCCATTGTTGTAACTGACTCAAGTGGGTATTTACCATTTGCAGACTCACCTGAAAGCATTGTAGCGTCAGTTCCGTCGATAACAGCGTTAAATACGTCTGATACTTCTGAACGAGTTGCACGTGGTTTTTCAGTCATTGTTTCAAGCATGTTTGTTGCTGTGATAACAACTTTACCAGCAGCGTTTACTTTAGTGATGATCATTTTTTGGTAAACTGGAACCATTTCGAATGGTACTTCGATACCCATGTCACCACGAGCGATCATGATACCGTCAGCAGCTTCAATGATTTCGTCCAAGTTATCGATACCTTGTTGGTTTTCGATTTTAGCGAACAATTGAACGTGACCGTTACCAGTTTCTTCACAGATTGCACGAACTTCGTTTACGTCTTTTGCAGTACGTACGAATGAGATAGCAATAAAGTTAATACCTTGTTCCAAACCGAAACGAATATCGTCGTTATCACGTTCAGCAAGAGCTGGGAAAGGAATTTTAGTGTTAGGGATGTTCACACCTTTTTGTTTAGCGATCACACCGTCGTTTTCAACTTCAACGACAAATTCACGAGTTGCATCATCTTTTTCTACAACGCGAAGACCAAGTTTACCATCGTCAACCAATACTTGACGACCAACTTCAACGTCATCATAGATGTCAAGAGCACCAGCAACGTTCAAAGCAATCACTTCACGAGTTGATTTGATTCCTTGTTTAGTTGCAACACGGATTTTTTCACCAGTTTTGTATGAATACTCTTTAGCTTCACCTTCGAACAATTCAGTACGAATTTCTGGTCCTTTAGTATCAAGAAGGAAACCAACTTTTTTACCTGCAAGTTTTTCTGCAAGTTTAACAGTTGCCATACGTTCACCTTGTTCTTGGTGGTCACCGTGTGAGAAGTTGAAACGGAAAGTGTTAGCTCCTGCTTCAATCAATTGAGCAATGTTTTTAGCTGAAGCTTCAACGTCAAGTTTTTCACCCCAGTATCCATCTTCACCGAATTTCTTTCCACCACGGATTTCTACCGCAGGACCCAAAGTTGCAACGATTTTTACACGTTTGTTCATGATTTTGTGACTCCTTTATATAATTCGACCTTTATGGTCATTTTACCAGATTAGTTAAAGTTGATTATGACAAGCTCTTGTTCAAGTCAGAGAGTTCAATATCAGCTTTATGAGGGTTATTAACAACGATCTTACCATCAGCTGTTAAGCTAAACAAAGCTCCCTCTTCTGCTGTCCCAAGAATTGGATTTTCAACCATTTTCTCGTTACGAATACCGACAGCAACACCACCGATTCCTTGTTTAAGGAGTTTAACAGCGTGTGCGCCCATACGAGATGCCAATACACGGTCACGAGCAGTTGGTGAACCACCACGTTGGATGTGACCAAGTTCTGTAACACGAAGGTCACTTGTATCGCCAGCTTCTTTTAGTTTTTGACCAAATTCAGCTGCTGACATGACACCTTCTGCTAAAACGATAATGTTGTGTTTTTTACCGTGTTCATATCCAGCTTTGATGCTTGCTACGATATCTTCAAATTTGAAGTCTTCTTCAGGGATGATGATTTCGTCAGCACCAGTTGCGATACCTGCCCAAAGGGCGATATCTCCAGCGTTACGTCCCATTACTTCAACAACGAAAGTACGACGGTGACTTGATGATGTATCACGAATCTTATCGATTGCATCCATTGCAGTTGTTACTGCAGTGTCAAATCCGATTGTAAAGTCAGTACCTACGATATCATTATCGATTGTTCCAGGAAGTCCAATAGCAGGGAATCCATGTTCAGTCAGGCGCATAGCTCCATGATAAGAACCGTCACCACCGATAACCACGACACCTTCGATACCGTGTTTTTTCAATTGCTCAATCCCTTTAAGTTGACCTTCGAGTTTGGCAAACTCAGGGTAACGGGCTGAGTGAAGGAAAGTACCACCACGTGAAATGATGTCTCCTACTGAAGCAGCATCAAGTGGATAAATTTCACCAGCAACCATACCAGCGTATCCATCATAGATACCAAAAACTTCCATTCCTTCTGAGATTGCTTGACGAACAACTGCACGAATGGCAGCATTCATACCAGGGGCGTCCCCACCACTAGTCAAAACAGCAATACGTTTCATTTGGTTTTGCTCCTTTTTCTTTTAACATTCTAACTGATTATACCATATTTAAAGTTAAAATTCTTTTATTTTCATTGATTTTTAACGATAAATCGTTTTCATGACAATCTGTTTTAAAGATTCTTGTAAGCCAGCGTCTTTTGCAACTAAATAACCAGGCAAAAGAATATTTTTTTGTTCATTTTCATAACGTATGACAACAGGAATTTGTCCCTTGTACTGATCTAAAATATGATAAATTTCAGCATCGTGGTCATGATTAGGAACTTGAATCCAAAAACGCTCATTCACTGCCTCTTTTAAATTATTTAAAACTAATTGAAGACGACCATCTCTGGCTTGTACTTTTCCATTTAGGTAATAGAAACTTCCTTCGTGCAAAAGATTTTTAAATTGGCGGTACTGTTCAGAAAAAACAGTAACCTCCAGACTTGTTTTACTATCAGTAACTTTCAAAAAGGCCATGTTTTCACCTTTTTTAGTTCGAATCACTCGGATAGACTGAATTTCAACGAGCACTGTAGCTGTCTGTCCCTCGGAAAGCTCAGATAAACTCACAATTGGATACAAAGGATTCTTCGCTAAAACCAGCAATGGGTGTTGGCTAATTCCAACACCTAACCAATTCTGCTCTTTTTGGAATTTTTCAATATTTGAAAAGTCCTCTGTATCTGTCCAACTATAGCTAGAATCTGCAAAGAGGCTACCTAATTCTTCTACAAAGATAAATAGAGTTGGTAGATTGGTTAAGATTTTTTGACGATTTTTATCAAATCCATCAAAAAGTCCTACTTCCACTAAAGGGGTTAAGAGGCTAATCTTTTGATAATTTTTGGGTAGTCGTGTGATAAAATCTTCAACACTGCTAAATGGACGATGCTCGATAACCCAGTAGGCAAAATCACGAGGCATTCCTTTGATAGTCTTGAGTCCTAGATGGATTGTCTTATCTGCTAGTTTATCTTGATATGGAACCGTATTGATAGAAAGTGGAGCTAGTTCAAACCCCATTTCAAGCGCATCGAAAATATAATCTCCACTCGAATAGTTCAACATCACTTGATAGAAAATTGACGGATAATGTGTTTTGAAATAGGCAAGTTGAAAGGCTAAGGCAGCATAAGCATAAGCATGTGAACGGTTAAAACCGTAACCAGCAAATTTTTCCATGACAGCAAAAACTTCTTGAGCCTGTTCTTTGCTATGGCCATTTTCAAGTGCACCTTGGATAAAACTCTCCTCCATTCGGTGCATCTCGGCAGCATTCTTTTTCCCCATAGCACGACGCAAGATATCGGCTTTCCCGAGGCTAAAACCAGCATAGCGCTGAGCTACTTGCATGACCTGCTCTTGGTAGAGCATAATTCCATAAGTCGGAGCTAGGATATCTTCTAGCACAGGGTCCAGAACCGTAACCTTTTCTTTACCATGTTTTCTGGCCACAAAGTTATCGATATAGTCACTCGCACCTGGTCGGTTCAAGGAAGTCGTCGCCACTACTTCTTCAAAGTTTTCTGGTTTCACGCGCTTCAATAAGCGAATGGCTCCAGGTTGTTCAAACTGAAAGATTCCCTTGGTCTTACCTGCAGCAAAGAGGGCTAAGGTTGCCTTATCTTCAAGATCAATATCCTCAATTCTTAGTGAAATACCTTGAATTTCATATAAGAGCTCCTGCATTTTTTGAGCGAAGGTTAAGTTTCGTAGGCCCAAGAAATCCATCTTGAGCAAGCCATTTCCTTCAACTCCATGCGCATCATATTGGGTAATCAGCATATCCTCTCCATACTTGAGAGGGATGTAGTCTGTTAGATTTTTATCACTGATAACGACACCAGCTGCATGGATAGAAGTCTGTCGTGGATAACCTTCAATCTTTTTGGCAATAGAGAAAGCCTTTTGGTACTCAATCTTACTCTGAATGAGTTGTCTAAAACCAAGATTTCCTTCATAGGCTGTCGTTAGAGTATCTTTAGAGCCTATTTTTTTTGTAATAGCTGTCAACTCATACTCAGGTACACCATACCGTTTAAAAATATCTCGGATGGCTTGCTTAGCACCAAAGGTCGAATAAGTGACAATCTGAGCAGCATGAATACTACCATAACGGTCACGAACATAACGAATAAAATCAGGGCGATAGATATCTGGGATATCAATATCAATATCTGGCATGGTGTAACGTTCACGATTCAAGAAACGCTCAAAGATAAGATTTTTAGCAACAGGATCAATTCCAGTAATATCTAAAGCGTAGGCCACTAAACTTCCAACTGCGGATCCGCGTCCCATCCCCATATAATAACCTTGAGAACGACCAAAACGTAAGAGGTCCCAGACAACCAAGAAATAGTCATCGAATCCCATATCATGAATCACAGATAGTTCTTCTTCTAAACGAACCTGATAAACCTGATTCCATAACCCTTTCTGTTCCAAGCCCTTGATAGCTCTTTCCCGAAGTTCTTCAACAGCAGGTCTCTCTGGATTGAAACGTGGAAGCTTGAGACTACTATCAATCTCGTAGGAAGTATCCTTGACCAATCTTGCAAGATTATCCAGTGTAATTGGGAACTTCTCTAGAAAAATCTGTTCAAGACGTTCAGCAGGTAAAAACAAGCCCTGTTGAGATTGAACATCAACCTCTCTCAAGGTCACGTTCTCTTTAATCGCTTTAAGCATCTGTAGAGCTTCTAAATCCTCAGACTCGAAAGAGTTAACACGATAAAGAGGGAGAATGGGGTGAGAAAAATTCGATTGAGCTGTATCTGGATACACTCCGATATAGTAGTCATGCCCTAAGTCCAAGGAATCAATTTCAGGATAGTAAGGAACAATGACACAAATATCTTCAAGGTAGGAAGAGAAATCAGCCCATTCTCTTTTACCTGTCATCTTTAGAGACGACAGCTTCATCAGGTTTTGATAACCTCGGTTTGACAGGGCTAAAAAACGTAGATTGATCCATTCATCTTTATGATGAACAGTCATCTCAAGACCTAATAAAGGCTGTATCCCCTGTTTTTGGCATTCTTTGATGAAATAATAGGCTCCATAGAGATTGTCTTCATCCATGATTCCAAGTGATGAATAGCCATATTCCTTCCCAAGGCTGACATATCTCTTGATTGAAACCATACTCTCCATGAAACTATAGACAGTTTTCGTATCCAGTTGGGCAATCACTCACTACCACCTCCCTTATTCTCTTTATATTATACCATTTTAGAAAATAGAAACACAATTTCTTTCTAATCATTAAACTAAAAAACCATAGCCTAAAAAGCTATGGTTTTATGATATGAAATAAGTTCGAAGAAGAGTTGCGCCTAGCTTTTTAAACTTATTTACTTGTATCTTTCGTAAAAAATATCCCGATTAGAACTAGGACTAGTGAGAGATAAGGAAAAACCCTAAACATCTGCCAATCCGGGTCGAATGCTAAAAGTCCGGAAAGCAAATAAAATCCTGCACTCGCATACAAGAAATTTCTATTTACTTTCTTGATTCCTATCCTAGTTAAAAAAGTTGCTACAGCGTAAGCAATTAAATTAGGACCTAGAAAAATCAAGAATAGAATTCCCCATGGAGCAGTAAATAAAGCAAGAGTTATAAATAGAAGAATATAGGTAAGTGCCAAATAAAATGAGAAAGATAGAAAAGTCGAAGGTTTCTTGACTGCTTTTGGACCATTCTTCATATCTTCCATCGAATTATTTTCTACAATTAATTTATCTTCTTCTTTGTTTAGCTCTACATTTGGATTTTGGTCTGACATTTTTTCTCCCACTAATTTGTTAAGTTATTTTTATTATATCCCAATTTGTCAAATTAAGCTAGACAGAAAAAGCCATCTATGTTAGTCTCAGATAAACGCTCACATTTGTCTGAAAGAAACTAACATAAATGACCTACACTCCTCCCTATCAAGTTTTTCTGAGTCAGATGAAATTATCTAACTCAATTTGATAAATGAGGAGTTTTTATTATTTTTCACGAATCACTTCTACCTTGTATCCATCTGGATCTTTAACAAAGTAATAGTTTGGTTGTGTTCCTGGAAGTCCATTTGGATTTGTCACTTCGTAACCCTTGTCGCTATGTTCTTTATGAAGAGCCTCAAGGTCAGGTGTACTTAGAGCGATGTGAGCAAAACCGTCACCTACAACGTAAGGTCCATGATTGTAGTTGTATGTCAACTCCAATTCATAATCATCGCCATCAAGACCTAGATAAACAATGGTAAAAGCGTGTTCTGGGAAGTCGAGACGACGCAATTCCTTAAATCCAAAAGCATCTTGATAAAAAGCAATTGATTTTTCAAGATTTTCTACTCGCAAGCAAGTGTGTAACATTTTTGAAGCCATCTTTTCTCCTTTGTTTAAAAAAGACTGGAACAAACTTGCACCAGTCTTATGAATAATTATTTACCAAGTTTTGCTTTTGCTGCATCTGCAAGAGCTGTGAAAGCTGCTGCATCGTTAACAGCCAAGTCAGCAAGCATTTTACGGTTAACTTCGATCTCAGCCAATTTCAAACCATGCATCAATTGTGAGTATGAAAGTCCGTTCATACGAGCTGCCGCATTGATACGTGTGATCCACAATTTGCGGAAGTCACGTTTCTTTTGACGACGGTCACGGTATGCATAGTAGTAAGAGTTCATTACTTGTTCTTTTGCAGTACGGAACAAGATGTGTTTAGCTCCATAGTAACCTTTTGCTAATTTTAAAATACGTTTACGACGTTTGCGTGATACAACGCCACCTTTAACACGTGCCATTTATATTTCCTCCAATATTTCCTAGAATTGTTAACTTACAAATACGCGATTATTTCAAGCGAGTAAGCATTGCTTTGATACGTTTGAAATCTCCTGAATGCACCATAGATGCTTTACGAAGATGACGACGTTGTTTCTTAGTTTTTCCGTGGAAACGGTGAGAAGTGTAAGCACGGAAACGTTTAAGTCCACCAGAACCTGTACGTTTGAAACGTTTAGCTGATGCGCGGTGTGTTTTTTGTTTTGGCATGATATTTTCTCCTTTTTTTAACTTTCTGACAGATTATTTCTTGTCAGTTGCTGGGGCCAACTGCATGAACATTTGACGACCATCCATTTTAGCACGTTGTTCGATGATAGCAATATCTTGAGTTGCTTCAGCGAAATCGGCTAAAACTTTTGCTCCAATCTCTTTATGGGTAATCATACGACCCTTAAAGCGAATGGAAACCTTCACTTTGTTCCCTTTTTCAAGGAACTTGCGAGCACTGCGAAGTTTCGTATCGAAATCACCCTTATCAATAACTGGGCTCAATCGAACTTCTTTCACGGTCACAACGCTTTGTTTTTTGCGTTGCTCTTTTTGTTTCTTCTGATACTCAAATTTGAACTTACCGTAGTCCATAATTTTCGCAACAGGAGGTTTAGCTTGAGGTTGAATGAGAACCAAGTCCACATTAGCGTCGTCCGCAAGTGCTTGCGCTTCACCAAGTGGTTTGATACCCAATTGTTCGCCCTCAAGACCGATTAAGCGAACTTCACGTACACGAATTTCATCATTGATGAATAAGTCTTGCTTTGCTATGGTTTTCACCTCTTTTTTAATTTTAGAGAAAAACAAGAGCGGACTTGCTAACGCAAATCCGCTCTACATGATTATAGTTCATTTCTGAAACTTGATCTGTAGGGGCCAGACAACGTTAGTCGCAAGGCGAGAAGTTCTCACTTCTGCTTTTCTCATCTTGTATATGATATCAAGTTTTTTCCTACTTGTCAAGATAAAAATAATCTTTTTTAGTTTTTTTCTAATAATTGAATTTAAATCTAATTATTGGGTACGTGAATAGTAAATCTCATGTGGTTTCACATGGTTACCTAGTAATTCAGATACTGTAACAAAGCTATATCCTTGTCCTTGCAGATACTCAATAACTTTTGGCAATGAGTTAACGGATGTTTGATGGATATCATGCATGAGGATGATAGATCCATTTGTCGCTTGACGTTGAATCTCAGTTAAAATAGCAGCCTCATTCTTGCTCTTCCAGTCCATACTATCGACATCCCACATAATAAAGCTCAAATCCAGGCTGTTGCGGATATCATCTGAAACAGCACCATATGGAGGTCGCATCAATTTTGAACTCTTTCCGAGAACACTAGTGATTGCTGTTTCTGTATCCGTAATTTGTTTCTTAGCATCTTCCAATGATAGCTTGGTTAGAACTGGGTGGTTCCAACTGTGATTTCCGACCTCGTGCCCCTCAGATTTCATCCTTTTTAGAAGAGCTTCATTGCCTGCAATATTTTTTCCTTGGACAAAGAAGGTTGCTTTGATTTTGTACTTAGCTAAGATATCCAAGGCTTGTGGTGTTGTATTACCATCAGGACCATCATCAAAGGTAAGAGCTACCACTTTTTTATGTTTTTCCTCTTGAACTTTTTTATAAAGTTCAGCATCTTTTTCTGTTAGATAGGATGTTTGAATATAATCAAAGAAATCAGAAATAGGCATTGCTATTTCTTCTACATTAGTCATTGCTTTGACTGGATATAGAACCAATTGACTATCTTTGTAAGCAAACTTCCAGCTTGACAATTCTGCAGCTGAGAAATCACCTGAAACTTGGTCAACAACTGATTGATCTACTTTTTTATCTTGGAGAGTTGACTTAACTCCCTCTAGAATTTTTTCTTTGGCTGTGGATGGGTCTGTAAAGAATTGATCCAAGGTAAAGATAGAGCCATCCTCTTTTAGATACAGCTGGTCTAAAGTAGTATTTTCTAATTCAACGACATTAGAATTTGCCAAGTCATAGGCCTGTTTTTTAATCAAACGATTTTCAACCCCAGTTAAAGAGGAATCCCCTTTTTCTGAGTAATAAAAAATTAACTGTTCTTTACCTTCTACTTTGTCAGTGATGTCTTTTACGATGATATCCTTAACAGAAGAGATAAGGTTGTCCCCAACTAGTGGATAATAGGTGATAATTTCAGATTTTTCTTTGCGGAAATGCTCTTTTTGACTTCCTTGGGAGTAGGCGTCTTCTTTTTCCTTCTTGAGGCTCTCAATTTTTTGTTCAAAGGCTTGTTTATTCAGTACTTTATAGGCAATCACACTACCGAGTGCTAGCATTGTGAAAAACAAAAGCAAGACAAGAATGCCAAGTTTTTTATTGTTTTTCTTCTTTACTTTATTCTGGGGTAATCTTTTTTTTGTCATAGTCTTATCTTATCAAATATGAACTATAATTTCAATGAAAACATGGCATGAAAATATTTAAAATAGGTAAAGAAAAGTAAAAGAATCCTAGGAAAATCTAGGATTCTTTTATAAATTAGAAACGGATACTTTCTCTTGTTTTTTCATAAGAAGTAACGAAGCGATTGGTAACACCAGGCTCAGCAACTTCTAATGCTTGAGAGATTTTTTCGAAAGATGCTTGGTAATCAAATGTCGTTTCAAAGATATTCAAAGCTTCTTGGAAAGCTTGTTGAATACGATCATCAAATGATCTGTAACGGTTCGAATATTGAAGCAATTGTTCTGTCAATGTTGCATTTTGAACGATACTGTATGTTTCTTCTTCCAACATATTCATATCATTTGTCGCAATCTCAAGGATACGATTCACAGATTCGATATTCACTTGCGCTTGTTCCAGCTCAGCCATCAAGTCTTCTGTACTGTGGCTTGCATCAAAGAAGAGCTTCAAGAATTTTTGTGGAATTCCTGGAAGATTTCTCTTCTCCATGTAGCGTTTAATCGTATGCAGACGGTTGACATATACATTTGCTTTTTGACGAGCATTGATGTCATCTTTTTCAATTTGAACGAGACGCTCACTAACACCGATTTGGTCATCTTCAATATCTTTTAATGTAGATTGGAGATTTTCCAAACGTTCTTGTAAGACAGAATATGCTTCTGAAACTTCTGACTCTGCATTATTCATTTCTTCAATAGTAGCATTCAAGGCTGAGATATCAGCTTGAAGACGACGAACTCGATTTACATCGCTCTCTGAAATCAAATAGGTTTTCCCAAGACGTTCGATATCTTTAACCAGTACCTGATTATTTTCTTTCAAGTGTTTAAGATAGGTAGGAAGGGTAGTTACCAATTTCTCAAAAGCTTTATGGGCTGCAATTTCACGAGTGAAAATATCATAAAGTGCATTGATTTCTTCTTGGATTTGAGTATTTTCATACTCTGCATTATCCAACTCCAATGTACGGATATTTTCGTGATTATTCTTCAAGGCTTCATAGAGAAGTTGAAGACGAGATTCGATATCAGTTTCTACAAAATGGTAGTTTTCATCTAAAAGCTTGCGGTAACCTGCTTCTAAATCTTCAAGTTGTTCTGGCAATTCAGTAGTAAGCTTAGTGACAATCGCTGGAATTCTTTCAACGATATGTGTCAAAGCCAAAATGTGATTTTCAGCGTTATCTAAAATCCCTGCTGCTTCAACCGGATCCCCTGAAGAATTCAAGGTTACAAATTGAGAAAACTCAGATTGGATGTTCTCCAATTGTTTTTCAATTTCCGGAAGAGCTTGACCATATTTTTCAGGATCTTCAGCTACAGTGTTTTGTAGTTTCTCGAATAAATCTAGGGCATGCAGAACACGTCCACTATTTTTTGACTCTTGTTTTTCCAACTCAGACAAGGCATTACGAATTGCTGCAATATCTTCTTCAACAAGTTGGATTTGACTTTCAATTTGATCAATCTGGTGCTTAGCTTTCAAGAAACGGAATGAGTTATTGTATCCTTCAGCTTCAAAGAGGTTATTCTCGATATCTGCAAAAGAGTTAAGAGACAAATCTACCCATTTTTGGTTCCATTCTCTAAAAGCAACCTGACTTTGACCAATCAGATGCATGTTTTTTACAACCTCTACCTCATCATTAACAGGAAGGTTATATAGTTCTTCTTTTCTTTCTTCTAAAGCTGCAAGTCTACTCTCATTTCGTTTACGTAGCAAAATTGCTACTGCAAAAGCAATAAGAAGCAGGACTGCAATTCCAATCAAAGTAATAATCAACTGATTATTTGACATATCAAACTCCTTTTATACATGACACAATTGTAATGATTATATCATATTTTTCAAACCTTGGGAACTATTTCCCAATATTTTTATACGTCAAGAGTACTGTAAACAGCGTTTTCTTCGATAAATTCTCGACGTGGTTCTACTCGATCACCCATGAGCATATCAAAAATCTTATCTGCTTCTGCAGCGTCATCTACTGATACACGAGCCATGAGACGATGTTCAGGATTCATCGTAGTTTCCCAAAGTTGGTGGTCATCCATCTCTCCAAGACCTTTATAACGTTGGATGGTTGGTTTGGAACGACCTTCACTGTAGCGAGCCAAGGCTTCTTGTAGGCGGATTTCTTGGTCTGCGCCTGGTTGAATATATTCTTTAATCTCACTACCGACTTTAACACCGTAAATTGGTGGCTGAGCGATATAAACATAACCTGCCTCTAGAACGGGTTTCATATAACGATAAATCAGAGTTAACAAAAGAGTACGGATATGGGCTCCATCGACATCGGCATCTGTCATGATAACCAGTTTTTGATAGCGAGCTTTGCTGACATCAAACTCAGCGCCAAATCCTGTTCCCATAGCTGTGAAAAGACTGCGGATCTCCTCATTAGCTAAAATCTTATCCATGCTCGCTTTTTCAACGTTAAGGATTTTACCACGAATTGGTAAGATGGCTTGGAACTCACGATTACGTCCTGATTTTGCAGAACCTCCTGCAGAGTCTCCTTCGACGATGAAAAGTTCAGTTTCAGCTGGATTGTTTGATGAACAGTCCGCTAATTTCCCTGGAAGATTTGAAATTTCTAAACCAGATTTCTTACGTGTAACTTCACGCGCACGCTTGGCAGCAACACGCGCTTTGGCAGCCAAAATCCCTTTTTCAACGATGCGCTTAGCAATCTGTGGATTTTCCAAAAGGAAGTCAGAAAATGCATCGCTGAAGAGGCGATTGGTAATCTTCACAACTTCACTATTTCCAAGTTTGGTCTTAGTTTGTCCTTCAAACTGAGGGTTTGGATGCTTCACAGAGATAACGGCTGTCAATCCTTCACGGACATCCTCACCTGTTAGGTTATCTTCGTTATCTTTTAGAAGTTTGTTTTTACGAGCATAGTCATTGATAACACGAGTTAAGGCTGTACGGAAACCTTGCTCATGTGTTCCACCTTCATGGGTATGAATATTGTTGGCGAAACTCATGACATTCTCGTGGTAACCCGTTGTGTACTGCATCGCAACTTCGACTGTGATATCTTCCATTTCACCATCCGTGTATATTGGTGTATCAAAGATAACATCCTTGTTTTCGTTAATGTACTCAACGTAGCTCGCAATCCCACCTTCGTAGTGATAATGCTTGGTTTGTTCAAGTCCTTCACGTTTATCAGTAATAGAAATTTGAAGCCCACGGTTCAAAAAGGCTAACTCTTGAATCCGTTTATTTAATTTATCAAAATCAAATGTCGTTGTCTCAGTAAAAATTTCTGGGTCTGGAGTAAAGTGAACGATTGTTCCTGTTTTATCTGTGTCTCCAATTACCTCGAGATCAGCAACAACTTGACCACGACGGTATTCTTGGTAGTGAATCTTTCCATTTTTATGAACGCGAACATCCAACTGAGTAGAAAGAGCATTTACAACTGATGATCCTACACCATGGAGTCCACCAGATACCTTGTATCCGCCACCGCCGAATTTCCCTCCGGCGTGAAGAACAGTAAAGACTGTTTCAACGGCAGGACGACCTGTTTTTTCTTGGATATCAACTGGAATTCCACGACCATCATCGATAACTGTAATCGAATCATCTGGCTCAATAAAAACCTCGATATGACTAGCAAATCCTGCCAAAGCTTCGTCGATAGAGTTATCTACGATTTCCCAGACTAGGTGGTGAAGACCTTCTTTGGCAGTTGAACCAATATACATCCCTGGACGCATACGAACAGCTTCCAGACCTTCCAAAACTTGAATTTGACTGGCATCATAATCTTGTGCCTGTTGGTTTTTAATATCTTCTGTCATTTTTCCCCTTTTTCTTACATGTCTATTGCTTGTTTTAAGGACACAACATCCTCAAAGAGATAGGCATCTAAGCCTGCAGCATGTCCTGCTTCTACATCAATGGCACGGTCACCAATGACTAGACCTGACGTTATATGATACTTATCACGTAAATAAATCATCGATTCAGGATCAGGTTTGCGTTTAAAACCTGAACTAGCCGTCACTACTCCTGTAAAGTAAGGAGCTATCTCAGTTTTCGCTAGAATCTCCAATACCTGATCGTTTCGATGAGAAACCAAGAAATTACGGCCACCTTGGTCCGAAATATTCTCTAAAAGAGTAGGAATCCCATCAAACAAAACTGGGTGCTCAAGTTCACGGGCTTCATTTTCCTTATATTTTTCAAGAAAGTTTTCAATACCTGGAGCATACTTTTCGATGGCAAAGGCAGTCGAAACCTTCAAAGCCTCGTAAACACTATCGTGTTCCTGCTCAATACCAAACTCTGCTAATGTTTCTACAAAGGCTGCTGTAGAAGTTTCATAATTATCTAGCAGGGTTCCGCCTAAATCCCAGATGTAATCGTGATATTTCATACCCTTCATTATACCATTTTTTTATAAAAAAAGCGATGTTTACCTTGGTTTTTGCCATTAAAAAAGAGAAGAATCTCCTCCATCAAGAAAGAATCTCCTCCGTTTGTTCATTATTTTTCAAATAGGTCTGTATATAGCATGCCATTCCTTAGTGACTCAGCATCTCCGCCCAGTGTTTCAACCAAGTGGTAAGCAAATGCTAAAGCAGTTGCTGGTCCACGGCTCGTAATGATATTTCCATCCACTACGACTGTTTCTTTGCGGTAGTGACCGTCAGCAATTTGTTCTTGGACTCCATCATAGCAGGTGAAGTTCCTTCCTTCTAGGAGGCCAGCTCGATTCAAAGCAATTGGAGCAGCACAGATAGCTGCTACTTTTTTACCGGTTTCCTCAAATCTTTGAAGCTCAGAGACCAATTGCTCATTGTCCCGCAAGTGGGCAGCACCAGGCATACCTCCTGGAAGGACAATCATGTCATACTCTGATAAATTACCATCAAACACTCGATCAGCTTGAACTTGAATAGCATGTGAACCTGTCACTTTATCTTCAAATCCTACCATATGGCAGGTGATATTTGCGCGGCGCATGACGTCTACGACCGTCAAGGCTTCAATTTCTTCAAAACCATTTGCTAGGATAACTGCAACTTTCGGCATAGCGACCTCCTTATTTCACTTTTTTCAACACAACTTTTTTACGTTTGAATCTTGTTCGACCACTCTTTTCATCAGCTAAATGAGTTTGGTAGCTCATCGATAACAGCAAACCTACACCAATTAGATTACTGATAATAGCGGATCCCCCTTGAGAAATAAAGGGCAAAGGAATACCTGTCAGAGGAAGAAGACCAGTAACCGCACCAATATTTTCAAAGATATGGAACAAGAGCATCATGATAAATCCAGTTGAGATGTAGGTATAAAATTGATTATTGGATTTTAGGGTAATCTTTAACATGCGATAGATGAGCAGTAGATAGAGTGCAACCACAGCAACTGAACCAATAAATCCAAAATCTTCCGCAATTACTGTGAAAATCATATCACTCTCGCGGACTGGAATAAGGAGATTAGACACATTAAAGCCTTGGCCAAAAATTCCACCGCTACCAATCGCAATTTGACCCTGCGCCTGTTGATAGGTAGTCGTTTGGGCATAATCAAACGGATTGAGCCAAGCTAGGATACGATTTATCTGATAAGTTGGCATCCCAATCTGATGCATAAAAGCACGCCCATCTTTTGTGATAAAGATTGCTAGGAATCCTGCAATTGCCGACACAACTGCTACAAAAATTGGAATAATAATCTTCCAAGAAACACCAGACAATAAGACAAGTCCTGCAAAGATTGCAACAAAAACCATAGCTGTTCCAAGGTCACTTTGCAAGGCTAGTAAAACCATAACTGGCATCGTGAAAACGATCATCCACAAAATTAATAAAAAATCTAAACCAATCGTTCGTTCTTTGTCTTTATGTTTCTTGGTAAAGGTTACGATAACGTATGCCAGCATCAAAATATAGGATATCTTCATGAATTCGGAGGGTTGAAAGAGTGTATAACCACCGATTGACACCCAGTTTTTCGCACCAGTTGCAGCTACTAAACTCGGGTTGTAGAAGACTAAAGGCAAGACCATCAAGGTTAGACCGAGTCCATATAAATAAGGTGTGGACTGCCAGAGAAATTTTGTGTTAAAAAACATGACTATGAAGCTAAAAACAATCCCCAGCGATATCCAAGCCAGTTGTTGTCCAAGTATGGGCCAAACATTGTTTGGGTAGTCATGACTAACTGCTATATAAATAGCTACGACTCCAATCACCAACAAACAAAATACTGGTAATATTAAACTATAATCGACCCTAGAGTCGAGAGAACGTTTCATAAAAGGCCTCCTTCATTCTTTCAGGTATTCATTTCATTGTTTATTTAAAAATTCTTGAACTTTTGAGAATACTTGCTCTCGGCTAATGACTCTAACACGGTTGCTTCGAGCCAAAGACTTGCTGATTTGCTTACCATAGCGTTTACTTGCCATGCGACTATCTAGAATCAGAACTGCAGAGCGTTGTCCCACTCGACGCATGGTTCGTCCAATCGCTTGCTTGAGACGAATAATAGCCATAGGAAGCTGGTAATCGTAAAAAGGATTTTTTCCTTCCAAACGCAGTTCTTGATTCATCTTTTTAGTAAAGGGATCTTCTGGATTTTGGAAAGGCAAACGTGTCACCACTTCAATCACTCGAGGATGTCTTGAAAAATCGACACCTTCCCAAAAACTTCCCGCCCCAAGCAAGAGCTCACGCTCGCCTCTTTCAAAGCGTTTTTTCAATTGGGCTGGTTCTCCGTGCTTGTACTGGGCCAGATGGGGAACCCTCAAAGCATCTGAAACTTGCAACAATAAATCTTTTGCAGTAAATAAGATTAGAATGGGTTCTTCAAGCTGGAATAATTCTTCTAGAACTTCTACAATTGCTTGTGCATATTCCTCGGATGAAATTTCTGTCACCAACGGAAAATCCTTCACCAACAAGATTTCCTGATTTTCCTGAAACTGTTCGTCCATGCAGTAAAAGGCAGCTTGAGGAAAACCTAACAATTCTGGTAAAGAAACCCTACTACTAATTTCAAGGGTTGCAGAGATTCCTAATAGCTGACAGGATTCTGGGAAAATCTGAGAAAAGAGCAAACGATGATTGCGACTTGAAGTGATTTCAACCTTCTTACTAGACACATCTGAAGTCGATAACCAAAATTCTCCCTCAGATGTAAAAAATCTCTGATAGTCTTTAAATTCTGGTAAATTCAACTCAGAAAAATCTTGGTGGAGCTTGTCAATGCTACTAGCTGGGCACATCTTCCGTTTACCAGATAGAAACTGATCGAGTAGGTAAGAAACTTCAAAACGAATACTTTCTAGCAAGCGTCTTTGAAGCATACCTTCTTCTCTCGATAAAGATTGGTCTAGTTGATCTAGCAAATCCGTTAACAAATAAGTTTTACGAGAAAGATTTTCCAATGTCAACAAGACTTTCTGGGCTTCATCTAAAATCAAGAGACGCCCTTCTAAAAGACTCGGATCATCTTCAAGTCGAGTAACGAGGTAAGCATGATTGGTCACAAGCAACTTACAAGAACGAGCCTTGTCCTGACCTCGTTTCCAAAAATCCTCTAGCCAAAAGAGAGAGTCTTTGTGAAGGTTGCCATCATGAACCAAGTTTGGTAAAAACTGCTGGTAGCGATATAGCTGACCAATCTCGTCTAAATCTCCTGTATCTGTTTCAGTCAACCAAACTAGAAGTTGCATCTTGAATCGTGTATACAGACGATTGGACTCTTCTTCCTCTAGAACTGTATGAAAGGCATCTAGCTTCAAGTAATTCTGAGGACCTTTAAGACTCTGAATAGAGATATGGAAAATCTCTTCTAGTCTTTTAGCCTCCTCTTGTATCACCTGATTTTGAAGGATTTTAGTCGGAACACTGAGTAGGATTCCCCCTTCATTCTCAAGTGACAAGGCCGGTAGCAGGTAACCATAGGTTTTCCCAATTCCTGTTTGAGCCTGAATAAAGGAAATGACTTCCCCTTGTAAAAACTCTTGAACCTTTTGGGCAAATTCTTCTTGTTGACTTCTCTCCTCCAAACCTAGCAAGGCAATATTAGTTTGGAAATCTTTTGAGAGTTTGCGTGGAGAAAGGACTGGCTTCTCTTTTCTTAAGAATAAGCCTTGTACTTCTACCAAATCATGCTCAACGAGGAGAGACTGTTTCTGATAAACTTCCTCGATGACTAGGTAAGATTCATAGAGCAAGCTGTCTGATAAACTCAATAAGCGCTCCAACAACCCTTTTGGCAGTCCAAACATCTTTTGTCTCATACAAAGAAAGAGTTCTGCTGTTGCTTGAGCATCAGATAGGGCTGAATGGGCTTGCTCTAGAGGAATCCCCAACTCTTGGCAAAGAATACCGAGATTATACTTCTCAAGCTGAGGGTAAAAGACTTGAGCCAACTCCACTGTATCGATACGAGGCGTGCGCAATTCATAACCCTCAAAAAAGAGGAATTCTGCCAATAAATTAGCATCGAACTGAACATTGTGCGCAACAAAAATACCGTCTTTGACCAGTTCAAAAATCTTTCCAGCCACCTGAGAAAACTCTGGAGCCTTTGCCAAACGTTTATCAGTCAAACCCGTTAATTCTTTGATATGAGAATCCAAGCGTTCATGAGGGTTGACATCAGTCGCATACTGTTCAACAATCTCACCATCTTCAATGACTACAATTCCCACTTGGATGATTTTCGCCTTACTTCCAGTACTTGTTGCTTCTAAATCTACAACCACATACCGATTATTTCTAAAGTTCATCACTAAAAATTATATCAAAATTTGCACCATTTGACACCCCTGAACTTTATTTGAAGAGTCAAGTTTCTTGCAAGATTTGAAAAAAATGATTGGATAGAATTGTAGAAAAGGAGGGAACTCATGAACCCATTAGATTTGTTTAATCAAGTAAAGGAACTCATTGAGAACAAAGATTTTTCTGCAGCAAAAACGTTTGTTGATGAAAACAAAGATCAACTCAGTGAGTACCTAAGCCAAGCACAAGTTTTGGTCTCAGGATCAGAAGGACTTAACGGTCTTGTAGATAAGGTCAAAGGCCTCTTCTAATCATCAAAAGACACCTGAAAAAATCAGGTGTCTTTTTGTATTTTTTTCATGAATGCAGGGATATGTTGACTAATCGTGGTTGGCAGAACTACAAAGTTGTCCTCAGCTAGTTCTTGGGCAATGGCTGAATGTAGATAGGTCGCTACCGTCACTCTTTCATAGAGACTAACTTGTGGGAATTGACCAGCAAAACCAGCAATCATCCCAGCTAGGGTATCTCCCATGCCCCCAGTCGCCTGATAAGGACCACCAACACCCAGTTGATAACAATCAGCTTGAGCTGCTTGCCAGATTCGAGTAGCAGGACCTTTTTGAACTAGAATCATCCCAGTAGGAAATTTCTTCAAGGCCTCCCCTGTTTCATCGGTTCCTTGGGAAGTCAAATCTAAGCCTGACAAGACTTGCCATTCCCTTTGATGTGGAGTTAAAACAAGCTGAGCCTTAGGAAATTTCATTCCCGTCTTAGCAAAAATGGATAGGGCACCACCATCCAGTATGAGGGTCTGATTTTGGACTAAATGATGAAAGAATGTTTGGAGAAGCTCTTCTCCACGCTCATCATCCACTAGTCCAGGTCCGACCAAGACAATATTAGCTTTCTGCAACTGTTGCTCAAGTAATTGCTTATCATCAAGGTCAAAAGCCATAGCCTCTGGCAGATGGCTATGTAGAGCTGGAATATTCTCTTCATCCGTTGCTACTGTCACCAAGCCTGCACCACTTCTAACAGCCCCTAAAGCAGCCATAATAATCGCTCCCCCATAGGGATACGTTCCCCCAATCAAGAGAAGACGACCGTAGTCTCCCTTATGACTAGAACGAGGACGCTCGATGATTACTTTTTTCAGTAGAGCTTGATCAATCTCTTTCATACACTACTCCTTAAACTTATCCTTACTTTGTAGCACTTGATTAACCTTGGTATTCCAAGCCTGTAACCCTTCTCCCTCATAGTCTAGGTAAATCACTCTATCTTGTAATTGACAAGGAATCAAACCTTCAAAACAAGCCTTATCTTTTGACGGGATGATACACAAATGAAGAAAGGTATCCAAATCTAAACTATCTCTTACCTTCGCAACATGATAGCCATCAAAGATATAACCTGGCGCTTGAATTAATTCTTCATACAGAAAATGAAAACTAACGCCAGGAATGAACTTTTCTTGCAATTCCTCCTCAGACGGTGCCCGTCCTAACAAACGCTCCATAGCGAGTCGGTAACCCGAAGATGTATTAGACCATCCGAACATGATATAGTCAAAATAGTCTGCTGGATCAGAAGCTGCATTACGACTATCTGTAACTAGCTCAGCCCCACTTTTACCAAATATTTTTACCGCCGACATGAGTTTTCCAGTCTTAAAAATCGCCTGAGCCACCTCAACTGTACAAGTATGACTACAATAATTTGAAGTAACCAACTTCCTATGAATATCATAGGTAGAAGCTACAAGGCAATGACTTGGTCTGTAGGGAGGAAAAAAGCTATGCTCTTGCAAGTAATCATGAATTTGTATATTTAATTCAAGATCCTCACATTCCATAATGGTCTGACGACAATGGTCCTGTTCATAAGCAATAAACTTTGCTAGCTTCTCCAATTCCCATTCTTGAATCTGTGGATAATTTTCAAGAGCAAATTGATAGATTCCATCCCACTGGAGACTATAATCTGCATTACAAACTTTTACAATCATGGTCCCGCTCCTCAAACTCTCTTACTTTCATTATACACCTCACTACCCAATTAATAAAGGAGAAGACTAAATAGTCTTCTCCTTTTTTTATAATGATCAGCCTTTTAAGAATAATGAGTTATGAATCATTATTCTTCCTTGCGTTTCCCATTTAGGAAGGCTGCTGATAAAGCTAGACTGAGACCTGCTAGGAAAATAGCTGTATCTGATAGACTTTCCCCAGTTTCTGGAAGTCTTGCTAAGTCTGCTTTTTCCGAAGCATTTCCAAGAACTTGTGAACCCTGAGTCTGCTCAGCAGAAGCCTGAGTTTCTGAAGGTTTATCAGATAATCCTCGAATATCTGCAACTGGTTTATCGATTGTTGGAGCGGCTTGGTCTCCTGCGGTTCCTAGAGTTCCTGTATATTCTGGGAGTTCGTTCTTGTCTGCTTGCACAGCATTGACTCCACCCTTGAATTCAGGTACTTCATTTTTAGCAGCTTCAACCCAATTAGCTCCGCCCTTGAACTCTGGAACTTCATTTGTAGCAGCTTCAACCCAGTTAGCTCCGCCTTTAAACTCTGGTACTTCATTTGTAGCAGCTTCAACCCAATTAGCTCCGCCTTTAAACTCTGGTACTTCAACAATTGGGGTTGCTTGGTCTCCTGCAGTACCGATAGAGTTGCTATATTCTGGGACTTCTACTATTGGGGCTGGCTCCTCACCTACAGTTCCAATAGGGTCCGTATACTCTGGAATTTCAAGAACTGGAGCAGTATCGTCACCCTTGCTACTTGTAGCAACTACTTTCACTCCTACTTCAACAATTTGATCTTTTGCATCTCTTGTTTCAGTATGAACAACCTTACGACTTGTTCCTAATACTTCGACGTAGTCTACCTTTTCTCCATTTTGACCTTCTGAGACGATACGACGTTCATCTTTGGCTAAGTCACTATTCTCACGAATAATTTCCTTGAATGAAATGACAGCTTTCTCAACTTCTAGACTTGGACGGTCTAGAACAAGAGCTTGATCATCCACTGCATGACTAGCTTCTGAACCAGCTTCAAAGTGAAGGCGATATTCTTTCACAAGACTACCATCTTTAGCAAGGAGTCGAACAAGTGTTGGAAGATTATCTTGATTTGACTCAACGACAGTCGCTACACCGTGACCGCTTGTTTGGACAGTCACCTCTGGTTTCGCTCCGTTAGCGGTTAATCGATATTCTGAAACCGCAGGATCAAAGTTTTCCAATGCTTTTCCATTAATTGAAATTGTCACTGCAGGTGTTTCTGAATCACTGGCTTTAGCTGGAGAATAGGCACTAAACTCGACCATTGCGAGACCATTAGTGGTTGATTTGCGAGTCATACGTGCGCGAATAGCGGTTGTCTGGATCGGATCAAAGGTAAATTCGATTGGCTTACCAGCCTCGATTGCTCCAGATGCCTTATAAGGAATTTCTTGCCAATTTTCTGCCTTGTTAAACGGATGATCAGCATTTTCTTCATAACGTGAAATGGTGCTTGGTTCAGAATAAGTTGGTCCAACATATCTTTCGAGTACCATTGTCGCTGGTGCATCTGTTCCACTGTCTTTGAAGAACTGAATTGCTACTTTTCCTACAGAGCGAGGTGTAATCTGACCATTCTTCTTAAAGAGAACTCCTACCGACACTTCCTGATTTTTTGGAGTACGAGACCAGTTAGTCCAACGTCCAACCTCATTAAATCGCCCATCGTTGATATAGAAGATTCTATCATTAGAAGCAACATCGGTATCATTTGTAGTAGAGGCAAAGGCTTTAGAGTCAGTCGCATTATTGCTTGCATTCTCAGAGATAACCTGATTTCCTCTTGCCAAAACGGTCACTTGCATCTTAGTTGTCAGGTCTGTTCCTAGGATATGACCAAGCACTTCAAAGGTGCCTTCCTGGTCTGTCGCATGTTCAGCCACTGCATCCCATTCTACGGCTAGTTTATCTGTAGCCCAATCTGTTTCTGATGGATAGTAGACTGTCACTTCTGTAGGTAATTGAAGCTTATCGCCAACACTCAATGTCATGGCAGCATTTTCGGCAGCTACTGGTTGCGTAGATTCTTTTTTACCATCACGGAAAATGCGATACTCTTTCAAGATGCTTCCGTCTTCTGCCTTCAAAATGAGGCGTGTTGCTCCTTCTGGGCTTGTAGCAGGGACAATCGTTACCACACCATTGTCGCTTGCTCTTGCAGTAATCACTTTGCTAGCTTGAGGAATATGATAGTCTGTCTTAGCTGGATTGAAATGTTCAAGGCTCTTGCCATCTACTTGGATAGAAATCTCTGAACTTGAAGCACTTGGAACTTTATTTCCTAAGATAGTGATTTCGGTCAAACCGACACCAGCCGTACCATTTGCTTTCTTCATGCGAATACGAACTGCATAGGTCTCAACCTTATCAAATGTAAAGTGGTTAGTTTGGCTTGCAGATAATTGTCCTGGTGCTTTGAGATGTTCAACCTCTTTCCAGTTGGCAGCATTGTTAAATGGATGGTTGGAATCTCCTTGAGCATGATTGACATCAGTTGGTAAATCTGGAATTTCTTGACCAACATAATACTCGATGACATATTCTTTTGGAAGTCCAATCGCACCATCTGTATAGAAATCAACTGAAAGATTGTCGACAAAGCGTTTGGTCAAATCTCCTGAATTACCAAACAAGATAGATGCCCAATCATTATCTGTGCCTGTTTGCCATGTAGTCCAACGATTCTTGACATCTGTATTGGCTCTTGAAACTGTCAAGTCGTTCAGAGTGTTGGCCGAATCATCCCCACCAGTATTGGATACGATAGCTGCTGGCAATTGTGAACCTGTCCATTGTTTCGAGATATTATTTCCCGCAACAACCTGACTGGAAACACGAACATGAGCCTTGGTAGTCAGAGAGCTACCAACCAATTGACCTTTGATTTCAAAGATTCCTTCAGTTTGACTAAAGTTAGCTGGCACCTTATCCCAAACGACATCATTATAGACAGTTGTTCCATTAGAATGGTAGGCACGAACGTTAGTTGGTAATTGAACCGTTTCACCCTTAGGAAGAGTGAGGCTGATTTCTTCTGCAACCTGCAAGCCTTCAACAGTCACATTTGCAATAGCTTCAATGTCTGTTCCTTCTACATGACCTTTTAGGGTAAAGCTATGATAGCTAGCGAGTTCTTTTTCATCTACCTTATCCCAAGTTACAGCTACCTTACGAGACAAGCCTTTGTCAAATTCTGCTGCGATTTGATCAGGCAAATTCGGTTGCTGATTGATATCTGTAGAGATAGAAACAGGATGAAGCTTAACAATTTTCTTGGCTACTTTGTTTTCTTTAATGACCACTACGGTGGCTACAGATTGAGTCTTATCAGTTTGATTGTCAATACGAGGAGTGAGCGTTACACTACCTTTAGTGTAAAGAAGCAAGTTTTGTCCGTTTACTTCAAGATGTCCACCATCAGTAGAGCTAGCATCCAAGTGAATATCTGATGCTGAAAATTCAGTCTGTGAACCATCTTCGTAATGTCCAATGACATGATAAGGAAGGACTTGATCTTCTGTTGCATTTTCTCTACCTTCTACACTTACTTCCAAGCGTGTCAAGGCAGGGGCTTCTTTCACAAATTGAATCAAGTAAGTTTGAACTAAATCGCCCTTCTGGTCACTCAAGAATACAGAAGCCTGATAATCATTAGCTGCTGAAGCTTGTTGAACTGTTACCTGATAGCCTCTTGTCTGTGCTCCGACACTTGGAATCTCAGCACTGTAAGGAAGGGATACTCGGTAGTAGGTCTTTCCAGGCTCAAAGTTTTCAAGAGACTTATCTCCAACCGTGAGTCCTGTAACAGTGTTTTCTGTTTTCTTGTCACTTGCGATAAAGGTTGCTGTCACCTCGTAGTCATTACCTACCAATTTACCAGTTGCTTCAGTTCGTCCACCTTCTTTTGACAAAGCAGCAGGATCTTTCAAGGTCCAAGAAACGACATCCGCATCAACCAAGTTACCATCTGACAAAACAGCCGTTACCGTTTTATCCAAATCCTCTGCAGCTGTACCAACTGGAACAGTTGCAACTTTAGGCAACCACTTATCAAGTGCAATGACCTTAACAAGGGCTTCAGCCTTAGCTTCGATACCTTCCACACTACCAAGAACTTTTTTCTCACCAGCACTTGTAAGGAGATCATCTGGGATTGCCCAAACCACAGCTTTTTCTTCGACACTACCATCGCTATAAATAGCTGTCACAGTTTCCGGCAATTTAGGATTTTCGTTGACATCAGTAGTCGCCTTAACAGGGGCAAAAGCGACAAAATGACGATTTTCTTTTTTGCCTGAAACAGTTGTAACCGTCGCCTGATCAGAAGCTAAACCTGCAGAATCCGCATATAGGGTGAATTTTCCTTCTTTTTCAGTAGATTTTACAATGACAACACCTTTACCATTGAAGGCATTTCTTTGCCATGTGCCATCTTTCTGAGCTTTATAGCGTTCACGGCTAGCTTGTTCTCCATTATCCACACCGACGATCTGACCTTGGCCATGAAGATTGAAATGAACAAGATTATTGGCAGTTGGAACGACATTGCCATCTTCATCAACGATTTCATAATGAATGTATGACAAATCTTTGCCGTCTGCAGTGATGACATGTTCTTCCTTGGTGAGACGAACTCTGGCCGGTTCCCCTGCTGTTGTCACACTATCACGCGCAATCTCTTTACCATTTTCATCACGAGCAATAGCTGTTAAGGTACCTGGTTTATAGTCAACCAACCACTCAAGATACAATTCACTTGGTTTAGCTCCCTCGTGATAAGGGCGTCCATCTTCAGTTGTTTTCTTAACAAATTCTTTCTTACCAAGGGACTCGTTGTTCAAGAACAATTCTACGCTAGCGGCATTTGAGAAGGTCCGAACTGGAACCTTGCCATTGATGAGCATATTACGTTCCTTGAGCGTTTCTTCTGTCCAATTCCAGTGAGGCATGATGCGAACAGTTGGTTTTTCTTTGGCACTATACCATTCACTACGGTAAAGATAAAAATCATTCTTAGGCAAGCCTGCCGTATCAATAATACCAAAGTAAGAGCTTTTCACTGGTGTATTATCTTGGTTATGCCAAGGTGTAGGCTCACCGATATAGTCGAAACCAGTCCAGATGAACTGACCTGCATAACCAGCACGATCACGGTCAAAGGTCCAAGATTCAGTAGCCGTTCTACCCCAGGCTACACGGTCATTACCATAGTCTGACTGTTCATAATGACGATTTGGACGATTGTCGTGCCAGAGTAAATGAGCAGGATCAAAATAAGAATCTCGAGTTCGAGTCGCTGAAGAAGTTTCAGAACCATAAATCAACCAGTCTGGATGGGCTTTACGAACAGCGTCGTAAAAACGCTCTCCATAGTTCATACCTACAGCATCCATGATTGCTGCTAATTCTAAAAACAAGCCTGTAGAAGCACGACTGAATTTATTTTCACCCATGGTCACATAGCGCTCTGTATCAATTGCTTTGATAACAGCTTTCAAACGCTTGGCTGTTTCTAGTGAACGTTTTCCACCATCAGCCTCATCCACTTCGTTACCGAGTGACCACATGACGATGGATGGATTATTTTTATCACGTTCGACCATGGTTCTCAGGTCAAAATCAGACCACTTCTCACCCTTCTTGGCTTCTGGGTGGGTTGCATCTTGGTCAAAGAAACGTCCATAGTCATACGTTTTCTTGCCACGATACCAAGTATCAAAGGCTTCTTCTTGGACCAAGAGTCCTAGACTAGCAGCAGCATCTAGTAACTGTGGACTTGCTGGATTGTGAGTCGTACGGATAGAGTTAACTCCCATATCTTTCAGGAGTTTTAATTTACGGTAGGTTGCCTTATAATTTTCTTCTGCCCCCAAGGCACCATTATCATGGTGGATACTAACTCCGTGGAATTTCATTCTCTCACCGTTCAGTGAGAAGCCTTCTTTAGCTGTCCAGTTGAAATAACGATAACCAAAAGTATCTTCTGTTACATCAACTAGCTGACCTTCATTATAAACCTTGGTTTTTAGAACATAGAGCTGAGGATGGTAGCTTTTTGTTGTCCAGAGAGTTGGCTTGTTAACCAAAATCGTTTGCTTAAAGTCAGCTGTCTCATTTCCTGATAGAGTCTTAGTTACAGAACGAACTAAATCTGAAACAGCTTGACCTTCCTTAGTAAAAATCTGTTGCTCCACAAATACCTTGGCTAGAGTCTTGGCAGTATTTTTAATCTTGCTTTGGATTTGAGTTTCAACATTGCCATCTTTTTGTTCAGCTAATTTTGGAGTTGTAATATGATTTCCATTTTCAGCCACCTGCACCTTGTCACGATAGCTAAGCGTCACATCACGATAGATACCACTTCCTGAGTACCAACGACTACTTGGTTGCTTATTGGTAACTTGAACAGCAATAGTATTCTCACTGCCATCTTTATTTAAAAATTCAGTAATGTCATACGAAAAATGGTTGTAACCACTTGGATAATGACCTACAAATTTACCATTTACATAGACCTTAGAGTCCATGTAAACGCCATCGAAGTTGATACGGACGTCTTTATCCTTGGCAGCTTCGTCTACAGTAAAGGTCTTACGATACCAGGCAGTCCCACCATTTAATTGACCACCCTCATTTCGGGCAGGAGATTTGTGGTCAAAATCAAAATAGATACTCCAGTCATGAGGAAGGTTCAACTTAGACCAGTCATGAACGTCCACGTCTTTCTTAGAAAAATCACCCTGAGCATTTAATTTAAAATACCAGTCTTTATTGAAATTTTGTTTTCTTTCCTGTAAAAGTCGGTCTTCTTTTTCTTTCTCTTTGGTAACTTGAGGTAATTCTGTTGAAGATATTTTTTCTTCCTTAGCCTTATCATCAGATACCGGTTTATTCTGATTAGCTTCAGCAGTATGTTCTTCCAAAACTGCTGGCTTTTCAGTGCTCACTTCTGCCACTGTAGGTTCTTTCTCATTCACTTCAGCAGCTGGTTTTTCAGTCTTTTCTTCCTTAGGGCTAACTACTTCTGCTTCCTTTTTTTCCTTAGGACTTGTTTCCTCAGTTACTTTATCTTCAGTTACTGGTGTTGCTACTTCATTCGTATCTTTTTCTTCTTTTTCGGTAGCGGAATCTTGTGGGCCATTTTGCTCCGCTTTCGCAATGGCTGCAGCTAGATCATCTGGAAGTTTATCCAAAGGTTGAACTTGATGAATTGTTTCTTCAGTGGTACTTGACGTTTCAGTTTCAGCTGCTTGTGCTACCTGAAGACCAAAGATACTAGCTCCAATCATAACCGAAGCAGCACCAATTGCAAACTTACGAATACTAAAATGACACCGTTTTTCAAAAAATCTCTTATCCATTATGGTTCCTTTCTAAGTTTTAGTAAGCGATTACATTTCTCCTCAAAAAATAAACCTCCCTCTAGACGCTTACTTATTTTTGCATATACATATTGATGCTTTTAATATATCAAAATAGTAGAAATTTTTCAATAATTTGTAGAAGTTTTACTGGAATTTTAGTAGAAATAGAGCAAGAAAAAAGCAAGTCCATTAGAACTTGCTTTTTAAAAATTCATTAATGATTGTAGTAGAGATTAGTCTCTATCCAGCGTTCTTAAAGCAGCCTGATAAGTCTGCTCCATCAGCATGGTAATGGTCATTGGACCAACTCCACCAGGTACAGGGGTGATATGACTAGCAATTGGTGCGACAGCATCGTAGTCAACATCTCCACAGAGCTTGCCATTTTCATCTCGGTTCATCCCTACATCAATGACAACCGCTCCTGGTTTGACAAAGTCAGCAGTCACGAACTTAGCACGACCGATTGCTACTACAAGAATGTCGGCTTTAGAAGCTACTTGGGCTAGATTGTGGGTACGAGAGTGGGTCAAGGTTACAGTTGCATTTTTAGCTAACAGCAACTGAGCCATGGGTTTCCCAACAATATTTGAACGACCAATTACGACCGCATTTTTGCCTTCTAAGTCAATCCCATATTCATGAAACATTTCCATAATTCCTGCAGGTGTTGAAGGAATCATAACTGGATGACCAGACCAGAGGCGTCCCATGTTGAGAGGATGGAAACCATCCACATCCTTTTCTGGATCAATAGCTAGTAAAATAGCTTCTTCATCGATGTGTTTTGGTAATGGAAGCTGGACCAAAATCCCATGCCATGCTGGATCTTGATTGTATTTAGCGATTAATTCTAACAATTCCTCTTGAGTAATGGTCTCCGGAACTCGCACGACTTCACTTTGGAAGCCTGCAGCAATAGCAGAACGCTCCTTGTTGCGTACGTAAACTTGGCTTGCTGGATTTTCTCCTACTAAAATAACGACCAATCCTGGAAGCAAACCTGTCTCTTCCTTTAATTTGGCTGTTTTTTCAGCCAACTGTCCTTGTAGCTTGGTTGCTAAAGCCTTCCCATCAATCATCTGTGTCATGTATTTTCTCTTTTCTAACAAATATGTTCTATTATAACAAAAAATCGCATGGCATTCTAACACTTCTTACCTAAGATACCCTATAGTCTGAAACTATAAGAAAAAGCCCACTTGGAGCTTTTCATGATATTCTTACAAAACCTTACTCAAGAAATCCTTGGTTCTTTGTTCTTGGGTTTGTTCAAAGACTTGCTCTGGTGTTCCGTCTTCAACAACAACACCGTCAGCCATGAAGATCACACGATCTGCCACCTCACGCGCGAAGCCCATTTCATGCGTTACGATAACCATGGTCATTCCTGACTGAGCAAGTTCTTGCATAACTGCTAGTACTTCCCCTACCATTTCTGGGTCTAGAGCAGAAGTCGGTTCATCAAAGAGTAGGACATCTGGTTCCATAGCAAGACCACGGGCGATAGCGATCCGCTGTTGTTGCCCGCCAGACAAGTTTTGCGGATAGGCATTTGCCTTATCTGGCAAACCAACCTTTTCCAAGAGCTCATGCGCTCTTTTCTCAGCCACTTCCTTACTTTCTCCCTTAGTCTTAATCGGAGACAGTGTGATATTTTCCTTCACTGTCATATTTGGAAAGAGATTGAATTGTTGGAAAACCATTCCCATCTTTTCACGCATGGCAAAGAGGTCATTTTTCTTATCCGTAATGTCTACACCTTCAAAGATAACTTTTCCTTTAGTAGCTTCTTCGAGGAGATTCATCGAACGAAGGAGGGTTGACTTACCGCTACCAGAAGGTCCGATAATCACCACTACTTGTCCTTTTTTGATTTCAAGATCAATTCCTTTTAAAACTTCATTTTTTCCAAAGCTTTTATGAAGGTTTTCAATTTTAATTAGTGTTTCAGTCATTATTTCTTATCTCCTTGTCCCATACGATTTTCAAAAGCTTTCAAGGCCAGTGTCAAGATAGAGGTCATAATCAAGTAGTAAAGGGCTGCAAATAAGAGCGGTGTTAAAGGTAGGTAGGTGGTTGTTGATACTGTAGTAGCTCCATTCCACAACTCCATAACCCCGATAGCTGACAAGAGCGAGCTATCCTTGATAATAGTGATAAACTCATTTCCCAAGGCTGGTAAAATATTCTTGATAGCCTGGGGTAAAATGACATAGCGCATGGCATTCTTAGGGCGAATACCCAATGAATAAGCTGCTTCTAATTGTCCCTTTGGCACTGCATTAATCCCAGCACGAACTGTTTCTGATACATAGGCACCACTATTCATAGAGATAATGATAATCCCTGGGATTAAACGAGTCAGATCAACATCTAAGATTCCAATTTGAATAGTCGGAGCACTAATATGCATCAAGGCAAATGCAATCATAATCTGCACCATCATCGGAGTCCCACGGAAGACCCAGATATATAGATTAGCAAACCAGGCAAGTGGTTTAATCTTTGAACGTTGTGCAAAGGCCAACAACACTCCTAGAATGGTCCCCAAGAAGACCACCAAGATAGATATGATAATTGTTACAACGACTCCATAGTTAAAATATGGTAGATATTTCGGTAAAAAAGAAAAATTCATGGATATTCTACTTTCTGTTTTTAATATTTAAACTTAAAACTTGTATAAGGATAACATATTTTGCATAAAAATTCAACATTTTCTCCTAATATTTTCAATAAATTTTCAAAGATGATAGAAATAGCGAGAAATCTTAGTTTTTTTCTAGTCAAGTAGAGTCTGTTTATGGTAAAATAGTAAAGATAAGAAATGGAGGAGAATCAAAATGGAATCACATTTGGTTAGAATCATCAATCGCTTAGAAGCAATGACTAAAGATGGTGGTAACTTGAAACGTAACTTTGAGCGCGAAGGAGTTGTTGTCGCAGAGGTTGCTTTTAACCACGACGAAGAAAACGGACCACTCTTTACACTGCGTGACGTTGAAGCTCGTGAAACATATACATTTGATAGCATCGACCTCATTGCGATGGAAATCTACGAACTTTTATACTAATTATTGAATAAATGCCGGAGAAGTCTCCTGCTTTGACCAATGAAAATCCTTTTTGCATGACAAATAGGATTTTTCTTTTTATCCCTATATTTCATTTACAAAACTCTTTTATCATGAGTTCTAAGACTCAATCTTTTTACTTGCTTTCCCCTTCAATCATGATATAATGAGACTAAAGAACTTTGACTATTTTTGACCTTTCTGTTTTAGTCAAAGCCAAGAAAGAAACGAGGTAGTGGTATGCTCTGTCAAAATTGTAAAATCAACGACTCAACGATCCATCTTTACACCAATCTTAATGGGCAACAAAAGCAAATCGATCTTTGCCAAAATTGCTACAAAATTATCAAAACAGATCCGAACAATAGCTTATTTAAAGGCATTACAGATTTAAACAATCGTGATTTTGATCCATTTGGAGACTTCTTTAACGATCTGAATAACTTTAGACCTTCTTCAAATAATAATGTTCCTCCAACCCAGTCAGGTGGTGGATATGGTGGCAATGGTGGTTTTGGTTCCCAAAATCGCGGGCCAGCTCAAACACCTCCTCCTAGTCAAGAAAAAGGACTCTTGGATGAGTACGGTATCAATATAACTGAGATTGCCCGCCGTGGAAATGTTGATCCTGTTATCGGTCGCGACGAAGAAATCATCCGTGTCATTGAAATTCTCAACCGTAGAACCAAAAACAATCCCGTCCTTATCGGAGAGCCTGGTGTTGGTAAGACAGCCGTTGTCGAAGGCCTCGCTCAAAAAATTGTAGATGGTGATGTTCCCCACAAACTTCAAGGGAAAGAAGTCATTCGTTTAGACGTTGTTAGTCTTGTCCAAGGCACAGGAATTCGTGGCCAGTTCGAAGAGCGCATGCAAAAACTCATGGAAGAAATTCGTGAGCGCAAAGATGTCATCCTCTTTATCGATGAAATTCACGAGATTGTCGGTGCTGGTTCTGCCGGAGACGGCAATATGGATGCAGGAAATATTCTGAAACCTGCCCTTTCTCGTGGAGAACTTCAGTTAGTGGGTGCTACTACCCTCAATGAATACCGCATCATTGAAAAAGACGCCGCCCTTGAGCGCCGTATGCAACCTGTTAAGGTTGATGAACCAACGGTTGAAGAGACTATTATTATCCTCAAAGGTATCCAAAAGAAATACGAAGATTACCACCACGTTCATTATACAGATGCTGCTATCGAAGCTGCTGCTACTCTTTCTAACCGCTACATCCAAGATCGTTTCTTGCCGGATAAGGCTATTGACCTCCTAGATGAGGCTGGTTCTAAAATGAACTTAACCTTGAATTTTGTGGATCCAAAGGTTATCGACCAACGCTTAATCGAAGCAGAAAATCTCAAGGCTCAAGCAACTCGAGATGAAGATTTTGAGAAAGCAGCCTACTTCCGTGACCAGATTGCCAAATATAAGGAAATGCAAAAGACCAAGGTAACGGATCAGGATACTCCAATCATCAGCGAAAAGACGATTGAACACATTATTGAACAAAAGACCAATATTCCAGTTGGTGATTTGAAAGAAAAAGAACAGTCCCAACTTATCAATCTAGCAGACGACCTCAAGGCTCATGTCATTGGTCAAGATGATGCAGTTGATAAGATTGCTAAGGCTATCCGTCGTAACCGTGTTGGACTAGGCACTCCAAACCGTCCAATCGGTAGCTTCCTCTTTGTTGGTCCTACTGGTGTCGGTAAGACAGAGCTCTCTAAACAACTGGCCATCGAACTCTTTGGGTCTGCTGATAGCATGATTCGCTTTGATATGAGCGAATACATGGAAAAACACAGCGTTGCCAAACTCGTCGGTGCCCCTCCAGGATACGTAGGTTATGATGAAGCAGGTCAGTTGACTGAGAAAGTGCGTCGCAACCCCTACTCACTTATCCTCCTTGACGAGGTTGAAAAAGCCCATCCAGATGTCATGCATATGTTCCTTCAAGTATTGGATGATGGCCGTTTAACGGACGGTCAAGGACGCACTGTTAGCTTTAAGGATGCCATCATTATCATGACCTCAAATGCAGGTACAGGTAAGGCAGAAGCAAGCGTTGGATTTGGTGCAGCTAGAGAAGGTCGTACCAACTCTGTCCTTGGAGAATTAGGTAACTTCTTTAGTCCAGAATTCATGAACCGCTTTGATGGTATTATTGAATTTAAGGCTCTCAGCAAGGAAAATCTCCTACAAATCGTTGACCTCATGCTGGATGATGTCAATAAACGCCTCTCAAGTAATAGCATCCATTTAGATGTAACAGATAAGGTGAAAGAAAAACTTGTAGACCTTGGTTACGATCCAAAAATGGGAGCTCGTCCACTCCGTCGTACCATCCAAGACTATATCGAAGATGCCATTACAGACTACTACCTTGAAAATCCAAGTGAAAAAGACCTCAAGGCAGTCATGACAAGTAAAGGTAAAATCGTGATTAAGTCAAAAAATAAAACGGAAACAGTCGAGTCAAACGACTAGTTCCTCACATACAAAAGAATGTTCTTGCTTGACAGTGAGAGCATTCTTTACTATTATAGAAAGAAAGCGCACTCACGAAGGAGAACTTTATGGCAAATCCAACATTTGGAGAAAAAAAAGAGGGAGTAACCTACAAAAATAGATATGGCGTTTATGCAGTCATACCTGATGCAAACCATGAAAAGATTATCCTCGTACAAGCTCCAAATGGTGCATGGTTCTTACCAGGAGGTGAAATCGAAGAAGGCGAAAACCACCTTGAAGCTCTCAAGCGAGAGTTAATTGAAGAATTAGGATTTACAGCTGAAATCGGCACCTACTACGGGCAAGCTGATGAATATTTTTATTCTAGTCATCGTGATACCTACTACTACAATCCAGCCTATCTCTACGAAGCTACTTCTTATCAAGAAATCCAAAAACCTCTCGAGGACTTCAATCACTTAGCTTGGTTCCCAATCGAGGAAGCTATTGCTAACTTAAAACGTGGAAGCCACAAATGGGCGATTGAAGCTTGGAAAAAACAACATCAAATTTAAACTATCTTTACCAAATTTCCTAAAAAGTGCTATAATAGACATAGAAATACAGGAGGAAACCCTATGAAGCTTATCAATACTACAAATTCACACTCGCAACTTGTTAAAAGTCAGCTAGAAAGCACCGACGCAACGCTTGTAGAGGTTTATTCTGCGGGAAATACAGATGTTATTTTTACTCAGGCTCCACTTCATTACGAAATCCTCATTTCCAATAAACATCGGGCAATCCGGGAAAAAGAAATGGAAATAATCAAAGAATTTTTCCTCAGTCGTAAAATTAATCAACAGGCTATTGATAAGGCAAATATTAAAACCCTCTATTCTGATAAATTGATTGAGATTTCAATCCCTACAAAATAGAATTAATCTACCCTACAGTTAAAACTGCGGGGTTTTTTAATACCTTTTCTTGTTTAAATCTTTAAATAAATTATTGTGAATAAAGCTTTTTTGTGAAAATTTCACATTTCAATCGAAAAATGTGAGAAATTTCGTTATAATAGATAGAGAGATTTTAATGAAGGAGTTTGATATGAAAGAAATAGTATACAGAGAAGCCAGGCTAGATGAATATCAAAAAATTGGAAAAGTGTTGGCTGGTGCCTTTATGGACTACCCTTTCATGACTCTTATCAAAGATGATTTAAAGAAACCGGAATATTACCCAGCATTCTTAGAATTGTTGTATAGCCTTTTGACCAGACTTTACATCAAAGGAGAGACTTGTCTAGTTGCTGAACGAGATGGGGAAATCCTGGCTATCGCACTTTTACAACAAAAGGATTTTTCCATCCTATCTTATCTGTTGAATGGTATTGTCAAGCTTTTCCGCTTTATTACCCCCCGCAATCTCTTGAAGTATCTAGATTTAGTTGATCGCTCTGAACAACATTTGAAAAAATCTGGGAACTTTGATTGGTACTTGATGATGCTAGGAGTCAACTCTTCAATCCAAAACCAAGGAATCGGGAGTGCTTTTCTACAAGAAGGTGTTGAACCTTATCTTAAATCCAAAGGCTGCAAACGCTTGGGCTTGATTACTAGTACTGAAAAAAATGTTTGTTTCTATGAAAAAAACAAGTATGAATTACTAGATTCGATGATGTTAGAATACGGAACAAAATCTATTGGAAACTGGGCTTTTGTAAAAATCCTGGATAACTAATTTTAAACATAAAAAAGATTGGTCTAAAAACCAATCTTTTTTTAGTTTACTTAACGGCTTCTTTCAAAGCTTCTACTTTATCCAAGCGTTCCCATGGAAGATCAATATCTGTACGTCCCATATGTCCATAAGCCGCTGTTTGACGGTAGATTGGACGTTTGAGATCAAGCATTTGGATGATTCCTGCTGGACGAAGGTCAAAGATTTGACGCGCTGCTTTTTCAAGTTTACTTTCAGCTACTGTTCCTGTACCGAAAGTATCGATACGGACAGATACAGGTTGAGCTACCCCAATCGCGTAGGCCAATTGCACTTCTGCTTTCTTAGCAAGACCTGCAGCAACAATGTTTTTAGCAATGTAACGAGCTGCATAAGAAGCTGAACGGTCAACCTTAGTCGCGTCCTTACCAGAGAAGGCACCACCACCATGACGTGAATAACCACCATAGGTATCCACGATGATCTTACGACCCGTCAAACCTGAGTCCCCTTGAGGACCTCCGATAACGAAACGACCAGTTGGATTGATGAAGAATTTAGTCTCATCGTCAAGGTACGAAGCTGGAATCACTTCTTTGATGACCTTGTTGATTACATCCTCATGGATTTGTTCATTGCTGACTTCTGGATCATGTTGGGTTGAAATAACGACAGTGTCCACACGCACCGGTTGGTCATTTTCATCATATTCAACAGTAACTTGAGATTTAGCGTCTGGACGAAGGTAGCTAATTTCACCAGACTTACGTAGCTCTGCTAAACGACGAACCAACTTGTGGCTGAGTGAGATTGGCAATGGCATGAGTTCTTCAGTTTCATCCACTGCAAAACCAAACATGAGACCTTGATCTCCAGCTCCAATCAAGTCAAGTGGATCTTGATCCGCATTTCCACGAACTTCTAAGGCTTCATTAACCCCTTGAGCGATATCTGGTGATTGTTCTACCAAGGATGGGTGAACTCCTACCGTCTCCGCAGAAAAACCGTACTCTGTATTGGTATAACCGATTTCTGCAATAGTATCACGAACCACTCGGTTAATATCGACATAAGCATTGGTTGAAATTTCACCGAAAACATGTACTGAACCAGTATAAACAGCTGTTTCAGCAGCCACGTGCGCCTCTGGATCTTGCTCTAAAATAGCATCCAAGATAGCATCTGAAATTTGGTCTGCAATCTTATCTGGATGCCCCTCAGATACAGATTCAGACGTGAATAATTTACGTTCTGACATAAAAATGTCCCCCCTTAAAAAATATTCGTTATAGAGTTACAAAGAACTGGTAGGTAGAGTATTTACAATCAATCCCACCACCTTATCGGGACCATATAACCTAACTATTATAACACGAATCTTTGAAAAATACTCGTATGATTGCTATTTTTGTTGCTAGGAAAATGTTTTCTAATCATAACCAAATAAAAACTCTAAAAATAGATGAGTTTCTACTTTAAGAGTGATGTTATAAACTAATTATTTTCTAGATAAAATTCAAACCGTTCTCCGACGTATTGGCTCTTTACATACTCAAAAGCCGTTCCGTCATCAAAGTAAGAAACCTGAGTCAAACCTAAAATAGCATGTCCTTTTTCAACTTCTAGGTAATGAGCTATCTTTTCTTTTGCTAAACGTGCGTATATGGCCTGGTGAGATTTACCAATTCGATAACCATGCTCTTGCAAGGTTTGAAAGAAGTGCTTGGTTACTTCTTCTTTTTTGAAATTTTTGATAAATTTCTCAGGAATCGACGCCACTTCATAGACAACAGGAACCTTATCCGCATAACGAACACGCTCCATACGAATGATATTGTCAGTTGGCAGTAAACCTAGTTTAGCCACTTCTTGCTCATTTGGAATGGTTCGACGATAAGAAATCAAGTGACTAGACGGAGTTTTCCCTTGAGCTTTAACAATCTCCGTAAAACTAGTTGTTCCACGCATTCTTTCCTGAACACGTGTGCTTGAAACAAAGGTCCCACTACCTACACGTCGTTCCAAAACCCCTTCTTCAACCAAAAGAGAGATTGCTTGACGTAAGGTCATGCGGCTAACGGCAAATTCTTCTGCTAAATCTCGCTCACTTGGAAGTCTTTCCCCAATTTTCCAACTTCCCTCATCAATGTCTTTCTTGATTTGGTCGTGGATTTTCATATAAGCTGGTAACATGCTTGATCACTTCTTTTCTTTATTTTTTCCATTGTACCGTAACTCATAGGGAAAAGTCAAACCGCACTTGTTTAGTTGGTAATTCTAACCCTTTTATGATAGAATATTCAAGAAGATATTTCTTTGAAGAAAGGGAAAAGATGAGCAACATTTCAACTGATTTGCAAGATGTCGAAAAGATCATCGTACTGGACTATGGTAGCCAGTACAACCAACTCATCTCACGTCGTATCCGTGAGATTGGTGTCTTTTCAGAACTAAAAAGTCACAAGATTTCGGCTGACGAAGTCCGTGCTATCAATCCTATCGGGATTGTACTTTCAGGTGGTCCAAACTCTGTTTACGAAGAAGGATCATTTGATATTGACCCAGAGATTTTTGAACTCGGTATTCCGATTTTGGGAATCTGCTATGGTATGCAGCTATTGACTCACAAGCTTGGTGGTAAGGTTGTTCCTGCCGGCGACGCTGGTAACCGAGAATACGGTCAATCAACATTGACTCACACAGAATCAGCTCTTTTTGCGGGTACTCCAGATGAGCAACTTGTTTTGATGAGCCACGGTGATGCTGTTACGGAAATTCCTGCTGACTTTGTTCGTACTGGAACTTCTGCAGACTGTCCTTATGCATCTATTGAAAACCCTGATAAGAAAATTTACGGTATCCAATTCCACCCAGAAGTTCGCCACTCAGTTCACGGTTATGATATTTTGCGTAACTTTGCTTTAAATATCTGTGGTGCCAAAGGTGACTGGACTATGGATAACTTCATCGAGATGCAAATCAAACAAATCCGTGAAAAAGTTGGAGACAAACGTGTTCTCCTCGGACTTTCTGGTGGTGTTGACTCTTCTGTTGTTGGGGTTCTTCTCCAAAAAGCAATCGGCGATCAGTTGATCTGTATCTTTGTAGACCACGGTCTTCTCCGTAAAGGGGAAGCTGATCAAGTTATGGATATGCTTGGTGGTAAGTTTGGTCTCAATATCGTTAAGGCAGACGCTGCCAAACGTTTCCTTGATAAATTGGCTGGTGTATCTGATCCCGAACAAAAACGGAAGATTATCGGTAACGAGTTTGTCTATGTCTTTGACGATGAGGCAAGCAAACTAACAGATGTGAAATTCCTTGCTCAAGGGACACTCTATACTGACGTGATTGAGTCTGGTACGGATACTGCTCAAACTATCAAGTCTCACCACAACGTTGGTGGACTTCCAGAAGACATGCAGTTTGAACTGATCGAGCCACTCAACACTCTTTACAAGGACGAAGTTCGTGCACTAGGTACTGAACTTGGCATGCCAGACCACATCGTGTGGCGCCAACCATTCCCAGGACCAGGACTTGCTATCCGTGTCATGGGAGAAATCACTGAAGAAAAACTAGAAACTGTTCGTGAATCAGATGCTATCCTTCGTGAAGAAATCGCTAAAGCTGGCCTTGACCGCGACATCTGGCAATACTTCACTGTTAACACTGGCGTTCGTTCAGTAGGTGTTATGGGAGACGGCCGTACTTACGACTACACCATCGCTATCCGCGCTATCACTTCTATCGATGGAATGACAGCTGACTTCGCTAAGATCCCTTGGGAAGTTCTCCAAAAAATCTCAGTTCGTATCGTAAACGAAGTTGACCACGTTAACCGTATCGTCTACGATATCACAAGTAAACCACCTGCAACTGTAGAGTGGGAGTAGAGTTAATTAGTTAAAAAAAGCCTAGAAATCAATCTTTCTAAGGCTTTTTATTTTACTTTAACAACAATTTAACAACAAAAGTCTTAATTCCTGTATCAAAAAAACAGTAAGACCACTTAGTCCTACTGTTTCATTTTTAAAACGTTTGACGCTTAGCTTTACGTTCTGCACGTCCACGGGCACGACTTTCTGCACGCTTGGTCTTACGGCGTTTTTCATCGACAGCCCATTGGATTTTCTTCTTATAGCCTGGTTTGACTTTTTTCTTTTTCTTTTTAACTAGACCAATCATTTCGATATCCAGTTTTTCCTGTTTCTTCTCACGATTGGCACGACGATCACGGTCATAAGTGTCTTGGAATTCTCCATCTTTAACCACCTTAGGAGTAAACTTGATTCCTAATTTCTCCAACTCACGAATATCTGAGTCGTCACTTGGTTGATAGAGGGTAATGGCTGTACCTGGTAGACCATTACGTCCAGTTCGTCCAACACGGTGGACAAAGAAGGACAAGTCTTGTGGAATAGCATCATTGATAACGTGGCTGACACCTTCGATGTCAATCCCACGCGCAGCCAGGTCAGTTGCTACGATATACTCAAAATCAAGATTTTTCACCTGATTCATGATCCGTTTGCGTTCACGAGGTGCAATATCCCCATGAATCTTAGCCACCTTTAATCCTTGAGCTGTTAGGTAGCTGTGCAATTCATCCGCACGAGTTTTTGTATTGACAAAAATCATGGCGAGATACGGCTGCATGACTTGAGTCAACTCATAAATCTGAGCGTTCTTGTCTCTACTCTTTGTCGAAATCAACCAGTTGTCAATGGTATCAGAGATAACGGTCTTGGTCTTGATTTTCTCCATGACAGGATTGGACAGGTATTTTTTCAAGAATGGTTGCAGTTTTTGTGGAATGGTTGCTGAAAAGACCATAAACTGCAAGTCCTTAGGAAGACTACCTGCAATCTTATCAACTGTTTCCAAGAATCCCATATCCAAGGTCATGTCAGCTTCATCTACTACAAAGGTCTTAGCCTTGTGAATAGCAAGGTCACCAGACTTGACCAAATCATAGATACGACCTGGTGTTCCGATAACGATATGTGGTTGATTACTTGCTAATTTGTCAATCTGACGGACCTTGTCTGTACCACCAACATAGTTCACAACACGAATCTCAACATCTGAATGAGCTGCGATCTGACGAGCAGCTTGATAAATCTGAGTCGCTAATTCACGACTTGGAGCTGTGATAACTGCCTGCACGCTATCGCTCTCTTCATCCAACTGTTGGAAAATCGGTAACAAGAAAGTATGAGTCTTACCTGAACCTGTTTTTGATTCACCAACCAAGTCACGACCTGCCAGGACAATAGGAATCAACTTTTCCTGAACCTCGGTAGGAGTCGTAAATTTCAACTCCTCCAAGGCTTTTTCTATATATTTTTTAAATTTAAATTGTGTAAATGACATAATTTCCTCGATTCTATCTATCTACTCATTATACCATAATTTAGTCTATTACAGGGGATGGATTTCCGTCAAGAATAATACCATGAACATTTTAACAACCAAGCATACATAAGAAACACTCCTAGTTACGATGAACAAGGAGTGTTATAGGATTAATTGAGCTTCCATTCGTCTCTCAGCCAATCACAAAAATAGTGATAACGTTCCTTAAGAGCTTCATGATGCCCATAAGCATCAAATGTGCAATAAGTCGAAGGGACTTTCTCTGAAATCAGATCATGTATATCTCTGGCATAAATAGGAGCCTTAGACAGACGATTGGAATGATTGGCACCTTCTGTCTGACCATTTTGCAGATAAATCAGGCTTTGGCTCTGTATCAAGTCATGTTCCCTACAATATTCTGTAAAGTCTGGATACCAGAAGGAACCACAGATAGAAAAGATACAGGTCGCAGGAAGATAACTACTATAGAGACTATAGACAGCAGCAAGACCACCCAGTGAATAACCACCATAAGCAATCCTACTTTCATCTATTAAGTAGTCTTTTTTTAGAGTTGTTAGAATTCCTTGAAAGAGCTTCTGATGGTATTGGTCTACCTTCCCACCAAAGTCTGGCGCTCCTCCTTTCAAAGCTCTAGACTGCCAGGGTGTAAAGTCATCCAGACGATTTTCTGGAATCAACCCCACCAAAATCACAGATTGGGATAGGTCTGATAAATAATCCAGTTCCCCATCGTTTAAGAGCACAACTGGGTAGGCTTGTTGAGGATCATAGTTTGAAGGAAGACTGACCCTAACTCGAATCCCTTCCCAGTTAAACTCCTTATTTCTTGATAAAGTCATTGATTTTTTCAAGGGAATCAATCACTGCAGGACCGTAATCCATCAACTCATCGTAAGAGATAGTCATGATTTTTTGATTCTTGATTGCTGGGACATTTTCCAAAACAGCATTTGCCTTCATCAAATCCACTGCTTTTTCATCTAACTTTTGATTGCGGTCGCTGGTTACATAGATAATCAACTCTGGATCCATTGATACTAGATTTTCCAAGGTCAAGCCAGAAGTTCCTGTTGCGACATTGGTATAACCAAGTTGATTGAGCAAGCTTTCCTGAAGGGCTGACTTGTAAGCACCAAAGGTTTCGTCATTGTAGGCCACCATAATCAGAGCTTTTTTCTTTTCACCCTGTGTTTCTGGGTTAGCTTTTTTAACCGCATCGATTTTAGCTTGTAATTGCTCTGCATATTGATTAGCCTTGTCTTGAACATTAAAAATAGTACCAAGATTCTTCACATCTTCTACGATATTTCCTAAATCTTGTTGGATAGTTGATAGTGAAGCTTTTTGCGTATAAACAGGGATTTTGTTTTCATTCCAAGCACTAATGGTTCCCATTGACTTTTCAGAAAACATCATGTTGCGTCCCATCAAGGCATCTGGTTCATAAGAAAGAACTGTTTCTTGTGAGACAGATTTTTTATCACCAATGTGAGGGATGGCTTCAATAGCATCCTTGTATTTACCAGTTACAGCATTATCAGGATTGAGCATGCCAGCAATTTTATCTTGCAAACCGAATTCAAGTAGGATTTCAGTTGTTGAGAGGTTATTGGTGATGACCTTTTCAGGTGCCTTTTCAAAGACTTGTTCGACTTCGTTTCCTTTAGCATCATAAGTTTTGATAGTTACAGGATAGCTGGTTTCTGTATTAGCTTTTTGACTAGCTTCTGTTGTAGCCGGTGCCGTTGCTGTTTCTTTAGATGCGTTACTACAAGCTGCCAAAGATAAGGTAGCTACTGTTACAAGTAAAATACTGAGTGTTTTTTTCATGTTTTTATTTTCCTTTTTAATTTTTATAAATAGTGAATCATGGCCTGCTGATCTTCTGTCCAAGTTACCTTACTTTGAACGCCATAGACAGCCTGCAATGACTCGGGTGTGATGGTCTCTTTTGGAGAACCTTGGTAAACAATCTCCCCTTCTTTCATTAGGTAGAGATAGTCTGAATAGCGACAAGCTAGCTGAATATCATGCAAGACAGCTAGCACATTGATCTGAAGATTTTTGACAATGGTCAATAAGTCTAGCTGATACTTGATATCCAAATGATTGGTCGGTTCATCTAAGAGCAAGAGGGTCGGCTCTTGGGCCAAGGCGCGTGCTAACAGAACCCGCTGCTTCTCTCCTCCTGACAAAGAAGAGTAGAGTCGATTTCTCTTTTCGAGCAGATCTACCTTGACCAGCGCATCCTCAACCAAAGCAAAGTCTTTTTCTTTTTCCTTTTGCAAGAAAGCGAGATGGGGAGTTCTACCCAGCATGACAATCTCCTCAACCGTACAATCAAACTGAAGTTGATTAAACTGCGTGATGACTGCCATCTGCTTTGCCGTTTCTTTGACGCTCATCTGGTCTAGAGGCTTCCCATTTAATGAAATCAAGCCCTGATTCGGCTTTTCCTGTCGATAGAAGAGTTTCAGCAAGCTGGTCTTTCCACTTCCATTTGGTCCCAAAATAGTATGAAATTGGTCTCCCTCAAGTTTAAGTGAGACTCCTTTGAGAATCTTTTTTTCTCCGATTCCAAAGTGAATATCCTGGCACATTAAGTCCATATCAGACTCTCACCTCCCTTCGTCTACTTGCAACCATGTAGATAAAGAAAGGTGCACCTACTAGAGCCGTGAAAATTCCAATCGGTAGTTCAGCATTTTGAATCAAAACGCGAGCAAAGACATCTGCCCAGACGACAAAGAGGGCGCCTAGTAAGGTTGCTATCGGAAAAAGCCTTTTGTAGTTTGTTCCTACCAAACTTCGGGCCAAATGTGGTGTAATCAAACCGACAAAACCGATAATCCCACAGGTCGATACCAAGATAGCCGTCATCACAGCTACAATCGTCACATAGAGATACCAATAAAAACGCAAGGGAATTCCCAAAGTTAAAGCAGCCTCATCTCCCATCATCATGGCATTGAAAACACGGTATTGAGTAGAAAAAAATAAAAAGGCTATTCCCACGATTATAGTTGGCAAGGTTAAGTGACCCCATGAGGTCCCCGCTAAAGAACCCATGGTCCAAAACTTGATGGTCATAACGCTATCAGCATTGGCCCCAATAGAGATAATAAAGTTTGAAAAAGCCAAAAATAGGGCATTCACTACCGTACCCGATAAGATTAAGCTAGAAGTTGTCATCCTACCCTGCATGGACGCAATGAGAAGAACTGCAACTGTTGCTAAAATCGCTCCTAGGAAAGAACCTAGACCAATCATAACTTTAAATCCAAGAATAATACTCAAAGTTGCTCCAAAGGTTGCCCCGGCTGAAATTCCTAATACATAGGGCTCTGCTATTGGATTGTTGACCGTTGACTGCATGACACTACCACACATGGAAAGGCCTGCACCAACAATCAAAGCAAGAAAAACCCGTGGCAATCTCATATTCCAAACAATAGCAAGCGTAGACTTTGAAATGTCTCCTATCTCAAAAGGAGCCCCTAACTGACTCAAAATTATCCGATAGGTATCACTCAAGCTAATTTGAACAGACCCCATAGAAACTGCCAGAAACAGAGAAATCCCCAAAGCTCCTAACAGGATAGCTAGTAAAAAACAATATCTCAGGTTTTGATGGCTTCCAGAAAATTTGGAAAGCATGAAACCCTCCTTTAACAAAAATTAAAAATTTAGACAATTTTCATAATTAGTATACCACATTTCTAAATCAGGAACAAGACTAGAAAAATACACACAAAAAAAGCCCCCTGAAGTCAGAGAGCTGATTTGAACTCGGGATTAAATCTTAGTGAAACAAAAAATCTCCCCGGAGGGAGATCATTCTGGTTTATTTTACCTTACAGTGCTAGGAACCGTAACCGAAGATTATACTTGAGTATATCGAGGTAAGGTGACAAAAATAAAAAGCTACTCTAGTTGAGTAGCTTTATTTTCAAGATGTGCTCAATTGAACACGGCCTAAGCACTTGGCAAAAAAGATAAAATCTCCTAGAAACTGAAGTTTCTTCGTCAATTTTCCTATTTTTGCTTTGTGCTTTTGACGGCCTTTGTATCTTGAATTAACGACGAAGTCCTAGAGAGTTGATCAACTCACGGTAACGGTTAACGTCGTTTTTACGCAAGTATGCAAGCAAGTTACGACGGCGACCGATTTTCTTCATCAATCCACGGTAAGTAGCGTGGTCTTTTTTGTGTTGTTTGATGTGTTCGTTAAGGTGGTTGATTTCCCAAGTAAGGACAGCAACTTGAACCTCTACTGAACCTGTATCACCTTCGTGACGTGCATATTGTGCAATGATTTCATTTTTTTTCTCTTTTGAGATTGCCATGATGTTTCTCCTTTTTATTTGGCTTCATCCGAGTGACAGGTTGGCATGCCTGTAACCAAGAAGAAGTTATTTGTCTTTACGACATTTCTTATTCTACCAAGAACTAAGTTCTTTGTCAACTGATTTACTATTCTTACCGCAAAAGTGCTATAATAGTTATAGGAAGGATATCTAAGTTGACATCTTAAAAAGAGAGGTGATTACCATGCGTAAATTCTCGCAATATCTCCCCTACTATCTGGTCATATTTTTCTTTTATTGGCCACTTTATGAGCTGTTATTATGGACTATTACTAAAAACTATATCTTAAAAGAGCTCACCATCGGCAACGTTATTATCTTCTCTCCACTGGTGACTTTCATAGTATCACTATTCTACTCTTATCGTTTCAAGTTTTCAGTTTGGTGGTTAATTGGAGTTGGCTTGGTCTTTTGCTTTACTATCATTACTTTCGGAGAATTTATCCTTCTCTACTTCCTAGCCTATGAAATCTTTGCCCTCGCGGGTATGGCTGTCGGTGTAGCTATTAAGAATCTAGTGCAAAAACTGAAAAGGAAAAAACTTTCACAAAATCCTTGAAAAATCTCACAATCATGCTATAATAATGCATAGAGACAAGTCACTTAGCCCCTTTCTACCAGAGAGTGCGTGGTTGCTGAGAACGCATAGGAAGACTAAACTGATACTACTCTACTGACTTTTATGCAAACATAAAACGGTGGCCACGTTAGAGCCAATCAGAGGTGTCCCTCTTTTTTGAGGAACATAAATGAAGGTGGAACCACGTTGCGACGTCCTTTCGAGGAGGTCGCTTTTTTCTATTCATCCTTTGCTTAAATACACCTCTTTCCAAACATTACTTACGAAATTAATTTAAGGAGAACATCATGATTAAGATTACTTTCCCAGATGGCGCTGTTCGTGAATTCGAATCTGGCGTGACAACTTTTGAAATTGCACAATCTATCAGCAATTCCCTAGCTAAAAAAGCTCTTGCTGGTAAATTCAACGGCAAACTCATCGACACTACTCGTGCCATCACTGAAGATGGAAGCATCGAAATCGTGACACCTGATCACGAAGATGCCCTTCCAATCTTGCGTCACTCAGCTGCACACTTGTTTGCACAAGCCGCTCGTCGCCTTTTCCCAGACATTCACTTGGGTGTCGGTCCAGCTATCGAAGATGGTTTCTACTACGATACTGATAACCAAGCTGGTCAAATCTCTAACGAAGATCTTCCTCGTATCGAAGAAGAAATGCAAAAAATCGTTAAAGAAAACTTCCCATCTATTCGTGAAGAAGTGACAAAAGATGAAGCCCGTGAAATCTTCAAAAACGACCCTTACAAGCTTGAATTGATCGAAGAACACTCTGAAGACGAGGGTGGCTTGACCATCTACCGTCAAGGTGAATACGTGGATCTCTGCCGTGGCCCACACGTCCCATCAACTGGTCGTATCCAAATCTTCCACCTTCTCAATGTAGCAGGTGCTTACTGGCGTGGAAATAGCGATAACGCTATGATGCAACGGATTTACGGTACTGCTTGGTTCGACAAGAAAGACTTGAAAAACTACCTTCAAATGCGTGAAGAGGCCAAAGAACGTGACCACCGTAAACTTGGTAAAGAGCTTGACCTCTTCATGATTTCTCAAGAGGTTGGTCAAGGGCTTCCATTCTGGTTGCCAAATGGGGCGACTATCCGTCGTGAATTGGAACGCTACATCGTCGACAAGGAAATCGCTGCTGGTTACCAACACGTCTACACTCCACCAATTGCCTCAGTAGAACTTTACAAGACTTCTGGTCACTGGGATCACTACCGTGAAGATATGTTCCCAACTATGGATATGGGTGATGGGGAAGAATTCGTTCTTCGTCCAATGAACTGTCCTCACCATATCGAAGTCTTTAAACACCACGTTCACTCTTACCGTGAATTGCCAATCCGTATTGCTGAAATCGGTATGATGCACCGCTATGAAAAATCTGGTGCTCTCACAGGGCTTCAACGTGTACGTGAAATGTCACTTAATGACGGTCACACTTTCGTAACACCTGAACAAATTAAAGATGAATTCCAACGTACGCTTCAATTGATTATAGATGTTTACGAAGATTTCAACTTGACTGACTATCGTTTCCGTTTATCATATCGTGATCCTCAAGATACTCACAAATATTTTGATAATGATGAAATGTGGGAAAACGCTCAACGTATGTTGAAATCAGCTATGGATGACATGGGACTTGACTACTTTGAAGCTGAAGGTGAAGCTGCCTTCTACGGACCAAAATTGGATATCCAAGTCAAGACAGCTCTCGGTAAAGAAGAAACACTTTCTACGATTCAGCTTGACTTCTTGCTTCCAGAACGCTTCGACCTTAAATACATCGGAGCTGATGGTGAAGAACATCGCCCAGTTATGATCCACCGTGGGGTTATCTCAACTATGGAACGCTTCACAGCTATCTTGATTGAGAACTACAAGGGTGCCTTCCCAACATGGCTTGCACCTCATCAAGTAACCCTCATCCCAGTATCTAATGAGAAACACGTGGACTACGCTTGGGAAGTGGCTAAGAAACTTCGTGACCGTGGTGTCCGTGCCGATGTGGATGAACGCAATGAAAAAATGCAGTTCAAGATTCGTGCTTCTCAAACTCAAAAAATTCCTTACCAATTGATTGTTGGTGACAAGGAAATGGAAGAGCAAGCCGTAAACGTTCGCCGTTATGGTCAAAAAGAAACAGAAACCATGCCGGTAGATGCATTTGTAGAATTGATTCTTACAGACATCGCTAACAAATCACGAGTTGAAAAATAAAACGATCACAGTCTGAGAAACATTTTTCAGTAAGAAAAAGCAACAACTATTTCAGTTGTTGCTTTTCTATTTTGTTTAACCTGAGTTAGTAATGATTGGTCAAGCCACTACAAATAGTATTCTCATCAACAATTCTTTTATCCATTAACTTTTGGATATAGGATATCCTCCCAAGATTTGCTTCCATGAGTTAGATAAGGTCAATATCCTCAGTCCTTGTCTGCCTCAATTTCTTTTACGATGTCATCTTGTGAATCTTTTTCAGAGAGTTTTTGATCGATATACTTGTCAATGTTTTCGTAAAATTCCTTGATCGTCTCACTATCTAATTTTGTCGAATTGTTGAATTGCTTGACTTTCAATTGAACAGATTGAATACCGTAAGAGGCTTGCTTTTGGCTAATGGTTTCTAATTCTTCTTCTGAAATCGGATCTCCAACAACCGTCAAGACCAATTCATTATTACTTGACTTGTAGACTTGATTAATGACCGTATGATTGGCGAACTCATTTCCTACAAACTGTTTGATCCCATCTTTTCGCGCTTGATCCATCGTCAGAGTGACTGCTGAATAGCTGGCTGGAAGGACCAATAATACAATCAAGGATATCAACCCAATTTTCATGTTAATGTTTAGCTCATTAAATGAACTTAAGGGAGATTTTCTCATCAAAAATCTTGTTCCAACAATGTTGATTATCATGATAAAGACACAGTTGATCAAGAAAAGATAAAGAGCCCCAAATAAAAATCGTACATTTCCATTAGCTAAACCATATCCTGCAGTGCAGATAGGTGGCATCAGAGCTGTTGCGATGGCTACTCCTGGTACGATATTGTTTGCTTCTTTTTTCCTTGAACCAATGAAACCTGCTATCCCACCCGCGATAGCAATGAGAACATCCCAAATGGTTGGAGAGGTTCGTGCAATCAACTCGCTACTTGCATAAGATAAGGGAGAAATCCAGAAATATAGAGTCGATACAAGCAAACTGACCAATACTTGAGTAAGTAAAACCTGTAGAGATTGCTTGATTAAACGCGTATCAAAAATAGCTAAACCAAACCCCAGTCCAACAATCGGTGTCATAAGAGGGGAAATCAGCATGGCTCCAATAACGACTGCTGTTGAATTCATATTTAGACCTATAGAGGCAATAAAAATCGAACACATCAAAATCAGTGTATCTCTTAATCGAACATGAAGGTCATCATATAGTTTCTCGCGGAATTCACGTGTTGAATAGTTTCCAGTCATTGATTACTCCTTTTATTTCATATAATCTTGTTTCTGCATGGATGATGGTAGAGAGACTTCTGTCCAATCTTACATATTTTTAATTCTCACCTGTCATTCTTTTGAAAATTATCCTTTATACTCAATGAAAATCAAAGAGCAAACTAGGAAGCTAGCCGCAGGCTGTACTTGAGTACGGTAAGGCGACGCTGACGTGGTTTGAATTTGATTTTCGAAGAGTATTAAATATCCATCAGTCCATCCTTGATATTATATCAAAAATTTTACAGTCTTTCTCTGAAGAAATCAATTAATTTAAAAGATAGAGAACGGAAGAATTTTTTGTATCCTTATCCGAAGAAGAAAAACGATATCTCCTCTGAAAGGAGATATCGTTTTAATGATTAAACATGATGAGTTTGTAGCAGCAATCCTAGCTGATATCGCCAACAAATCACGTGTTGAGAAATAAGAGATAAAACCTGTACAAAATCCCAGCTACTAAAAAAGAGGCTGGGACAAAAGTCCTAGCCTCTCAATTGTCTTTGGATTGTCGAGCAAGACGC
>NZ_JUUZ01000024.1 GCF_001074155.1 Streptococcus pseudopneumoniae
CAATCGGGAAGACAGGATTCGAACCTGCGACACCTTGGTCCCAAACCAAGTACTCTACCAAGCTGAGCTACTTCCCGAAGTAAATGTTTAATGCACCCTAGAGGAGTCGAACCTCTAACCGCCTGATTCGTAGTCAGGTACTCTATCCAGTTGAGCTAAGGGTGCTCTTCAATATATGCCGAGGACCGGAATCGAACCGGTACGATCGTTACCAATCGCAGGATTTTAAGTCCTGTGCGTCTGCCAGTTCCGCCACCCCGGCCTCTATAAGCGAACGACGGGATTCGAACCCGCGACCCCCACCTTGGCAAGGTGGTGTTCTACCACTGAACTACGTTCGCATCGACTCTGGTTTATATTAAAAAAAATGCCGGCTACATGACTTGAACACGCGACCCTCTGATTACAAATCAGATGCTCTACCAACTGAGCTAAGCCGGCTGATTTCTATTATGCGGGTTAAGGGACTTGAACCCCCACGCCGTTAAGCGCCAGATCCTAAATCTGGTGCGTCTGCCAATTCCGCCAAACCCGCAAATATGACCCGTACTGGGCTCGAACCAGTGACCCATTGATTAAAAGTCAATTGCTCTACCAACTGAGCTAACGAGTCAAATAACTTTCGTTATTACGGTCCCGACGGGAATCGAACCCGCGATCTTCGCCGTGACAGGGCGACGTGATAACCGCTACACTACGGGACCTATGGGAGTTAACGGGATCGAACCGCTGACCCTCTGCTTGTAAGGCAGATGCTCTCCCAGCTGAGCTAAACTCCCTCGAGCTAAGCGACTTCCATATCTCACAGGGGGCAACCCCCAACTACTTCCGGCGTTCTAGGGCTT
>NZ_JUUZ01000025.1 GCF_001074155.1 Streptococcus pseudopneumoniae
ATGATTAGGAGCTTTTTGGAGTCTAAAAGACGAACAAAAAGTTCAATCAGCTACCGCGTCAAATTATGATTGATAATAAAAAGTGAGGTCGGGATCTTTTTGTCCCAACCTCTTTTTAGGTGACTAGTATTTTTTGACTTAGTTTTTATGTTATTTACCCAGACAAAATTGACTAAACAACTGGGTAATAAGCTCATCTGGCGCAGCATCACCAGTTATCTCGCCAAGAATTTCCCAGGTTCGAGTTAAATCAACTTGAAGCAGATCAACTGGCATACCCAGTTCAAGACCTTCGTTAACTGCTTGTAAGCTTTCAACAGCCTTTTCGATTAATGAAATATGACGGGCGTTAGATAGATAGGTAGCATCTTGCTCGACCAAGCCAGCATTTTCAAAGAAGAGGTTATTGATGCGTTCTTCAATCTTATCAATGTTTTGATTTTTAAGGACTGAAATACGAATGACATCATCTGGAAGTTCAGCAGTTTCAATCGCTTCTGGGAGGTCAGTTTTGTTGAGAAGAATGATTCGATTAGTATCTTGACTAATTTCAAGAAGTTGTCGGTCTTGGGTAGTTAAGGGTTCGCTAGCGTTTAAGACAAGTAAAACCAAATCAGCTTCCTTGAGAGCTTTTTTGGAGCGCTCGACACCGATTTGTTCCACGACATCATCCGTTTCACGAATACCAGCTGTATCAATCAACTTCAATGGAACACCGTTGATATTGACGTATTCTTCAATGACATCTCGAGTAGTCCCTGCAATATCCGTTACAATGGCTTTATCTTCGCGCAGGAGGTTATTGAGTAGACTTGACTTCCCAACGTTAGGACGACCAATGATGGCCGTTGAGATTCCTTCGCGGAGGATTTTCCCACGACGTGCAGTTTTTAGTAGATTGGTCAAGAGTTGTTCAAATTCCAAAGTTTTTTCACGGACAACAGCAGTAGTGGCTTCTTCCACATCGTCATACTCAGGATAGTCGATATTAACCTCGACTTGAGCCAAGGTATTGAGAATTTCCTGACGAGTATTGTTAATGAGGTCAGATAGGGATCCATCAAGTTGTTTGACTGCTATATTCATGGCCTTGTCAGTCTTAGCACGGATGATATCCATAACAGCTTCAGCCTGAGTCAAGTCTACACGACCGTTTAGGAAGGCACGTTTGGTAAACTCACCAGGTTCTGCCATGCGAGCCCCTTCACGGATAGCCAATTGAAGGATTTCATTGGTCACGGCAATCCCTCCGTGGGTGTTAATCTCGATAATATCCTCACGAGTAAAGGTCTTCGGAGACTTCATAGCTCCAACCATGACCTCATCCATAACTTTACCAGTCAAAGGGTCAACAATGTGGCCGTAGTTCAGTGTGTGGCTAGCAACCTTACTCAAGTCTTTGCCTTTAAAAATCTTTTGCGCTATGGCAAAACTGTCTGTTCCGCTCAAGCGGACAATACCAATGGCTCCTTCACCAAGCGGTGTCGAGATTGCTACAATGGTATCAAATTCACGTGTAATCATGTTAATTCCTTTTTAAAAATTGAAGACTTTTATTTACTAATATCTCTTAAAATTGTAACAAAATAAAGTTTTTTATTCAACGAATGCCACTTATAAAGAAAAGCCTAAGCATATCGCTTAAGCTTTACTTAGTGCGCATTTCCCCTTGCGGGAAGTAAGTTCCTTCGGGCATATCGTTGATGATGACATGAACAGCAGATTGTGGTGCACCAGTGTTACGAACCACAGCTTCAGTTACTTCCTTTGCTAAGGCTTTCTTTTGATCTAGAGTGCGACCTTCAAATAAATCGATACGTACAAATGGCATAATAGCTTCCTCCACTAGTTTTTGATTTCTTCTATTTTACCACATTTTGCCGTTTAAAGCTTTTGGAAAATATGATATACTAGAATGTAGCAGAAAATTAGAAATGGACGTGAAATAGAAACATGGCACAGTTGTATTATCGTTATGGTACCATGAATTCAGGAAAGACCATCGAGATTCTCAAGGTAGCCTATAACTATGAGGAGCAAGGAAAGGGAGTTGTGATCATGACTTCGGCTCTGGATACAAGAGATGGTATAGGCTATGTGTCGAGTCGGATTGGCATGAAGCGACCAGCAGTTGCTATCGATGATACTACGGATATTTTTGGATTTATTCGAGATTTACCTGAAAAGCCCTACTGTGTTCTGGTTGATGAAGCCCAGTTTCTGAAGCGTCATCATGTTTATGATTTAGCTCGTGTCGTCGATGAGTTAGACATACCTGTTATGGCATTCGGTTTGAAGAATGACTTTCGCAATGAGCTGTTCGAAGGATCTAAACATCTATTGTTATTAGCAGATAAAATTGATGAAATCAAAACCATTTGTCAGTATTGTAAGAAAAAGGCGACCATGGTGTTGCGCACGCAGGACGGTCTGCCAGTCTACGATGGTGAACAAATCCAGATAGGTGGTAATGAAACCTATATCTCGGTTTGCCGTAAACATTATTTTGCCCCTGAAATCAATAAGGAGAATCAATAAGAATGAACATCTATGATCAACTACAAGCTGTAGAAGACCGTTATGAAGAATTAGGAGAATTGCTGAGCGACCCTGATGTGGTCTCTGATACCAAGCGTTTCATGGAGCTTTCAAAAGAGGAAGCTTCAACTCGTGACACCGTAACCGCCTACCGTGAATACAAACAAGTCCTCCAAAACATCGTTGACGCTGAAGAGATGATTAAGGAATCAGGCGGAGATGCTGACTTGGAAGAAATGGCCAAGCAAGAACTCAAGGATGCTAAAGCAGAAAAAGAAGAGTATGAAGAAAAATTGAAAATATTGCTCCTTCCAAAAGATCCAAACGATGACAAGAACATCATCCTTGAAATCCGTGGAGCTGCTGGTGGAGATGAGGCAGCACTTTTTGCTGGTGACCTTCTAACAATGTACCAAAAGTATGCTGAAGCCCAAGGCTGGCGCTTTGAAGTTATGGAAGCATCTATGAACGGTGTCGGTGGTTTCAAAGAAGTGGTTGCCATGGTTTCAGGTCAGTCAGTATACTCTAAGCTTAAGTACGAGTCAGGTGCCCACCGTGTGCAACGTGTCCCTGTGACAGAAAGCCAAGGTCGTGTTCATACCTCGACAGCAACTGTCCTTGTCATGCCTGAGGTAGAAGAAGTAGAGTACGATATTGATCCCAAAGACCTTCGTGTGGATATCTACCATGCATCTGGTGCTGGTGGACAGAACGTCAATAAGGTTGCAACTGCCGTTCGTATCGTTCACTTGCCAACCAATATCAAGGTTGAGATGCAGGAAGAACGTACCCAGCAGAAAAACCGTGAGAAGGCCATGAAGATCATTCGTGCGCGTGTAGCAGACCACTTTGCTCAGATTGCTCAAGATGAGCAAGATGCTGAGCGTAAGTCGACAATCGGTACTGGTGATCGTTCAGAGCGTATCCGTACTTATAACTTCCCACAAAACCGTGTAACAGACCATCGTATCGGCTTGACTCTACAAAAACTTGATACAATTCTAGCTGGTAAATTGGATGAAGTTGTTGATGCCTTGGTTCTTTATGACCAAACACAAAAATTGGAAGAATTAAACAAATAATGAAACTAGCTCAAATTTTTAAAGATTTTGAGGAAAAGTTAATAGCACAAGGAGAGGAAGCAGAAAGCCTCTCCTTTGTCTATCGTAGCCTAAAAAATCTATCTTTTACAGATTTCGTCTTTACCCTTCAGCAAGAAGTAACAGAGGAAGAGAAGCAATTTGTGGAGGAAATTTTCAAGAAATTGGCAAATCATATACCCGCCCAGTACATTATTGGACATGCTGAATTTTTTGGGATGCAGTTAAAAGTAGATGAGCGAGTTTTGATTCCTCGCCCAGAGACAGAAGAGTTGGTGGAGCTCATCCTAGCCGAGAATCTAAAGGACAATCTCAAAGTTCTGGATATTGGAACAGGGAGTGGAGCAATAGCCCTTGCTTTAGCGAAAAATAGGCCAGATTGGTCGGTTACGGCAGCGGATATTTCACAGGATGCATTAGAGCTTGCAACAGAGAATGCTAACGCTCAAAATCTAAATCTCTCTTTTATCAAATCTGACTGTTTCTTCGAAATTTCTTCAAAATATGATATAATTGTATCCAATCCACCATACATTTCTCTAGCAGATGAGGTAGAAGTCGGCTTGAATGTTTTGCATTCAGAACCACATTTGGCACTTTTTGCTGACGAGGATGGCCTAGCTATCTACCGTAGAATCGCGGAAGACTCCAAGGACTATCTAAATGATGGTGGTAAGATTTATCTTGAAATTGGCTATAAACAAGGTCAAAGTGTACCGGCTCTCTTTATGAAAAATCTTCCAGAGAAACGAGTTCGAACGCTCAAAGACCAATTTAGCCAAGATAGGATGGTAGTCATTGATGATGGAGAGAATTAAGCAAGAGTTGGAAAAAGGTGGAGCTGTTGTTTTGCCAACGGAGACAGTTTATGGACTTTTTGCAAAAGCATTGGATGAAAAGGCTGTTGACCACGTTTATCAGCTCAAACGTCGCCCTAGAGACAAGGCACTTAATCTCAATGTCGCCCATCTAGACGATATCTTGAACTTTTCAAAGAATCAGCCACCTTATTTACAAAAACTTGTTGATTGTTTTCTTCCTGGTCCATTGACCATTATCCTAGGAGCTAATGACAAGGTCCCTTACTGGGTCAATTCAGACTTGACGACTGTTGGATTTCGCATGCCGAGTCATCCCGTCACTCTAGAATTGATTCGTGAGTTTGGTCCCTTAATCGGCCCGTCTGCAAATATTTCAGGACATACAAGCGGTGTTAGCTTTGAAGAGATTCTAAAAGACTTCGGACAAGAGGTTCTGGGAATAGAAGATGATACTTTTTTGACAGGTCAAGATTCGACTATTTTAGACTTATCTAGCGACAAGGTTAAGATTCTACGCCAAGGTTCGATAACTCGAGAAGATATCCTTGCCAAGATACCTGAAATTCTTTTTGAGGAGGTATGATATGCTACGTGATTTGAAAGCAACAGATGTTGCATCGATTCATGAGATTAACAAAGATGCTTTAGGTTATGATTTTAGCCCTGAGGAAACGGCTAGTCAACTAGTAAAATTATCCCAAGACTCACATCATTTCCTACTGGGGTTTGAGGAACCGACCAGCCATGACATACTTGGGTATGTACATGCTGAGGTTTATGAATCCCTTTATTCTAATGCCGGTTTTAATATTTTGGCTTTAGCAGTGGTACCCCAAATGCAAGGTAAGGGCATCGGGAAAGTTTTGCTCCAAGGATTGGAACAGGAAGCAGAAAAACGTGGCTACAAGTTTATACGTTTAAACTCTGCAGACCATCGTCTTGGTGCTCATGCATTTTATGAAAGAGTTGGTTATACTTGTGATAAAGTGCAGAAACGATTTATTAAGTTAATTAAAGGAGAAAAGCTATGATTTTTGACAAAGATGATTTTAAAGCATATGATGCTGATCTTTGGAATGCCATTACCAAAGAAGAGGAACGCCAACAAAATAATATTGAATTGATTGCTTCAGAGAACGTAGTCTCTAAGGCTGTTATGGCTGCTCAAGGTTCTATCTTGACCAATAAATATGCCGAAGGTTATCCAGGACGTCGTTATTACGGTGGTACAGATGTAGTGGATGTAATCGAAAATCTAGCTATTGAGCGTGCAAAAGAAATTTTTGGAGCTAAATTTGCCAATGTCCAACCTCACTCAGGAAGTCAAGCTAACTGTGCAGCATACATGGCCTTGATCGAACCAGGTGATACGGTTATGGGGATGGATTTAGCTGCGGGTGGGCACTTGACTCACGGAGCTCCTGTCAGCTTCTCAGGCCAAACCTATAACTTTGTTTCATATAGCGTTGATCCGGAGACAGAGCTATTGGACTTTGACGCCATCTTGAAACAAGCTCAAGAAGTGCAACCAAAACTTATCGTAGCTGGTGCCTCAGCCTATTCTCACATTATTGATTTCTCAAAATTCCGTGAAATTGCGGATGCTGTGGGCGCAAAACTCATGGTCGACATGGCTCACATTGCTGGCTTGGTTGCAGCCGGTCTTCATCCAAATCCAGTTCCATACGCACATATCACAACGACAACAACTCACAAAACTCTTCGTGGACCACGTGGTGGGTTGATTTTGACTAACGACGAAGACCTTGCTAAGAAAATTAATTCCGCTATTTTCCCAGGTATCCAAGGTGGACCACTAGAGCATGTTGTTGCTGCTAAGGCTGTAGCCTTTAAAGAAGTTTTGGATCCAGCCTTCAAGGAATATGCTGCTAATGTCATCAAGAACAGCAAGGCTATGGCTGAAGTATTCCTGCAAGATCCTAATTTCCGCATTATCTCTGGTGGTACTGAAAACCACCTCTTCTTAGTGGATGTCACAAAGGTTATAGAAAGTGGAAAAGTAGCCCAAAACTTATTGGATGAGGTCAACATTACCCTAAATAAAAACTCAATCCCTTACGAAACATTGTCACCATTCAAGACAAGTGGTATTCGTATCGGAACGGCAGCAATTACTGCTCGTGGTTTTGGTGAAAAAGAAAGCCGTCAAGTTGCTGAACATATTATTAAAGCCCTTAAGAATGCAGAAAACGAAGCTGTCTTAGAAGAAGTGAGAAGTGCAGTCAAATCCTTGACAGATGCCTTCCCATTATATGAGGACTAATATTTTATGGATATTTATATTAAGAAAGCCATTATCCATCAGTTTAGCCCTGATGACACAGAGTTGTTCTTGGCGGATAAGTTTCTCAATATCACTCCTAAAATCGAGGAATACTTGCGTAAAAAAGTGGAGCGTGTGTATTCAGATGATGCCAAAACTGGTATTTTTGAAGCGGATAATCCTTTTTTCAATCACATCACAGAAGATTTAATGGAAACATCTGTTACAATTGCTAATCTCTGGAAAGAGGAATTTTCTGTATCTGAAAATCAAAAGACAAATGATTTGGTCTTTGTACAGTTTTCAAAAGAAGGAGTAGAGCACTTTGCTTTTCTACGAATTGCATTACGTGAAACCTTGACACACTTGGGTGGCGAGGTTGACAATCCAATCAAACTGACTCAAAATAACTTACCTGGGTTTGGAACTGGAGCAGATGAAGCCCTGGTTGTTAATCTTCAAAGTCGCAAGTATCACTTGATTGAAAAACGCATCAAGTATAATGGAGCTTTTTTAAACTATTTTTCTGAGAATCTTATCCAAGTACAACCAAAGATTTCACCTAAGAAATCTATTAAGGAACTAGAAAAAACGGCTCAAAAGATTGCCGAAACCTTTAACACAGATGATTTTCAATTTCAATCCAAGGTAAAATCAGCAATTTTCAATAATCTTGAAGAGAATAATGAGCTCTCTCCAGAAAAATTAGCCAATGATCTTTTTGACAATAATCTTACTGCTCGACTTAGCTTCATTAACCAGGTTAAAGAAGCAGTACCAGAGCCAGTACAGTTTGATGAGATTGATGCCAGTCGTCAGTTAAAGAGATTTGAGAATCAGAAACTTTCCTTGTCAAACGGGATTGAACTCATCGTACCAAACAATGTCTATCAAGATGCAGAATCAGTTGAGTTCATTCAAAATGATAATGGAACGTATTCTATCTTAATCAAAAACATCGAGGATATTCAAAATAAATAATGTTTAAATTTATACGAAGAGTGCTAGTGCTAGCAATCTTCCTTTTCGTTGGATATAAAGCTTATCTCATTCGTCAGGATGTTAAACAAGTCATGACCTACCAACCCATGGTTCGCGAAATCTTGAATGAAAGAGATACCCCAGCAAACGAAGAGCTTGTGCTCGCCATGATTTATACAGAAACTAAGGGTAAAGAAGGAGACGTGATGCAGTCAAGTGAATCTGCTAGTGGCTCTACTGATACCATAAACGATAATGCAAGTAGTATTCGGCAAGGGGTTCAAACCTTGACAGAAAATCTCTATCTAGCTCAAGAAAAAGGAGTGGATGTCTGGACAGCCATTCAAGCTTATAACTTTGGACCTGCTTATATCGATTTTATCGCCCAGAATGGGAAAAAGAATACTCTTGTCCTAGCTAAGCAATATTCCAGAGATACAGTTGCGCCTATATTAGGAAATACAACAGGGAAAACCTATCGCTACATTAATCCCATTTCTATTTTTCAAGGTGGAGAACTTTATGTAGATGGGGGAAACTATTATTACTCTAGACAGGTTCAGCTAAATCTCTATATTATGAAAATTTTTAATCTATTTTAAGCATCTAGAATTTCTAGGTGCTTTTATAAGTTTTCTTTAAGGATACTTTAATATGCTAGAGTAGAAAAGGAGGAACGTCTCATGCGAAAGAAATTCTTTCTAACTAGCGGTGCAGTTCTTTTAGCAGTTGCAACACTGCAAAACGTTCAAGCAGCAACTGATGTTCAAAAAGTAATTGATGAAACCTATGTTCAACCTGAGTACGTCTTGGGTTCTTCATTAACGGAAGATCAAAAAAATCAAACACTGAAAAAACTTGGCTATGATGCCTCAAAAGATACTAAAGATTTGAAGACCATGACACCAGATGTCTACTCAAAGATTATGAATGTAGCTAATGATTCGAGTCTTCAACTTTATTCTTCAGCAAAAATCCAAAAATTAGGAGAAAAATCTCCACTTGAGGTGAAGATTGAAACACCTGAAAATATCACGAAAGTGACGCAAGATATGTACCGTAATGCGGCTGTTACCTTGGGTGTAGAGCATGCGCGTATTACCGTTGCTGCACCAATCCCTGTAACAGGCGAAAGTGCCCTGGCAGGTATTTACTATTCCCTTGAGTCCAACGGTGTCCAACTTCCACAAGAAAATAAAAACTTGGCACAGGAAGAGTTAAAAGCCTTGTCGGACATCAATGATGAAAACAAGGACAAATCTGGCTATGATGCTAATAAACTTAATGTAGCCCTTGCTGATATTAAGGCTGCAATTGCTAAAGCCAAAGAGTCTAAAGGCGAACTTACTGAGGACGATGTTCGTAAGATTGTTGAAGATACCTTGAAGAACTACAAACTGGATCAAGTTGTTACGGGTAATCAAGTTAATGTCATCATCAACTTTGCCTTCAATCTTTCAAAGAGCGACATTCTTAATAACGAAGACTTTACAAAGACGCTAAAAGATTTGAAACAAAGTATTGTTGCGCAAGCAGGTGATAGTTTCAGTAATATCGACCTAAACTTTGATGCCAATAAAGCTATTCAAGACGGTGGAAATATCCTGAGCTCAATTTGGCAAGCTATCCTTGATTTCTTCAAGAGTTTTGGTGCTTAGGTCAATTCATGGTATAATAGATGGTAACAGGATTGTTGCCGTCTTTTTTTGTCGGCTCATAGAAAGTGAAAAATATGTTAAAGAAAAATGATATTATTGAAGTAGAGATTGTCGATTTGACCCATGAAGGAGCAGGAGTTGCCAAGGTAGATGGCTTGGTCTTTTTTGTAGAGAATGCTCTTCCGACTGAAAAAATCCTTATGCGTGTCCTTAAAGTCAACAAGAAGATTGGCTTTGGTAAAGTCGAGGAATACCTAACACAATCTCCTCATCGTAATCAAGGCTTAGATTTGGCTTACCTACGTTCAGGTATTGCCGACTTGGGGCATCTAGCTTATCCAGAACAACTCAAGTTTAAATCCAAACAAGTAAAAGATAGCCTCTATAAAATTGCTGGAATCACGGATATAGAGGTCGCAGATACACTTGGCATGGAAAATCCTGTCAAGTATCGTAACAAGGCTCAGGTTCCTGTTCGTCGTGTAAATGGTGTTCTGGAGACTGGTTTCTTCCGTAAGAATTCTCATGACCTCATGCCTCTGGAAGATTTTTATATCCAGGATCCAGTTATTGATCAAGTTATTGTGGCTTTACGAGATTTGCTTCGTCGTTATGACTTAAAACCTTATGATGAAAAAGAACAGTCTGGCTTGATTCGTAATCTTGTTGTTCGTCGTGGACATCATTCCGGAGAAATCATGGTCATTTTGGTCACCACTCGTCCCAAGATTTTCCGTGTGGACCAGTTGATCGAACAGCTGATCCAGCAATTTCCTGAGATTGTGTCTGTCATGCAAAATATCAATGACCAGAATACCAATGCAATTTTCGGGAAAGAATGGCGTAGGCTTTATGATCAAGATTACATTACGGACCAAATGTTGGGGAATAGCTTCCAAATCTCTGGACCAGCCTTTTACCAGGTCAATACTGAAATGGCAGAGAAGCTTTATCAGACAGCTATTGACTTTGCGGATTTAAGAGAAGATGACGTCGTGATTGACGCCTACTCAGGAATTGGGACCATTGGCTTATCAGTTGCCAAGCATGTCAAGGAAGTTTATGGGGTCGAGGTCATTCCAGAAGCTGTAGAAAATAGCCAGAAGAATGCTAGTATAAATGGCATTACCAATGCTCACTATGACTGTGATACAGCAGAAAATGCCATGAAAAATTGGCTCAAGGAAGGTATCCAACCAACTGTCATCTTGGTCGACCCACCACGCAAGGGCTTGACCGAAAGCTTTATCAAAGCAAGCGCCCAAACAGGATCTGACCGCATCGCCTATATCTCCTGTAATGTCGCAACCATGGCGCGTGATATCAAACTCTATCAAGAGTTGGGATACGAATTGAAGAGAGTACAGCCGGTGGACCTTTTTCCGCAAACGCATCATGTTGAGGCGGTAAGTTTGCTAGTCAAGGAGTAAAACGACGAAGATTAGCATTTACTTCCGCCCATGCGATAGCTGTCCGTGATTGACAAGTGCTAGCACGCAGACAGAACGGAGATAGCGAACCGCTGAGTGTGTCGCTCTGCTCGTAAAAGCTTAGAAACCTTTGAACGAAAGGGATAATGAAAGCCTTGATTGCAAGGCTTTTTGCTTTATGGTGGGTAAGTATCAGAGTGAGAAAATTTTTGGAATGAGTAGAAGTGATAGCTAGAAATTATCAGTTTCTATTTCCATTTACCCTGTGGGTACGTGTTTGTTTCCATTGACAAGGAGTTTGTGGGAATAGAAATGTACCCACCTTGTTTGAATCAAGTGAAGTGTAGTTGAAGGAAATCTGTTGAAAGCAATACTTCATTTTACCGAATAAGTAATAATTTAGGCAACTTCAAATCGATTAAAAAAAACTATTTTAAAGGTTAAGAGTAGACAAAAATTGTCCACTCTTTTTTGCAAACTCAATTTATCAATAAATGAAATGAGGGAATGTAAAATGAAATATTTTGAGGTTGAGTTAGAAAATCCTGATGAATTTTTAAAACTACAAACAGAAGATTTTGTGAAAGCTAATCGCTTGCTACTAAGGAAGATAATCCAGAGCGTTACAGTCTATGAAGAAAACTTCGTCATATCCTTTAAATCTGGCATCGAATTGGAAGTATGAGTCTCATTCCATAACTTTTATATTGAACATATCATCTTGTTGTGTTATACTATAAATTGATATAAACAAAGATGTAGGAGGAACCGAAACTATGACAGCCTCAATGCGTTTAAGATAAGCTGGCAATAAAAAAAGCAGAATCTATACCCGATGATAGGCTTTTTTGTTGTGCTTATTTATACGATATTGAGCATTCATTAGTTACGGTGAGGATATTGGTTATTTAACTATACCTTTATTTAACTATGTCTTTAATATGAATGTTTCCAAATTGTATGTATGCAGACCAAAAGCCACATTGTGGGGTTTGGCCTGCATTTTTTATTGCCTAGAATGCTATTCAAAATAGAAATTCAAGCAAAATAATATGCAGGAGATAATATAAATGGAAAAATACAACAATTGGAAACGAAAATTTTATGCAATATGGGCAGGGCAAGCAGTATCATTAATCACTAGTGCCATCCTGCAAATGGCGATTATTTTTTACCTTACAGAAAAAACAGGATCTGCGATGGTCTTGTCTATGGCTTCATTAGTAGGTTTTTTACCCTATGCGATTTTGGGACCTGCCATTGGTGTGCTAGTGGATCGTCATGATAGGAAGAAGATAATGATTGGTGCCGATTTAATTATCGCAGCAGCTGGTGCAGTGCTTGCTATTGTTGCATTCTGTATGGAGCTACCTGTCTGGATGATTATGATAGTATTGTTTATCCGTAGCATTGGAACAGCTTTTCATACCCCAGCACTCAATGCGGTTACACCACTTTTAGTACCAGAAGAACAGCTAACGAAATGCGCAGGCTATAGTCAGTCTTTGCAGTCTATAAGCTATATTGTTAGTCCGGCAGTTGCAGCACTCTTATACTCCGTTTGGGATTTAAATGCTATTATTGCCATCGACGTATTGGGTGCTGTGATTGCATCTATTACGGTAGCAATTGTACGTATACCTAAGCTGGGTAATCAAGTGCAAAGTTTAGAACCAAATTTCATAAGGGAGATGAAAGAAGGAGTTGTGGTTCTGAGACAAAACAAAGGATTGTTTGCCTTATTACTCTTAGGAACACTATATACTTTTGTTTATATGCCAATCAATGCACTATTTCCTTTAATAAGCATGGAACACTTTAATGGAACGCCTGTGCATATTTCTATTACGGAAATTTCCTTTGCATTTGGGATGCTAGCAGGAGGCTTATTATTAGGAAGATTAGGGGGCTTCGAAAAGCATGTATTACTAATAACAAGTTCATTTTTTATAATGGGGACCAGTTTAGCCGTTTCGGGAATACTTCCTCCAAATGGATTTGTAATATTCGTAGTTTGCTGTGCAATAATGGGGCTTTCGGTGCCATTTTATAGCGGTGTGCAAACAGCTCTTTTTCAGGAGAAAATTAAGCCTGAATATTTAGGACGTGTATTTTCTTTGATCGGAAGTATCATGTCACTTGCTATGCCAATTGGGTTAATTCTTTCTGGATTCTTTGCTGATAAAATCGGTGTAAATCATTGGTTTTTACTATCAGGTATTTTAATTATTGGCATTGCTATAGTTTGCCAAATGATAACTGAGGTTAGAAAATTAGATTTAAAATAAACAATATTGGAGGAATATTTATGTATCTTATTTTCATGTAACTCTTCCTGCTAAAATCGCAGGGTTTTCCCTGCATACAAGCAAATGAAAGCATGCGATTATAGACAGGAGGAAATGTTATGGAATTAATATTAAAAGCAAAAGACATTCGTGTGGAATTCAAAGGACGCGATGTTTTAGATATAAATGAATTAGAAGTATATGATTATGACCGTATTGGTTTAGTAGGAGCAAATGGTGCTGGAAAAAGCACTTTACTCAGGGTACTTTTAGGAGAATTAACTCCCCCAGGATGTAAAATGAATCGTCTGGGTGAACTTGCCTATATTCCCCAGTTGGACGAAGTAACTCTGCAGGAGGAAAAAGATTTTGCACTTGTAGGCAAGCTAGGTGTTGAGCAATTAAATATACAGACTATGAGCGGTGGTGAAGAAACAAGGCTTAAAATAGCACAGGCCTTATCGGCACAGGTTCATGGTATTTTAGCGGATGAACCTACGAGCCATTTAGACCGTGAAGGAATTGATTTTCTAATAGGACAGCTAAAATATTTTACAGGTGCACTGTTAGTTATTAGCCATGACCGCTATTTTCTTGATGAAATAGTAGATAAAATATGGGAACTGAAAGATGGCAAAATCACTGAGTATTGGGGAAACTATTCTGATTATCTTCGTCAGAAAGAGGAAGAACGTAAGAGCCAAGCTGCAGAATACGAACAATTTATTGCGGAACGTGCCCGATTGGAAAGGGCTGCGGAGGAAAAGCGAAAACAGGCTCGTAAAATAGAACAGAAGGCAAAAGGTTCTTCAAAGAAAAAAAGTACTGAAGACGGAGGGCGTTTAGCTCATCAAAAATCAATAGGAAGTAAGGAAAAAAAGATGTATAATGCTGCTAAAACCCTAGAGCACAGGATTGCGGCCTTAGGAAAAGTAGAAGCTCCGGAAGGCATTCGCAGAATTCGTTTCAGGCAAAGTAAAGCATTGGAGCTCCATAATCCATACCCTATAGTCGGTGCAGAAATTAATAAAGTATTTGGGGATAAGGCTCTGTTTGAAAATGCATCTTTTCAAATTCCGTTAGGAGCAAAAGTGGCGTTAACTGGTGGTAATGGAATCGGAAAAACAACTTTAATCCAAATGATCTTAAACCATGAAGAAGGAATTTCTATTTCGCCTAAGGCAAAAATAGGTTACTTTGCACAGAATGGTTACAAGTACAACAGTAATCAGAATGTTATGGAGTTTATGCAGAAGGATTGTGACTACAATATATCAGAAATTCGTTCAGTGCTAGCATCTATGGGGTTCAAACAGAACGATATTGGAAAAAGTTTATCTGTTTTAAGCGGTGGAGAAATTATAAAATTGTTGCTTGCTAAAATGCTCATGGGTAGATATAACATCCTAATAATGGATGAACCCAGTAACTTCCTTGACATACCAAGTTTAGAGGCTTTGGAAATACTAATGAAGGAGTACACCGGAACTATCGTGTTTATCACCCACGATAAACGATTACTCGAAAATGTAGCAGATGTAGTTTATGAAATTAGAGATAAGAAAATAAATCTGAAACATTAAATTTAAGGTAGTCGCTGGTCAGTATAGTCTGTTCTGGTTGGCGACTCCATTGTTAAAGAGTATAAAGACTTTAGATTTTATGAATATTAAAAATAGGAACAGTCAATTGAACTGCTCCTATTTTTCTGCTAAATATATTGTAGTTTTCTTATATGTATAATGATAGATTAGCGGATTCTCATCTACGGTACTTACTTCAAATATGAAGAAGTGATCGCGGTTATCTCTGGACTTTTCCTTATTGAGGACAAAGTAATTCTTACGTGAAGTCGCCATTGTTTTTAGGATATCATCAGTTAGGAAGGTCAATGGAATATTCATGTTAGAGTAGCGGTAGAAGTCACGTTCAAAATCTTGGTAGCTCTCGCTATAATAGTCCATTTGTAGGTGATTACGCTGAAACTCAAGCTGATTCATAGAGCACCTCCTCGACAAGTTCAATACTAATAATGTCTTTTAATTTCAAATTGATGTGACCTGTTGTAGTTTTTATCAAAATGAAATCTTTGGTCAGACTTGGTATTGTTCCAGTGTAGGAAACACGCTTGTTTTTTTCAATCACTTGAATGCGTGTGCGTAGCTGCCCGGCGTATACTTGACTGAGGAGTAATAATTTCTTCTCTAGTGATAAGTCAGACATGTACGTTACTTTGTTTGTATCATCAGAGAGTGCTGATGCATGTTCAGATAGGAAAAAGCCCATCCATTTTTGCATCTTTGTATCCTGGTACTCTCTTGCTGATTGAAATGGTAAATATGAACGGTCAATCATATCAAATCCTTTCTATGCAGAGGCAAGGGTATTTTTATCAAATTGAATCGTAAAACCTTGAATTCCCCCACCTGTGTAACATTCTTTAAAGCGATTGATTACCTCAGTATAGATTATCACAGATGAGCTTGTTGGCTTAATGCTAAATGTAAATTCCAATGGTAATCGGTTTTCAGATTTAGCATGTACTAGTCGTATCGATATTTCAGTTGTTTTGAGTTTTCTCTGACGAAGTTTTGAAGTTGCTGTTTCAACGATTCCATGTAAAAATCTTTCAAGCATTTCAATATCATTACATCCTTTGCTACGGATTTCTGAAAATTGTACTGTATTTTTTTCTTGTTTCATTTTAATCCCTCCAATCCACCCGCGGAATGACCACCGATAAGTTTACTGCGTTCAATATTTCTGGAACCTTCAGTTAGGACGGTTCCTTTTTGTATGGCTAAAAAACCAAACTGTTCTCTGACAACATCAATAGCTGTCTGAAGTCTATTATCTTTTTCAATTTGTTCTACATCATCAAAGAGTGATAGTAGAGTATAGCTTTCATCTACGAAGCCACTATAAGATACACCAATTTGTCTCACTGCACCAGAGGTGTATTTTTTCGGAATAATTCAAGTACATGACCAACCATTGTTTTTGGAAGATTTGCGGGGTCAATCTTTTTCTGAGCATTTATTGATTTTTTCATCTCAGTCCTAGAATAGCCAATATGAATAGAAACGACAGTAGCTTTTTTATGTGCCGAGCGAAGACGGTTAGCAACCTGGTCAGCCATTTCAGCTAATACAATTTCAATTTCTCTTTGGGTTTTGTAATCTCTAGGAAGTACTTGAGAATTACCCAATCCTCGTGATTTTGGTTTATAGGGGTCATGGACGTTGCTCTCGTCAACTCCATTTGCGTGAAACCAAAGTTGAACACCGACTTTACCGAATTCTTTTTTGAGAATATCAGGATTGAAATTAGCTAGATCTTTGATTGAATGAATACCAAGTTTTTGTAAATGAATCTCAGTTTTACTACCAATACCCCAAAAGTCCGTTAATTTTGGAATAGACCATACCTTGGATTCTACATCTTGGTATGACCAGTTAGCCCTCATAGTAGCAGTTTTCTTAGCTTCATTATCTAGAGCCAATTTAGCTAGAAGAGGGTTGGAATTACTCATTCCAACAGTTGAGATAATACCTGTTTTGCGATAAATATCTCTCTGAATCATTGCCGAAACATTATCTAACTTATCTTTCCTTGACATTGACTTATCAGAAATAAAGTAAGAAAGTGAGCTAGTAAGGTCAATAAAGCCTTCATCGATTGAATAGGGGAGAATGTCATCTGGAGCAGCGTAGTCTTGAAAGATATGTTGAATCTCTAAATTCTTCTCGATATATCTGTCCATACGAGGAGGAACAATGAGTGTACGCATTGCCCAGTGTTCGATGAAAGATTTATACTTGGGTGTTACCTCAATGCCCTGCTTCCATGCATTCTGATAACTGAATTTACGAGTGTTTACGTCAAAAGGCAAGTCGTAGGAACGCCCTACATTTGCTTTTCCGAATACTTTCTTAAACATAGGAGAGGAAGCAAGTATTAATCCTGCTGAGTTATCTGCTCGGCTCATGACGCATAATGATGTATAGAGCGGATGCAAACCTCTATCTACACATTCAACCGAAGCGTAAAAGGACTTCATATCGAGGAAGGCTATGTCACTTTGAGGTTCTATAGAGTAGTCGATATAGCCCATAGGATCATCTCCGTTTGAGTTTTTCTAGCTCTTCGATAAGTTCTCCAATGTAATCAGTGATGTCGTATTCGAACTTGTCGGGAGTAAAGATAATACGTTCGCCCTTTATGTAAATCATTTCTTTAACGTTCATTGGTATTGTCACCCTCCTCGGTCATAGCAATTAAAATAGAATCTTCTATCAAAAAAGCGTAAGGATAGATTTTTGCATCATCATTTTGAGGAATAAGAATTTCATCGAAACTTTCATTCTCTAGTCGCTCTTCAAAGTTGTCCATATTGAAGATTTCAACTTTACAATCAGGATTGAAACCGTATGTTCCAAGTTCTAAAATATCTTTTAATTTCATGACTACACTCCCTCGACAGGCATAAAGTGGCCTACAACCAGACCAACAATTCTTGGTTCATCCTCATAAGGGATGAACTTATCTGGATAGTCCTTATTCAAAGAAACCATTCTGAACCCATCATCTTCACGGTAAAGCTTTTTAATATAGACAGCATCATTCCATGATAAAGCATAGACAACCCCATCATAGTCGAAGCCGTTTGAACGAATAAGTGCGACTTCGCCACTCTTATAGACAGGCTCCATAGAATCTCCCTCAATCCAAGCTGCAATGTCATAACCGTATTGTTCCTCATCTGAGTAGACTATTTCAGTTTCAAACTCGTCAAAGAAGCCCTCACCAAGACCAGCAGACAGTTGAACATCTGATAGTACTTGGACAGAGAAAAGTGGAGTGACGTTTGAGGTTTGTTGAGAAAGTAGAAGTTCCTCAACATATTCCTCTGCCTTTATCTGATTGTCAGGAGATAACTGAAGATAGTTATTGACAATATTGTATTCAGATTCAAAATAGGTAACAGGGACATCTAGGATTTTAGATAAAGCGGTGAGGTGTTTTTGATTAGGCACAGTTTTACCACTTTCCCAATGGTTATATGCGACACGGCTTATCGCTAACTCTATTGCAATACTGGTTTGAGAAAGACCAAATTCTTCCCTTTTTGCTTTTAAACGAAATTTTGAAAACATTAGTCTACACCTTTTGTTAATTTATAAATTAACAAAATTATATCAAAATGTAAGATAATTTCAACTAGAAAGTTAGAATAAATTTTCGGATTTTAAAAACTTGAAAAAACAATGTTTTTGTGATATTATGTTTACACAATGAATATTAAAGAAGGTGACATTATGCATGTCGAGTGTGTAGCTTTGCTGGTAAAAGCCTAGAAACCTTGTAACGAAAGAGATAATCGAAAGCCTTGATTGTAAGGCTTTTTATAGTTAAGTCTTTATTACTAAATACTGAATACAAAATATTAAAAAGGTATAAAAGTATCCTAATTTAAATATTTATATTTTAAAAAGAAAATAATTGACACAAGTGTAACACCTGTGATAGAATTGACTTGAGGTGAAGAAAATGGCAACTGATAAAAATAGAATAATGATTAGCTTGGATGATAAAAATCTAGAGAAACTTGAAAATTTAGTAGAAGATGCTAGAGATAGAAGAGGAATGCGACTAACAAAGTCCCAAGTTATAGAATTGCTCCTAAATACTGTTGATTATTTCGATGATATTATGGGAGCTATTTACTCAAAAAAATAACAGCAAAAATGCTATTATTTTTTTACCAACAGGTGCAACACTAGTGATATAGGAGTGATAAAATGGTTGTTTATATTAGACAAAGCAAACTACCAAGTGAAGTTTCAATTAATAAGTACAATGCTCAAGTAGGTGCATACTTACAAGGAGAAGAAGTTATTTTATATCAATCTTTTTCTGAAATAGAACAGTTAACAAGTGAAGATATAGTTGTAGATTATATAATGGAGACTAGAGCATTACTAAAAATGATGGGGTTAAACGTTCCGGTTTATGACTATCCTATTGAGCTCAAAGAGTTTTATGGTCGAAAGATTTATGGAGGCGTTTTGGGAGAGATTGTAAATATACCTGATAATTGGGGAAAATTTATTAAGCCCAAAGCTGGTTCAAAAGTCTTTACTGGAAGAGTTGTTAACGGAACCCGTGATTTGATAGGTATTGGTTTACCTTTTGACTATCCTATATGGATTAGTGAGGTTGTAGAATTCATAGCAGAATGGCGTTGTTTTGTGTTAGATGGTCGCGTATTAGATGTTCGACCCTATACAGGTGACTATAATGCACAATTTGATCCTAGTGTAATTGATGAAGCCATATCATGTTGGAAAGATGCGCCAATAGCTTATGGACTAGATATTGGTGTTACTAGTGATGGCAGGACACTTGTTGTTGAAGTAAATGATGGTTATGCATTGGGAAATTATGGCCTTTCTCCTTTAAATTCGATCAATTTTCATAAAGCTAGATGGAAAGAAATGGTAAAACCTTATTTTGAAAAAAACGATGTTTTTAATATGCCTGAAAATGAAAATATAAGTCTCTAAAGGAACGGAGGAAAATCTGTGTTTAACTGCAACTAGTAAGTTGCAGTTTTTTATTTTGAATAATGATATAATAGGATAAGAAAATAATGAAAACGCTATATATTTGAAAGTTGAATAGGAAAGTAGAAAGTATGAAAACAATTGATATGATTATTAAATCATCAACTGATTTAGTTATGTATCTTACATAAAGAGAAAGGAATTAATTATCATGAAATTATCTTTGTATAGTGAAGTTGAACATTACCATTCTTTAAGTTCTTATTCTTTAAATGATATTACACATACTGATACCCCAAAAAATATTATTGAAAAGTCTAAAAAAGATAAGGATAGATACCCAATAGTAATACTTAATAAAGACCATAAAGTAATTGGTTTTTTTTGCCTACAGCTAAACACTGGTCCTAAAGAGTACGGCTATTATCAAAATGATTATGCGCTTATTAGAGGATTTTCTATTGATGATAATTTCAGAAATCAAGGATATGGTTCTAATGCTCTGAATGGAATATTTGAATTCATAGATTCAACTTTGAAATTAGAAATTAACCACATTATATTGGCTGTAAATGAAAAAAATATATTGGCTCAAAAAGCATATAGAAATTCAGGTTTTTTTGTTGTGAAAAAAGATTTAGAAGGAAAAAGGGGGAAATTAATTATTATGGAGAAAAGCAAAAACTAGTATCATTACTAGTTTCTGCTTTTCACTAAGTCTTTAAAGTTAGTATTCTATCTTGTTTCCACATTTTGAGAGAAATAATCTATATACTGAGATTTCATATTTTGCTCTTCTAAAATATCAAAGACTTGGATAGCCTGTTTCATTTTTTCAACACCAGTATCTAAATTCTTTTTAAATTCAAAGTAGCCCTTAGCATAAAGGAAAACAGTTTGTTCATAGTAATTTAATTCGTTATCTAATAGTTTTGTAATCTCTGCAATAAGAAATGTGCAATTATGAAATTTTTCTTTATCAATACTTAATATCAAACAATTAATGGCAAGTTGAGTAACTAATCTTTTATTTGTTTTGTTTAGGTGTGAAAGATATGGAAAGGTCAATAAAGTTTTATAGAGATGGTTTAGGATATAAGACTGATTGCAGAGAAAATAATCCGTCAGTATGCTTTTTTGATACTCCGGGAACAAAGTTTGAACTATTTCCTTTGGAACAATTAGCAAAAGATATTGATGAAAATAATCCACCAAAAGGGAATGGATTTTCAGGAATTACATTAGCCTACAATGTTGAACATAAAGAAGATGTAGAGACTGTAATTGCATTAGTAAGAAAAGCAGGTGGAAAAATTGTAAAAGAGCCACAGGAAGTTTTTTGGGGTGGATATCACGCATATTTTTCGGATTTAGATGGATACTATTGGGAAGTTTCATGGGGACCGAATTTTCAATTTGATGAAAATGGATTGCTGAAATTTTGAGGATAAATAGGGAAAGAGTTTGCCATAAAGTAAGGAATATTTGATTTTGAAGGAGGTAATCATAGTGAATGAATTTAATGAATTTGTTCGTGAGATTTTTTCTGCAGCAGGTGATATTGTCATAAGATCGATGATGGGCGGCTACCTTATATATTTTAACGGTAAGCTGATAGGTGACATTTGCGATAATGAACTATTTTTAAAGAGAACGCCGACATCGGACAAACTTCTTGCAGACTCAGAATTGCGTTATCCGTATGAGGGTTCAAAGACATTGATGTATGCATTCGACAGATTTGAGGATATGGATTTGATTACTGAGCTACTGAAAGGTATGTATGCGGAACTGCCAGAAAAGAAACCCAAGAAAGCTAAATGAGACAAACAAGCTTCAGTTTGTTGAATTTAGCAAGGTACAAGTTTTTATGAGATGAAGCCTATAAAATTTGTACGGAAACTGTAGGGTAAGAAAAGAAAAAATATTTTCATTCTAAAGTTTAAGTTTAAACATTAACTCTATCCCTTTCGTTCTATAATATAGAAGTTTACTAGCACCACATGTTGAGGCGGTATCACTGCTTGTACGAGCTGAGGCATCAGCGAAGTAGAAGCAGATCTTCGGCACATGCTATAGGACTCGTAGAATGAGGAGGGGCACCGACGAAATGATACGGTAAGTCCGAACCGCCGAGTGTGTAGTGTTGCTCGTAAAAGCCTAGAAAGCTTGGTATGAATCAATAATGAAAAGCCTTGATTGTAAGGCTTTTTTTGTGTTTTTGTGATAGAATATAGGTAGTTATAATCGATAGCAACAAAGAAGCAGTGACAAATATTACATATAAAATAATCAGAATAAGGAAGATAAAATGACAGAAATTGACAAAAAGAATTTAAAAAATTATCTTTATTGTACATTTGGAATTACTTATATAGCTTGGGGGATTCTTGCCATCTTTACTCAATCTCATATTTTGGGATTAGAAACAATTATAGGGAGAATGTTACATATAGTAGGTGCACTTGGTCCAGCTATTGCAAGTGGCTTTTATTTGAAAAGGAATAATATAAAATTTCAACATTTTCTATTTAGTAAGAAAGTAAAAAGTAGTATTTATTTCATTATTCATTTGTTAGCAATTTTGATACTATTTTCTGTATCTTCCTTAGAATTAAATGAAATATCCATTTATCTGATGCCATTATTCTTTATACAACTAATTTTTTTTGGTGGTGGACATGAAGAATTAGGATGGAGAGGAATATTACAGCCGTTACTTGATAAAAAATATACTTATTGGAAATCTAATTTGATTGTAGGATCAATTTGGGGAATATGGCATCTGCCTTTATGGTTTATAGTTGGAGAAAGTCATCAAGGATTTCCTTTTATTTTATTTTTTATATATACATTATTTTTAAGTTTTGTTTTAGGGCTTCTTTACCGTCAAACCCAATCAGTTGGTTACTGCATATTATTTCATGCATTCGCAAATTTGTTAAATCTCTATTTTGTGTTAAAAATTAATGTTATTTTTATTATCATTTTTATAGCTTACTTAATTTATACAATATTAGCAAGTAATAGAATTAGTAAGGAAAAGAATTTGTATCTAAAATAACTGAATATACTCTAGAAAATGAAGATGATTTTGTTCAAGGTAATAAAGTAGAAATAACGAACATTTATATGAAAGGCTTAGAGTAAACATGAGTCTCTTATTTGAAGAATTTAAAACCATTTGTTTCCATTTAAATCGAGTCGGAATTACACCGACACTGATGGGGTCTTTGGGATTGGAATTTAGAACGAAAGAAAATTGGGGGCCGTCTGACATTGACATTCATGTGCCTGGTGACCCTAGAGGTTGGGAAGCACCTGATCATCTCAGAATTTATGACTGGGACAAGATAATGAAAGTGATGAAAGACTTAGGCTACGTCTTAATAGATATTCATGAGCATGAATTCCAAAAGGATAGAGTGAGTGTTGAATTTGGAAGTATCGATTCCTTACTTGATTTTGCAGGAGTTTCGGAATCGGATATAGAGCTTATTCACATTGAAGGCATCACTTTTCGTCTTCCAAGTCTGGAGCAGTATCTAAGTATTTACAAAGCTTCTTCTCAAGACTCCTATCGAAATGATCACAATAACAATAAGGATTTTAAAAAGATCGAGTGGCTGGAAAGACATTTATAAATTATCATATGAAAAGTAGTAAGTTGTAAGACTGGCTGCTATGTTATTTTTATTGCTTATTTAATTTATACAATATTGGCGAGTAATAGAATTAGTAAGGAAAAAAGATTTTAAAATTTAGATCAGGATACCCATTATTAAAGGTAACATTCTATCTAGATAATCGATGTTAGAGATTGTCTGTTTAAAGTGGTATCACAGCTTGTTCAAACAGATTAAACAAAGATGTAGCTAGGAATGTCTTACAGTAAGGAGTTTAAATATGAAATTCCATGAATTTGGTGATAAGAATTTGCCTTCTATCTTGCTGATACATGGCGGTGGCAGTTCTTGGTGGAATTATCTTCGTCAAGCACGGATCTTGTCGGAGGAGTATCGTGTCATTCTACCCACCTTGAATGGCCACGGCGAAGAATATCAACTTGATTATGTTTCTACGGAAGATTCTGCTTTGGAGATTCTAGACTATATCAAAGCAAACTGTGGTGGGAAATTGTTTGCGATTGGTGGCGTTTCACTTGGTGGTCAAATTGCTATGGAGCTTTTGTCATTAGACAGCGAGATAGCTGAGAAGGTCATCATAGACGGAAGCCTCTGTATTCCTCAACCAAGGTTGGCTAAAATCAGCATTTTTCTTGTACGTCTATTTGGCAAACTGATGTTTAGTAAATTCTCTTGTAAACTTCAGTTAAGCATGATGAACAAATTCTATCCTAAACTGGCTTATCCAGAGGAAATAAAAGCTTATTTTTTGGAGGATTTGCCAAGAACGCCTATAAAAACATTAGTGACTATTTACAAAACCTATATGGGGCATTACAAGCTAAAGGATACGATTTCTGCAAGCAAGGCGCAGGTTCTGTATATTTATGGTGAAAAAGAATTGAACTGTGTGAAAGCATCAGCGAAATTATTTCAACAACTGCATCCAAATACGATTTTGTATGAAGCTAATGGCTATAACCACGGCTATTTATCAGCTTACCTGCCTCAAGAGTGGATTAATTTGGTAGTGCCATTTTTAAAGAGCGATTCATTGGAAATGTGTAATGAATCTGATATATCATAAGGAGGAATCTGATGCTAGGAGCAATAGTTGGAGACATTGTTGGTTCTGTTTATGAATGGGACAACATTAAAACGAAGGATTTTCCTTTGTTTAGGGATGACTGCTTTTTCACAGATGATACGGTGATGACCTGTGCTGTGGCAGAAGCAATCATGAATGGTGGTCAGAAGGATGACTTTATTGATTCCATGAAGAAGTATGGTAGGATGTATCCTGATGCTGGTTATGGTGCTAGGTTTGATGCATGGATTCATAGCAATGACCGCTCCCCTTATAATAGCTTTGGCAATGGCTCTGCCATGCGTGTTTCTCCATGTGCTTGGGTCATGGATTGTAGTTTCTGTGCACGAACGGGAGCCTGGCCGTCCAGAAGAGCTCTCGCACGACTTTCTGCAGAGGTGACTCATAATCATACAGAAGGTATCAAGGGAGCTATGGCGACGTCTGATGCTATCTTTATGTGTCGTTATTACTTTGGAGGTTACAGTGGCGACTATGGAAAACCGATCAACGATAATCCTACAGAGTGTAAGAGACTCATCAAGGAACACATAGAACAAGAGTATGGATATAATCTTTCTCAAACACTAGATGAAATTCGTCCTACTTATCGTTTCAATGAAACGTGTCAGGATACCGTTCCTCAGGCCATCGTTGCCTTTCTAGAAAGTACAGATTTTGAAGATGCGATTCGAAATGCGATTTCTCTTGGTGGGGACAGTGATACTCTTGCTGCTATCACAGGAAGTATCGCCGAAGCAGCTTATGGAATCCCTGATTGGATAAAGGACAAGGCCTATACCTATCTAGATGAGCCTTTGAAAGAGGTGCTCAGACGGTGGGAAGAAACGATTGTAATAAAATAATAGATAAGCGTCATGTGGACCGATAATGAATGACGGAGAATTATAGATGGTTATATTGGAATTGTATCAAGGTGATTATCAAAAGGATTTAGTCGCGTTTGATTCTTTAGAAGAGGGAAGAGCCTTTGTAGCGCAAATCCCGGGATATACTCTAGAAAATGAAGATGGTTTTGAAGCAGAGTATGTTAATCCTAAACTCTTGCCGGATTATATGGAAATTATCTTCAATGGAAATATTGTCCCTTTATCTAGATTTTCGTTTGAACCCGAAGAAAATGTTGAGATTATTTGGAAAGAGATTTCGAATCTGTCCCTTAAAAATGATAAAGTAATCGAAGGCGCTACAAAAATAGATGCCTATGTCGTTAACAACGATGAAGTAAAAAATTATGTCGAAGCCAGAGAAGTAAACTTCCGCAAGGCAAAAGCCTTCTTAGAAAGCAAAGAGTATGAAGTGGATAGAAGCTTTTTCGGAAGTGAAGACGGCGAAGCAATTCTCTACAGAAGACGCGAAACCGAAGATTGGCACTTCTTGTGTCATTTAGACCCAATGTTTGTAGAGATTGAAGATGTAGAGGAATATATTAAAGAAGTTATTCAATAGTCAACCAAAGTTCGTTTTGAGTTGCTATCACGTCTTGTGTGAGCTGATTGACCATCAAATAGTAAACCTTTAGCATTGCTAGTTTCTTAAGGAGAAAGGCCATTATGAAAATGGAAATCGGGAAAACCTATCTTGTAAAACAAGATATTTTTGGTTTAAAAAAAGATGAACTTTGGACCTTAGTTGACAAGGGTTATCAGGCTTATTTTGGTGAACATAATTTCGTATTTGTCAATGATGATAAAGTGAAGGTATTTGCAGTTTTAGAAGATGGTTCAGAAGAAGATATGCGAATCTACCGTCATCTTGATGACTATCTTGAAGAAGTCGCTCATGAGAATTTCTAGAGGATGTGAGTTGCAAATTGAAAATGCCTACTTTTAATTAAGCTTAGACCTAATTAATCAATTTTAAGTTAAGGGTTTATATTTGAAATAGAGTCTTCAAAGAGACTTTTTCGTTATAAAAAAACTAGACTGAAACCAAGGTGAAAACCGTCTGGTTCAGTCTTTTTTCTGTTTATGTAGTATAATATAAGATGTAGGTATTTTATTTTTTAAAAGTTTTTTCCAAGAACGATAATTTATCTAGAAAGAGAAAAAATATGAAGCAATCACTTGAATTTTTAAGAGAAAGCATCACCGATAAGATGCCCTTAGAGGAAATGGTAGCAATCTTTGAAGAATTGTGTCGTGAGCCTATTGAGAATGAGATGGTTTTATTTGAAACAGGGACATTTACAGCTATATCTGATAAGCCAATGTTTCAACTATCCTTAGTAAGACAAGTCCCAAATGAAGATGAAGAGTTTAATCAAATTCACCTTGATATTTTCTATGAAGCTAGTCGTGAGAATCAAATCTTTAGTGAATCGACCTGGGATGAAGATTTAGAGGAAAATATCTTTGATTACATTAGAGCTTCAGAGGTGTTTGCCTATGCTAGAGAGCAGGAATACCAAGAGGTCAAGATTTATATGGACCAAACTTGAGATGGTTAGTTAAAGTAAGAAAATCTAATGACAGGAGAATTATAAATGAAAAAAATTATGGTAATCATCAATCCAACCTCTGGTGGCGAAAAAGCTTTGGATTATAAGGTAAAACTGGAGAATAAAGCTAGAGACTATTTTGAAGATGTGGAGATTAAAATTACGGAGAAAGCGCAAGACGCCACAAACTTTGCAGAAGAAGCTTCTCGTGAGCGATATGATGCTGTTCTTGTTTTTGGTGGAGATGGGACTGTCAATGAAGTAATCTCTGGTATCGCTGAGAAAGACTATATTCCCAAACTTGCGATTATCCCGGGGGGAACTGGAAATCTCATTACGAAACTATTAGAAATCAGTCAAGATATTGATGGTGCCATTGACGAGCTTGATTTTAATTCCACGAATAAGATTGATATCGGAAAATCAAATGGAAATTATTTTGGTTATATCTTTAGTATTGGTTCACTACCAGAAGCCATCCATAACGTTGGGATAGAAGATAAAACAAAATTTGGTATGCTTGCCTATGCGATTAATACCATGAAGTCTGTCGTTACAGATCAAGCATTTAACATTAGAGTAGAGACAGAAAATGGAAATTATATTGGCCCAGCCAGCCATGTTTTAGTTCTTCTTACCAATTATTTCGCTGACAAAAAAATCTTTGAAGAAGACAAGGATGGTTATGCCAATATTTTGATTTTAAAAGATGCCTTAATCCTTACTAAATTGTCAGTTATCCCTGATTTATTAAAAGGGGATGTCGTCGTAAATGATAATATCGAGTATATAAAGGCTCGTCACATCAAAATCTCTTCAGATACTGAATTGGAAACGGATGTTGACGGTGACAAATCTGATGACCTACCAGTAGAAATCAAGGTATTAGGGCAGCATATCGAAGTCTATTCTCAACCGAAAGAATAAAACTTTTGAAAAGAATAGTAGATAATAAAGGAGGAGATGATGAAGATTTTAGCAATTAATTCTATTTCGTTTAAAAAAAGAATGATTGAATTACTATTTGATTATCTTTTCATTCTAGCTTATTTAGCACTTCTGTTTTTATGTTCTATGCTTTTTTACATTATTTTTTCTAATGGTATCCCAGAGTTTACAGAAATTCAGTCGCAGTGTCTTGTATTTTTTACCTCTGTTTTGCCAGTCACTCTACTTTTTACATTCTTAGATTATACAAAAAATGGGAGTTTCGGGAAGACGAAAGCAGGACTTCAATTGGTTTACAAGAAAAAAACAGTGCAAGCTAGCTTGCTTAGAAACACCATTAAATTTTTACCTTGGCAAATAGGTCATATGGGCACGATACATGGTTTCTATAGTGAGTTTGATTCCTTATCTATTATTCTCTCGTTTTTAGCTACTCTCCTCGCAGTTGCCCTACTTGCAATGATGGTTTTCAGGAAAGATAAGCGACATCTAGGTGACCTTATAGCTCATACACAGGTACAGCTAAAAGGTGACTAAAATTAAATTTTTCATAGATATTTCACTTATTAGGGAGCGTGCTGTGTGCTAGCTTCCTTTTTAATGATTTAAATTTACTTTACTTAGCAAAATGCTTGGACTTAAAATAAATTTGAACTATAATATAGGAGAAGCTAATCGACTTGAAAAATCTTAGTTAAAAAGGAAACATTTTATGAAAGTATCTAAAAAAATTAAATTAATAAGCTGCTGTGGTTTAGCTATCTTTACTTTAGCTGCCTGTGGTACAAACCAAAACCAATCTATGGAACAACAGAATAGTTCAACTACTAAGGTGGCTAGCTCAGGTAAAGAAAGCCACAAAGGGTCCTATAGCAATCTCAATAGCAAGGAAAGTGAAGAAGAAGTTCGAAAAGCCTTGGCTGCACATTTGGATAAAGATAGTGTCGATGCATTTTTCAACCTTGTAAATGATTACAACGCGACAGTCGGTTCAGTTGGCTTAACTGGAGATTTTTCTACATTTACCAAAACAGACTATGATGTTGAAAAGATAAGCAATCTTTGGGTACCTAAAAAGGGTGATTTTGTCGGTACCAACTGTCGTATTAACAGTTATTGTTTATTAAAAAATTCTATCGAAATTCCTAAATTAGAGAAAGATGATTCTCTCTTGTTTGTAGATAATGATGCCATTGACAAAGGAAAGGTCTTTGGTGCAGAAGACAAGGATGCTTTTGATATTTTATTCTCAAGAGTCAAGACCGAAGCAACGACAGATGTCAAAGTTCATGCTGCAAAGATGGAACAATTCCTTTCTAAATTCAAGTTTAATGAAAATGCAAGAATGCTCTCCGTAGTCGTCCATGATGACTTGGATGGTCAATCCCTCTTTATTGGCCATGTCGGGATACTTGTACCAAGTGAGGACGGCTATCTCTTTGTCGAAAAGTTAACCTTTGAGGAGCCTTATCAAGCCATTAAATTTGCGACCAAGGAAGATTGTTACAAATATCTAGATACAAAATACGAAAACTATACAGGAGAAGGTCTAGCTAAACCATTTATTATGGATAATGATAAGTGGGTTCAATTTTAAGGGAGTAGACATTATGGATGCATTGTTTGGACTGATAGTCTTATTCCTAATTGGGGTATGGGCTGTTTGGGTTATCAAAGGAAACCAGCAGAGACCAAGAAATAATGAAAGATTTATTGGTTATATCAATCGATACGATGAAGATGGAGAGCCCTACCAAGCAGAGATTTGGGAAGTCAGTGAAGATGAGGAGTAGACATATGGAATTACAAGATTTTACGAAACAAGAACAAGAAATGATTAAAAAGGGACTGACTTTTTCTAAACTGAGCGATAAAAAAACAGCCGATAAGATTATCGCCTTAATTCCTCAAGAATACATTAAGCGTATTCCGTTTTTTATTAGAAAACATGCGATTACTCGTACGATTAAGAGAATCTCTCTTGAGTATCCGGAATTGTACGCTGTTGCTGAACAAGAAGGCCAACTTCCAGAAAAAGAAGCTCAAGAATTGCGTCAAATTCTTACAGATATTTTCCAAGAGAAAATGAACAAGCATAAGATTAAATAAGTTTTGAGATTTATCAATAAGATGTCGATTGAGCATTAGGAGTTGAGAATGGCTATTGATGGCGTTAAAATCATTGACAGTGATCAAGGTTATGACATTTACAATGAAGTAGTTGGTCGCTATAGAGACGGTGAACATGTAACGAATATTATCAAGGATATCCTTGATGCGGAGAAAGATTACTGTCAAACAGACTTTTTTACAGAAATTTATTGGACTGCTCTTGCCTACTCACTGTGGAAGATTGGTCATCTGACAGACGATATCAGAGATAAAACCTTGGAGCTTATCAAAAAAGGGGCTGATCCATTTTGGTTGGAAATAGATTCAAAGGCTTTGAAGCAAAGGCAAAAGGTCTTGGATAAACTTGCAGTTCAGTTGCAAACTGAAAATCCTAGACCTCTAAAGGTTCCTAAAGCAAAAGCTAAACGCAAACCTTACTTTGAAGAAGGAGATATCCTTGCTGTTAAGTTCAAAGATGAGTATGGTCTTGTCTTTGTATCTATGGTTGAGCAGAGTCCTAGAAAGCTTGAGTATCATTTGGCTTGCACACGCCTCTTACAAACAAAAAAGCCCTCCATAGATGATTTTTTGGCCAGTCAAATCTCCTGTAAGATGGACAATACAAAGTTTGCTCTCGTTACAGATTGCTGGTTCAATCACAAAGATTTAGGGCAATTATTAGAAAATATTGAAAAAATTGGACAGGTGAAACTTAGACCTTTTAGTCTTTGGATGTTGGCACCTGCCCAAAATTTAGAAGACATTTATGAAGAAATCACTAGAGATAAAGGTTCTTCTGGCCTTCGATTCATCGAAAGCTACAAACTCGTCGATGATATTTTTTCAGTTTAATGCTTATGTGATAAAGGGAGAAATGGTGAATCATTCCCACATGCTATGCTGGGCTCTGACTCCATAGCTATCAATCGAACCATCTGAATTGAACTTGGATTCAATACGGTATCTTTTCCAGAGGTCGTAATCTGCTGTTTGAATGGTTAGGATAAAGTTGTTATCCTTATTAGAGACATTATAATCAGCAGGATTGACTTCAAAGATATCGATTAATTTTCGTGTTTGAAAGTCTTGGAGCTTGAGATTTGCTAGCTTGACATGATTGATGGAAATTTCTTCTAGTTGATTGTTATCCTTAGGTGTTCTGTAATAGGTGATGACGCAGTTTTTGAGTTGATCAGTATCTCTTCCCGTAGGAGTAAGGCTCATAAAGCCGTAGGACTGATTATCCCGCTTGACTTCGAGAAGCTGACCGTAGTAGAAGTGGTCGTTTTTGGGATTGGTGATGGAACTCTCTGGATTTTTATCTTCGAAGCTAAAGCCTTGATCCAAAAGCTCGGAAGCCTTGGTCTCCCCGATGATGATAGTGGTATCTTGAATGGTTACTGGAACAGGTTGAGCCGGAAGTCCACTCATCATGATGCAAAACATAAATACATAACTCGTTAAAAAAGCTGTCCCGATAAAAGCGTTGGTTGATGCATAGACATGACTGTTTTGAAAGTTTTTTCTTATAGCCAGTACAACAAATTTGCCAATACTTTTTAAAACCATACTAACAATTACGATAAAAATTTGTTTTTTCAAACATTCATAAATGGCTTGAGGAAAGCTATTACCATGATAGTAGAAGACAGCCAATACGAGTAGATTTACGATTAAATAGATTAGCAAGAACCAATGAATCTCTTTAAGGGCATTAGCATCAGTGATTTCTTCATAGTCAACGTGAATTCTTCCTTGAACAGCATGACCAAGTTTATAAATCCATTTGGGAATGTCTTTACCTTTTTTAACCGCAACTACAAGTCTAATATAGAGATAGATAGTAAAGGACAATGATAGAAAGAAAAGAGCATAAAAAGCCAAAACAATACTAGTGAACATGACTATTTCCCCCTATTTAACATTCAATAAAACAATTTCTTAGCTCCATTATAGCATTTTCTATAGAAATAGAGCTAAAAACATCCGTATGATACTAACTGATTCAAAGGAGTAAAATCATGGGAATGATTGCCAATTATCAATATTTACCAGACAATGAATTAGAACAAATAAAAGGTCTTTCCAATCAAGAAGATGACTTATTAGATTTTTCTGAGGATTCCACTGATAGTCATGATATCTTAATAGATATTGACAAAATGTGGGATGTCTTAGTTTTTGTAATGACAGGATTTAGTAGTTCAGAATTTTTGGATGACAATCCCTTGAGAGAAGCTGTTTTAGGGGTGACTCCTCTAGAGGATGTATCTGAATATATCGCCTATACTGAAAAATCGAGAATTGCGGCTATCAGTCAAGCTTTAGAAGAATTTGATATGGACAAGGCTTTGAAAGACTTTAGTATGGAAGCATGCAAGAAAGCTGACTTGTATCCTGATATTTGGGATTATATTGAGGAAGAGGAAGAAATCAAGGATGATATTTTAACCTGCTTTGTCAAAATGAAAGACTTTTACAAAAAGATTCTGGAGCTCAATGGAAATGTCTTAGTTACTATTTGTTAGAAAGTTTATTAAACTTTCCTAAAAGAATAAAACTGCTTGAGGAAATAAATGAACAAAGAAGATTTATTGGCGTTATGGAAGGGAATAAGCTGGGAAAAACATGATTCGGGGATCTATTTTCTAGGGCGATATCTTAATAAAGACATAAATATTTATTTTACAGGGTACTGTGAACAGGATTTACTCTTATTATCAGATGATTTGATGACTAGTTTATATAGAAACTTGGAACACCTTGATAAAAAAGCTCAAAAGGTTATCCATGATAATTGGCCTGATAAAGCAGTTACAGAACTGGAATTAAGGGAGTTAATCTTGGATAAAAGTGGTTCTTATGGCGAATTTGCTCTAGGTTATGATGCCGGTGTTTCTCCAGCTGGATCCCTTTATCTTTTAGTGAAATTCGACAAATATTTTAAAGCTGATAGAGAGCTTGTGTATGAAATTTACTAACTGTCTGACAATAAGAGGTTAAAATCAGGTGATGAAATGAAAGATTTATATAAAGCAATGTTAGGCTTAAATGGTATTGTCCTTGTACCATTTGTTAATCAGAACTTATCCATAAAAGAAAAGGTAGCCAGATGAATCCATATTTACAAGAATATATCACCCTGACAAGGCAATACCATGCTCAAGATGGAAAGCCTTCAAGTGTCGCAGCGCTTTATGATTTGGCTGATGAATTAGCTAAGTCTGATGATTTAGAAGCGAAGAAAGTCTTAGTTGACCTCTATGAACAATTGGGTCTCTACGCTAGTGCCTATAGCTTATTTACCGAAATCTTAGGCAAACCTGATCGAAAACAGATAAAGAAACTGAGCCGTTTACAAGAAATGAGTCAGAGTCATGGCGATCGTTTTGCTCTTCCTCGTCCTCTAAGAAAAGAAGAGAAGAAGCAAAGACAGAACTTGTTAAAAAACTTGCCTCATTTTCTCTATCATCCAAATCCCTTAGCTACAGGTTCATTTGTTGAAGGAGAAGCCAAGCTTTGTCCATCTTGTGGGAAAGAAAGCAATGTTTATTATGCTCTTAGACCCTACAGTATTGAAGAGGTAGAACATCTCTGCCCATCTTGCATTGCAAACGGTCAAGCAGCTAAAAAATTCAATGCAGAATTTATCCAAGATGCCGAGTGCCAGGGTGAATTGGATCCAGAAAAGAATCAGTTGCTTTTTTGTCAGACTCCAGGCTACTCTAGTTGGCAGGGAGAATATTGGCTTTCTTGTTGCCAAGATTATTGTGCTTACTTGGGTACAGTTGGAACTCGTGAATTAAAGGATATGGGAATCGCTGAGCAAGTCTTGGCAGACTATGAAGCGCGTGAAGAATATCAAGAGGTAGAAGACTACTTGGTCAAAGACGGGCCTATCTGTGGTTACCTTTTCAGATGTCTCCATTGTCAAAAATACCAGATCTGGGTTGATGCAGATTAAATCGAAATGTGATTAGCTATGAAAATTAAAGAGAAGACTATGGAAGAACTAGAATTATTCGAAGCTGCCTCCAAAGATTTATTTGAGACTATGCAGGGATTTAAAGACAATCTATCTGTTCAATTTCCCCTATTAGATAGTGATAACTGGCAGTATGATAAGGGATCTATAAAAGTTTGTAAGGCTGATGAGTCAGGATTCAAAAAAAGATGTAGAGTCGGAATCAGCTACAACTTGAAAGCCTCCCTATTAAACGAAGATGCCGAGCAAATCTGGTTACTGTTTAAAGACTGGTTCAATACTAGCAGATTGGCTCAAGTTGAAAGAAATCCTAATAATGAGGATTTGGGAAGATATGTCTTTTCAGCAAGTTCCTCTCTAGGTGATCAGGTAGATTGTTCGATTTATTTGCCTAATGAGTGGAATATCCCTCAGATTAGCTTTTCAGGCTATCTAACAGCTCGTTATAGGGCTTGTGATCTTGATAAATAGCAAGAATAAGATGGAGGTTTTTAGAGATGAGAAAGATTGATTGGGACAAGATAAAAACTCGCTTAGATGCCTTGCTGGTAATTGATGAGTATTTGACAGATCCGAGTGAGGATTGGCTCAGACTCGTGATTAAGACTGAGGAAGACTATGGACTCCGCTACCTTATTGACAATGGCTCTGGTGATTCTCTAGATGTGATTTTGACTGATAAAACGATCCTTATAAAAGGCTTTGATCATGAAAGTAGTTTAAGCCAGTTTGCTGCTGACGAGTGGGATCAAGACGTCATTGATGGTTTTTATAAAGGTCTGGATGAAAAGTATGTCTCACTTTATTCAGAAGACCAAAAAGATGAAACAACCTTCTTTATCTGGTATGACGGTCACGCGCATCAACAGACTTACCAAGGCCAGGATGGTGGAGAATGGTTGCTTTCATACCTTTTTGATAGCTTTGAGAGATTTCATGAGTTTGTGACTGACTATTATGAAATTACCGTAGATAAAGATCTACTTAGGAAACTCTACATGGAAGGCTTTCTTTCAGACCTAGAATTAAAGCAATTGATCCAAGATGATTAAGAGGCTTATTATGAGAGTGAACTATAAAAATACCCCTGAAAACTATCGAGCTATGGCGGAAATAATCATCCCACCCTTGCTTAATTTACTCAAAAGTTTAACCTTGTTAGAAGAGGAAATTTTTGAGCGTAACAGAGCACTGGATAAGGAAAAAGAAGGCCTTGGCATCCCAGCAAATCAAGTTCATCCCAAGTGGAATGAACTTATGGATGACTATTTTCAGAGGCAAATGCAACTTCTAACTGGACGAGTGACCCAAAAATACTTGGAAGGAGGAGTTCGAAATTCTTATGGCTCCCCAAGTGAGTATAACTATGTTAAAAGGAATGATTTTTCTGTAGATTTCATCATGACAAAAGCTGAAGAAGCAAGAGTCATCGTTCATTATCAAGAAGCTTTAGAAATGAAGCATCAGTTTGTACTAAGATTGGTGGATGGAAATTGGCTACTTGATGAGAAATTTTACGGTTTTGAGGATGAGGAAACTTGGTATCTCGACTCACTTTGACCAATATAGCTATGCTTCCCAACTGATATGAAAAAAAGGAGAAGTCCTATGAAATTTTTGAAAAATCTATTTGCTAGTAAGAAAGAAAAGTCAGAGAAGAAAAAACAACTTATCTTGTCCATGCCCCTCTTCAAAGGCAAGCAGGCTTATTCTTTAGACCAGGTCGTTCAGGATTTAAAATCTCACTGGGGGCTTGAAATTTCTGAAGTTTCTGGGGATGATTCTAGTGCAACCTTTGTGATTGATGGTGCTCTCGTTGCTTTAGCATTGATAGATCTTCCTATCCCAAGTCAAGAATTTGAAGAATTGTATGCCTATTCTTACCTCTGGCAGGATGTTGAGAAGGAAACACAGGAGCACACACAACACGCCATTGTTTCTATTTTGTCTGACAATCTTTCGCCAGTAGAAACATACTCCTTATTAACTAAAGTCAATGCCTCTATCCTAAAAACAAGTCAATCAGCTATTGGTATTTATCAGGGGTCTACCACCTTGCTCTTGCCCAAAGATCTTTATCTAGACTTGGCTGACCTTTTGAAAGAAGAAATGCTTCCCCTTCAACTCTGGATCTATATGGGAATTATCAACCAGGGAGATAAAACTAGTATTTACACTTATGGTTTGAAAGAGTTTGGAAAAACTGAGATTGAAATTATCGACTCCCCTATGGATAGCGACGACTTATATTATTTCCTCCTGTCTATTCTTCAGTATGTTTTAGGCAGTGATGTCACCTTAAAGGACGGTGAAACCATTGGCTTTTCAGAAGATCAAAAAATCAAAATCACTGAGTCAAAAGCCGTCTATTTGGAAGGAAATTCCTTGAAATTAGATGTTTAAACCATGATTTATAAATGAGTGTCCTACCTAGATTGGAGGTTTTATGAATCCTGATATAAAAAAGTATTATCTCTACCGTTTTCTGGTCTATAGATTTGAAAAACTCTCTTGTAAGAATCCAAGTCTCAAGGAAATAAAACCAGAGAAGAGAGAAAAAATCGTTCTAGAGGCTACTCGAACTAGTCAAAAGATTATTCTAGTCCTTGGAATTCTTTATGTTTCGCTTAATTCTGCTATGTTCATTTACCTTAGGCTCAATGATTTTCAAAATCCCTTATTGACTTGGTTTACTGACTACATCGACTATTTGGGTGGACTGATAAACGGAGAATGGGGCGGTAGTCAGCGTCAAAAGAAAGCTAGTTTTTTGATGATTGCTATTTTGGCTATGCCTATTGTGGTCATAGAAGGCGGACCCTTCTTCTTACTAGTTTTATTAGTTGGGAATTGGGAATTAAAGAGAAAGATAAGATTTGAGAGAGAACATAAAGGAGTAGAGAACCATGGGTAGAACGGTGATTATAGGTACTTTAATAGTTTTTGCAATCTTTAATCTGCTACTCGGTCTGGGTTTTTATCTCTTTCTAAAAAAGAGGAAAGAGAATGGGCAGTCATTGTACGAAACTCCTGTAAATCAGCAAACTCGAACAGAAAAACTGGGTCTAGGAGAGATTTTGGTCTACCTGTCCCTGATTGTCATCGCAGGGCTCTTTGCCTTTCAGACCTTAAATAGAGGTGGTGTTGGGAATTCTATTTTAGCCAAAATGATTCTCCTACCTGCTATAATGGCCCTTTTCAATGCGAGAAAAAGGACTGGGAAGTCTATGCTTGCCCTCCTTATAACCTTGATGGTCTTTCTAGTAGGAGTCATGTTTAATCTCACGATTGGGTTTCCACCTCAAGCACCGATTTTGCAAATTAATGAAAGTAAAATCACTTTAGCAGAAACCAAAGCAAGTGATTTGATGGAAGCTGGATTTGATATCTATGTCAGACAAGGTGATGGTGGTAGCGACTACGAAGACCTCCTGACAGATGGCAATTTTCAAAAGTATTCAGGAGATAAATCAGTCACTATCGAAAAAGGCTTTAGACTTGATAGCAATGCTGTTCCCTACGCTCCCTATCTCCTGGCAAAAGATGGCATAGTTCTTGGCAGTATTTCCTTTTACGGTGCTGAGGACCAGGATGTGGCTTTAGAAGATTCTAAGGTTATTCAGGTTCGATTTAATAAGGACAGTATTGAAGAAGCAAAGAAACATTCTATCACTTTCAAGTTAGATGAACTCGACTTGACTACTAGACTTGATATCCCGCTTGTTCAAGAAACTTTCAAAAAGCATCTATGGTCAATCCCCCCATCAAATACAAGTGATGTCACTCAATTGTGGTATGGATTACAGTGGTCAAGTCACAGTGACTCTCTATTTTGGAATGAGTATTATAGTCTCATCCGCCTAGATGAAAATTACCTGATGACTGATTTTGAACTAGCTGCCAAAGTAGCGCGTGATGAGTAAATACGATTTTGAATAGTTGAATTTGCTTATGCCTATCTAAAGGAATTAATTTATTTAGTTCCTTTTTTTGTTTTTGATTTTAATTTAAAACGATTTCTGTTTCTTAGTTAAATGAATTACACGAACTTAAATATTAAATTATTTTAAAAAGTTCTAAAAATACTTTACAAGTCTCTGAAATCATGGTATAGTAATGAAGCTTAGAAAATGAGATGATGTTTTCTAGCAAATATAAACCCGAGTAAAAAATGCCTACGGACAGGCAGGGTTGAATGCCGAAACGTGGTTAAAAACCACATTATTGATAGGGTTAAAAGCCTACTTTTATAAGTTGATGTTAGGACATTAGTTCTAATTCGTATACATTTGTTAGTGTGGTGAAAGCACACGTCATCTTGTGAAACGATCAATAAAGTACGTAATATTTGCTACTAGAGAGTTAGGAAACATCAGGAACAGACATACTCAAAAGAAACAAACATAAACACGTCAGTAGATTGTAGAGCAGGTGCCAACCTGCTCTTTTTTCATAAGTATCCTTTAGAGCCTTGCATTGTTAAGGTGAAAAAACTATGATAAAGGAGTATGTCTCTATAATGTTAAATCAAAACCAAGCTCCAATTTATGAGGGACTGGTCAAGTTACGAAAAAAAAGAATTGTACCTTTTGATGTACCAGGTCATAAGCGTGGCCGTGGTAACCCAGAATTAGTGGAACTTTTAGGGGAAAAATGCGTTGCTATTGATGTCAATTCTATGAAGCCCTTGGACAATCTAGGACATCCTATTTCGATTATTCGAGAAGCGGAAGAGCTAGCGGCAGAAGCTTTTGGTGCTGCTCATGCCTTTTTGATGATTGGTGGGACAACTTCATCCGTGCAAACCATGATTCTTTCCACCTGTAAATCCGGTGATAAAATCATCCTTCCACGAAATGTCCATAAATCAGCTATTAATGCACTCGTTTTATGTGGCGCCATTCCCATCTATATCGAGATGAGCGTAGATCCAAAAATCGGTATTGCTTTGGGGCTTGAAAATGAGCGCGTAGCACAAGCGATTAAGGAACATCCGGATGCCAAGGCTATCCTAATAAACAATCCAACCTACTATGGGATTTGTTCAGATCTTAAGGGTTTAACAGAGATGGCGCACGCCGCAGGAATGAAAGTCTTAGTAGACGAGGCTCACGGTGCTCATCTACACTTTACAGATAAACTTCCTCTATCTGCTATGGACGCAGGAGCAGATATGTCAGCTGTATCCATGCATAAGTCCGGTGGCAGCTTGACTCAAAGTTCCCTTCTTTTAGTTGGCAATCAGATGAATCCTGAGTACGTACGTCAGATTATTAACCTGACACAGTCAACCTCAGCATCCTACTTGCTAATGGCTAGTCTAGATGTTTCTCGTAGAAACCTAGCCCTTCGTGGTAAAGAGTCCTTTGAGAAAGTCATTGAGCTATCTGAGTACGCACGTCGTGAAATCAATGCCATCGGTGGCTACTATGCCTACTCAAAAGAACTAGTAGATGGTTTCTCAGTTTGTGATTTTGATGTAACCAAGCTGTCAGTTTACACTCAGGGGATTGGTCTAACAGGTATCGAGGTTTATGACCTCTTACGAGACGAATATGATATTCAGATCGAGTTTGGTGATATCGGGAATATCTTGGCCTACATTTCGATTGGTGACCGTATCCAAGACATTGAACGCTTGGTCGGTGCTTTAGCTGATATCAAGAGACTATACTCACGAGATGGGAAGGACTTGATTGCTGGAGAATATATCCAGCCTGAGTTGGTGCTATCTCCTCAGGAAGCCTTCTATGCAGAGAGAAGAAGCTTAACATTAGACGAGTCCGTTGGGCAAGTCTGTGGGGAATTTGTCATGTGCTATCCTCCAGGTATTCCAATCCTAGCGCCAGGTGAACGGATTACACGAGAAATTGTCGATTATATAAAATTCGCCAAAGAACGTGGTTGTTCCCTCCAAGGTACTGAAGATCCAGAGGTCAATCACATCAATGTTATTGAGAGAAAGGAGAACTAGATGGATTTATGGTTTTCTGAAGTTCATACTCCAGACGTGAAATTATCCTTGAGAACTGCCAAGCAACTCTACGCTGGAAAAAGCGAATGGCAGGATATCGAGGTTCTTGACACGCCAGCTTTTGGAAAAGTGTTAATTTTAAATGGGCATGTCTTGTTTTCAGATGCAGATGATTTTGTATACAACGAAATGACCGTCCACGTTCCCATGGCTGTCCATCCTAATCCAAAGAAAGTCTTGGTTATTGGGGGTGGTGACGGTGGTGTTGCCCAAGTATTAACTCTCTATCCAGAATTGGAACAAATCGATATTGTAGAACCTGATGAAATGTTGGTAGAGGTTTGTCGTGAGTATTTTCCAGATTTTGCTGCAGGACTTGATGACCCTCGTGTCACCATTTACTACCAAAATGGACTGAGATTTTTGAGAAACTGTGAAGATGATTACGATATCATCATCAACGATGCGACAGATCCATTCGGCCATACGGAAGGGCTCTTTACCAAGGAATTTTACGGCAATAGCTATAGAGCCTTGAAAGAAGACGGAATCATGATTTATCAGCATGGTAGTCCTTTCTTTGACGAAGATGAGTCAGCATGCCGAAGTATGCACCGCAAGGTCAATCAAGCCTTTCCAATTAGCCGGGTTTACCAAGCACATATCCCAACTAGTCCTGCTGGCTATTGGTTGTTTGGATTTGCATCGAAAAAATATCACCCTGTCAAAGATTTTGACAAGGAAGGCTGGAAAAAACGCCAGTTATTTACGGAATATTACACTGCAAACTTACATGTGGGTGCCTTTATGTTGCCTAAGTATGTAGAAGACATTTTAGAAGAAGAGGAAGGAAAAAAATGAGTCGTTTATTAGTTATTGGATGTGGGGGAGTTGCCCAAGTTGCTATTTCAAAGATTTGCCAAGATAGCGAAACGTTTAAAGAAATTATGATTGCTAGCCGTACCAAGTCAAAATGCGATGACTTGAAGGCTAAATTAGAAGGTAAAACAAATACTAAGATTGAGACAGCTGCTCTTGATGCTGACAAGGTAGAAGAAGTGATTGCCTTGATCGAAAGCTACAAACCAGAAGCTGTTTTGAACGTAGCTTTACCATATCAAGACTTGACTATTATGGATGCTTGTTTGGCAACAGGTGTCCACTATATCGATACTGCCAACTATGAGGCTGAGGACACAGAAGACCCTGAATGGCGTGCTATTTATGAGAAACGTTGCGAGGAACTTGGTTTTACAGCTTACTTTGATTACTCATGGCAATGGGCTTATCAAGAAAAATTTAAAGAAGCAGGCTTGACTGCTTTACTTGGATCTGGTTTTGACCCAGGGGTAACCAGCGTCTTTTCAGCTTATGCACTCAAACATTACTTTGATGAAATCCACTATATCGATATTTTAGACTGTAATGGTGGTGACCACGGTTATCCATTTGCGACAAACTTTAACCCAGAAATCAATCTACGTGAGGTTTCTGCACCAGGTTCTTACTGGGAAGATGGAAAATGGGTAGAAGTCGAAGCTATGTCTATCAAACGTGAGTATGATTTCCCTCAAGTTGGTCAAAAAGACATGTATCTCCTCCACCATGAAGAAATCGAATCATTAGCAAAGAACATTCCAGGTGTCAAACGCATTCGCTTCTTTATGACTTTTGGCCAATCTTATCTAACGCACATGAAATGCTTGGAAAACGTTGGACTCCTTCGTACAGATGCTATTAACTTTAACGGACAAGAAATTGTTCCAATCCAATTCTTGAAAACCTTGCTTCCAGATCCTGCAAGCCTTGGCCCACGTACTGTTGGTAAAACTAATATTGGATGTATCTTTACAGGTGTCAAAGACGGCGTTGAAAAGACAATCTACATTTACAATGTTTGCGACCATCAGGAGTGCTTTGCAGAGGTTGGTTCACAAGCCATTTCTTACACAACAGGTGTTCCTGCCATGATTGGAACAAAATTAGTGATGGATGGCACTTGGAAACAACCAGGAGTTTATAACCTTGAAGAGTTGGATCCAGATCCATTCATGGAAGCTTTGAATAAATACGGCTTGCCATGGGTTGTGGTAGAAAACCCACAAATGGTGGACTAATGAAGTTAGAACAAGTACCAACGCCTTCTTATATCATTGACTTAGGAAAATTAGAAGAGAATTGCCGCATTCTGCAAGAGGTTCAGGAAAAGGCAGGTTGTAAGGTTTTGCTAGCTCAGAAGGCGTATTCTCTCTATAAAACCTATCCCTTGATTAGCCAGTATCTATCAGGTACGACAGCTAGTGGACTCTATGAAGCGAAGCTGGCTAGGGAAGAATTCCCAGGGGAAGTCCATGTATTTGCACCTGCTTTCAAGGAATCAGATATGGAAGAGCTACTACAAATTTCGGATCATATTGTTTTTAACTCAGAGAGACAACTACGAAAATATGGTCAACGTTGTCGTGAGGCTGGTATTAGTGTAGGCCTTCGCATCAATCCTCAGTTTTCAACGCAGGGGGACCACGCGCTCTATGACCCTTGTGCTCCTGGCTCACGTTTTGGAGTGACTTTGGATAAGATACCAAGTGATTTATTGGAATTGGTTGACGGACTTCATTTTCATACCCTCTGTGAGCAAGGGGCAGATGATTTACAAACGACTTTGAAAGCAGTAGAAGACCAGTTTGGTGCCTATTTGCACCAAGTTAAATGGCTCAATATGGGTGGTGGTCATCATATTACGAGAGATGACTATGATGTGGACTTACTGATTTCTGAGATTAAACGCATTCGAGAAACTTATAACCTTGACGTCTATATCGAGCCAGGAGAAGCTATTGCCCTTAATGCGGGCTATCTAGCGACAGAAGTCTTGGATATTGTTGAAAACGGGATTGAAACCTTGGTGTTAGATGCTTCAGCAAGTTGTCATATGCCAGACGTCCTTGAGATGCCTTATCGTCCTCCATTGAGAGATGGTTTTGAAGCGCAAGAAAAACCTTATACTTATAGACTCTCTTCAAATACTTGCCTAACAGGTGATATCATTGGGGATTACAGCTTTGAAAAACCGATTGAAATTGGCGATCGCCTCTATTTTGAAGACATGGCTATTTACTCATTTGTCAAAAATAATACCTTTAACGGGATTGGGCTTCCAAGTTTGTATCTCATCGATAAAGAGGATGAGTGCAGTCTAGTCAAAGCTTTTGGCTACCAAGACTTTAAGGAGAGATTATCATGATGGACAGCCCAAAGAAATTAGGTTATCGTATGCCTGCAGAGTATGAACCCCATCATGGGACTCTCATGATATGGCCTACTCGACCAGGTTCTTGGCCATTTGAAGGCAAGGCCGCTAAGAAGGCCTTTAGCCAGATTATCAAAACGATTGCTCAGGGGGAAACAGTTTACCTTTTGGTGGAGCAAGACTATCTATCTGAAGTACAATCTTATCTTGGAGACAAGGTTGTTTATTTAGATATTCCCACAAATGATGCCTGGGCTCGTGATACAGGTCCGACCATTCTTCTTAATGATAAAAGAGAAAAGTTGGCGGTAGATTGGTCTTTCAATGCCTGGGGTGGTGATGTGGACGGTCTCTACCAAGACTATGAAGCAGATGACCAAGTAGCTAGTCGTTTTGCAAAAGTATTAGAGATGCCTGTTTATGATGCCAAACCTTTTGTACTAGAAGGTGGAGCTATACACAGTGACGGTCAAGGAACTATTCTTGTCACAGAAAGCTGCTTGCTCAGTCCGGGTCGTAATCCTCATCTGACTAAAGAGGAGATTGAAGAGACCTTACTAGAGAGCCTTGGTGCCGAAAAGGTCATTTGGTTGCCTTATGGTATTTATCAAGACGAAACAAATGAACACGTCGATAATGTTGCAGCCTTTGTTGGTCCTGCAGAGCTTGTTTTAGCTTGGACGGACGACCAAGATGATCCTCAGTATGCCATGTCTGCAGCTGATTTAGCTCTCTTAGAGAAGGAAACTGATGCAAAAGGCCGGAGTTTCACTATTCATAAGCTTCCAATCCCAGCTATTCATCAAGTAGTTACAGAGGAGGATTTGCCGGGCTATACTTATGAAGAAGGCGAAGAGGAGCGTTATGCAGGTGAAAGACTAGCAGCTTCCTATGTGAATTTTTATATCGCCAATAAATCTGTCTTGGTGCCGCAATTTCAAGATGTAAACGACCTAGTGGCCTTGAATATTCTGAGCCAGTGTTTCCCAGACCGTGATGTTGTCGGAATTCCTGCAAGAGATATTCTATTAGGCGGTGGAAATATCCACTGTATTACCCAACAAATTCCAGAATAGGAGAAAAAGATGAGAAATGTAACGGTTGCAGCTATTCAGATGCAATGCGCTAAGGATGTGGAAACGAATATCCAAACAGCTGAACGTCTAGTTCGACAAGCTGCTGAGCAAGGAGCCCAAATTATTCTCTTGCCTGAATTATTTGAACGTCCCTATTTCTGTCAGGAGCGTCAGTATGACTACTACCAGTATGCCCAGTCGGTGACAGAAAATACGGCTATTCAGCATTTCAAAGGAATTGCCAAAGAGCTAAAGGTCGTTTTACCGATCAGTTTCTATGAAAAAGACGGTAATGTCTTATACAATTCCATTGCTGTCATTGATGCAGATGGAGAAGTGCTTGGCGTTTATCGGAAGACTCACATTCCTGATGACCATTATTACCAAGAGAAATTCTTTTTCACACCTGGAAATACTGGTTTCAAGGTCTGGGATACTCGCTATGCCAAGATTGGTATTGGCATTTGTTGGGATCAGTGGTTTCCTGAAACAGCCCGTTGTCTTACACTAAATGGCGCAGAATTACTTTTTTACCCAACAGCCATTGGTTCAGAGCCAATTTTGGATACAGATAGTTGTGGTCATTGGCAACGTACAATGCAAGGACACGCAGCAGCAAATATTGTGCCAGTTATCGCAGCCAATCGTTATGGTTTGGAAGAAGTCACTCCTTGTGAAGAAAATGGGGGACAAAGTTCCAGTCTAAACTTCTACGGTTCATCCTTTATGACCGATGAAACAGGAGCTATTTTAAGTCAAGCCGAACGACAAGAAGAAGCAATCCTCTTAACCACTTATGACCTGGATAAAGGAGCAAATGAACGCCTGAATTGGGGTCTCTTTAGAGATAGAAGACCAGATATGTATAAAGATATCGTGAAATGACAAAAAGCCTCTTGGAGGCTTTTTCTTTATATACTATATTAATTTTTGATAAAGTATTAGAAATCTGATAAAATGAACATAGTGTAAGAATGATAAGAGAGACTGGAAAGCTCTCAATCAATTTTTCCTTGAAGAATTAAGTCGTGACTGAGGTTAATTATGGGAAAATGGACTTGTAGATGTGGGCAAGCAATGAACGACCACAAAGCCCCTGATCCAAATGCTTATTCGGTTTATTCGGATGAGTTATTAGTAGAAATCATGAATAAAAAAGATGGTAATGACACAATTTCCTATGAAGACATTTCGGAGGCTTCCTTTTATATGTGGAAGTGCCCAAATTGTGGTAGTTTTATGGTCTTTGGCGAAGAGGATAATCCAAATTGTTTCACTTTTTATGAGCGCCAGACCAGTGCAAAAGCTGAACCACTTTTCGATCCTGATCAAGAGTTGAATCTCGTTGTCGTTGAGTTTCAAGAAGGTGGAAATGGTTATACTTATATCTGTGACGAGCCAAATATCCATATTGGACATGCTGTTATTGTCCCAGTAGGAAAGGAAAATACTGAAAAAACTGCTTTAGTTGTCCAGAAGTATTATGCTCCACCAAAGGATATTACTTTTCCTGTCGAAAAGTTAAAACGTGTCATTCGTAGGTATACAGATTTTGATCCACTGACTTCTACAATAGTTTGTGCAAATCTAGTAAAACATGGAAGGATTTTAGATACTTGCTTGAAAAAAGTAAAAGTAGATTCTAAACAAATCTATAATGGAATTAAAACTCCCATGGGACACTTTTGGTTAGAGTTAAATGGAGTTCCTATTCCAATGAAAATCTCACAAATACAAGCCAGAGATAAAAAGTATCAGGTGGATGGTGCCTTTTATATTAAGCCCACCAAAGTAAACTATAGAAAATTCTTCACACTAGAGTTATGTGCAGATTTTGATATTGACGCCTCTCGTTGGATTGACGTTCTATCAGATGAAAATGTTTGGGGAAACACCTGGGAAATGAATGGCCTTCAATTTGGAATTACTGCAGGAGAGTCCCCAGAATTTGAAGACGAAGTAGTTGCAAGAAAATTTAGCCGTATCCCACTTTATTATGACTGGCATCCAGAATTTGAAGATTATTATGGCTTCAGTATAGCCTGGAAAAAATACGAGTCTGATAGTGATTTGTCGATTGATTTCTATACAACATAAGCTGGAGGAGAATAAGCATGAATCAAGCCTGGGAATTATTGTTTGAAGGGAAGATTGATGAGGCCAAGAAATTAGTCTCAGAAACCTTCTCGTTAGAAACTTGTAAGGATTATAGCCTTCTCAATTTGATGGGTTATATCAAGCTCTTTGAAAAAGACTATCAAGAAGCTTTGCTGATTTATCAAAAATATCTTGAAATAGCTATATCAAGTCAAGATAAAGAAAATGAACATATAGGCTATCACCAGTTAGCTATGGTTTATCGTGAGATGAATGACTATCAAACAGCTCTTAACTATATCGATAAAGAGCGAGAAGTTATTGAAGATTATTTTTCAGAGGATGCACTCAAATATTCCGTCAATAATTATGAGCAAAGTTATTTAAGATTAAAACTAGGGGAAATAGCAAAAGCAATCATGTATATGGAACAGTCCTTAAAGCAAGCATTACAAACAGATGATCTGATAGCTCAAGCCTGTTCCTATAGAGGTTTAGGTGAGATTTATTCTGCTGAAAATTCAGAAAAATCGCAAGAGAATTTTTTACAAGCTATCGAACTTTTTGAAAAAGCAGGCGATCAGGTCGGAGCCCGAGAAGTTAAAAACTTACTAAACAAGAAAAAGTAGCCCGCTCAGGCTACTTTTTTAAAATTCTTTGTAAACATACGGATTTTCTGGTTTGTCCACTTTGATGAAAGACTGGACTTCAAGGGTTGGGAGGACTTGGTTGAGTTCTTTGTGATAGTGATTCCTAATCTTACCTTTGACTCTCACCCAGGTGTTATTTTCGTACTGATTAGTGTTTCCAGTGGTCAAAAGGCCAAAAACTCCTGAATCAGCGATACAGTGCATAATACCAAAACGAAAAACAAATTGACTATTGGTATGATTTGGATCGTTGTAGACAAAACCAGTAAACTCTATTTCCTTGCCTTCAAATTCATTTGGATAATCATAGATAGCTTCCATGACGTCCAGGTAATTTTCATCATTGATAACTATACTAGATTGGGCTAAGTATTTATCAGCACTCTTCCGAATAATATTTTCATGAGCTGTTTGTGAATAAAAGCGACTGGTATCCGGCTTAAGATACTGACTGCTCGTTCCTTCACTTGCTTGGATTGCCTTGTCAGTTCCTTCCGACAAAGGGAAATAAAATCCTTTTGCCGATACTGTTTGTGAATCCAGAGTGACAGTTGGAAATGTAAATCCAACTAACAAAGGCAAACTTAAGAGGACAAAACTAGCAAGCTTTGCTGAAAAACTATGCAAGTGACTATGTTCTTTCAAATGCTTGAAGCAAATATAGGCTTGAACAATGGCTAGTAGCAAAGATAAAAACATAGTGATATAAGCCAGATAAGAGTAGTGGAGGTTTATATACTGATTGAGCTTACCTGATAGGTGCAGATAAAGGGTTAAGATAAAATAGCCAAATAAGATAAAAAATCGAATCATAGCATCACCCCGACTAGATAAGAATAGGCAAGAACAACAAGAGTTACAATTGTCATGAATTGCCAAATAAATCGCGTTTTAAGATAATTCTTCATCATGAGTAGGTTCTTGACATCAAGCATGGGACCTATAACCAGAAAGGCAAGCACTGGAGCAAAACCAAAACTAGAGAGAAGTGAAGATCCAATAAAGGCATCCGCTTCACTACAGAGGGATAGTAGGAAAGACAAGACCATCAGAAGAACAATAGCGAGCAGTGGTGTTGCGCTGATAGATGTCAGTATACGAGTTGGTACATAGACCTGGACTATGCTTGCAAAAAGACAGCCAAAGACCAAGTAACGCCCCATATCAAAGAATTCATCAATAGCTTGAATGAATACCTGAAGGATTTTTTGACTTTTAGTCAAGTGAGAAAAATCATGCTCATGACAAGTCAATCTATTTTCCTTTTGAATAGGTTCCTCCCAGAAAAATCCAAGAAAGATACCCAATATAGTAGCAACTAGAATAGCGCCCAAAGCTCTTAGGAGAAGCATTTGAATAGAATTACCAAAGGCTGAATAAGTCGCAAAGAGTACGATGGGATTGATAATAGGAGCTGTTGCTAGAAAAGGTACCGCTGTATAGCTAGGAACCTTCTTTTCTAAAAAGCGATTGATGATAGGAACGATTCCACACTCACAAGAGGGAAAGAGAAAACCGATGAAGCTACCAAAAAAGATTCTCCCCAAGCGATTTTTAGGGAGAAATGTATAAACCTTCTCAGGTGTGACATAGACTTCAATGGCACCAGAGATGATACTACCGATTAAGACAAAGGGTAAAGCTTCAATGATAATTGAAAGAAAAATGGCGCCAGCTTGTAGCACACTAGAAGGTAAACTTTGAAAGAGTGTCATCTATTTTTTCTTTTCTGCCTTATCTTTCTTTTTTTTGTCATCTGGAAATGTTACTTGCTTCAAGTCAGGGAGTTTAGCGAATTCTTCGAACATCTTATCTAAGTCATCAGTTTTTGTAAATTTAACAGCCATAAGGCATACCTCGATTCTTTAAGTTAACACTATTATACTATTATTTCTAAGAAATAGTTGGATTTTAAAATAAACATGGCTTTTATCTTTATAAAGTTGAAATAAAGCAACAAATTAATGAAAACAAGCTTTCTTCCTTATGGTATAATAGTTTCATGGATAAAAAATATGAAAAAATTTCCCAAGACTTGGGTGTAACTTTAAAGCAGATTGATACTGTCTTGTCTTTGACAGCAGAAGGAGCAACTATCCCCTTTATCGCCCGTTATCGGAAAGATATGACTGGAAGTCTAGATGAGGTAGCCATTAAGGCTATTATCGACCTCGATAAGAGTTTAACTGCTCTAAATGATCGTAAGGAAGCCGTCTTAGCAAAAATCAAAGAGCAAGGCAAGCTAACAAAAGAATTGGAAGAAGCAATTCTAGCAGCTGAAAAACTCGCAGATGTAGAAGAACTCTATCTTCCCTATAAGGAGAAACGTCGCACCAAGGCAACGATTGCGCGTGAGGCTGGACTTTTTCCACTTGCTCGTTTAATTTTACAAAATGTTTCTAACCTAGAAAAAGAAGCAGAAGCTTTTGTCTGTGAAGGTTTCGAGACTCCTCAAGAAGCCTTGGCTGGGGCTGTAGACATCTTGGTTGAGGCACTATCCGAGGATGTTCATTTACGTTCAATGACCTATCAAGAGGTACTTAGACGCTCTAAGATTACTTCTCAAGTCAAAGATGAGAGTCTTGATGAAAAACAAGTTTTTCAGATTTATTACGATTTCTCAGAAACAGTTGCAAACATGCAAGGTTACCGTACGCTTGCCCTTAATCGTGGTGAGAAGCTAGGCATTTTGAAAATTGGCTTTGAGCATGCGACTGATCGGATTCTATCTTTCTTTAGTGGTCGTTTTAAAGTTAAGAATGCTTATATTGACGAAGTTATTCAGCAATCTGTCAAGAAAAAAGTATTACCAGCTATTGAGCGTCGTATTCGTACAGAATTAACAGAAAATGCAGAAGAAGGAGCTATCCAACTCTTCTCAGAAAACCTTCGAAATCTTCTCCTTGTTGCTCCTCTTAAAGGGCGCGTGGTCCTTGGATTTGACCCTGCCTTTCGTACAGGTGCTAAGCTTGCAGTCGTGGATGCGACCGGGAAGATGCTGACAACACAGGTCATTTATCCCGTCAAACCAGCTTCAGCTCGTCAGATTGAAGAAGCAAAGAGAGATTTGGCAGATTTGATTGGCCAATACGGTGTGGAAATCATTGCTATAGGCAATGGTACTGCTAGTCGTGAGAGCGAAGCCTTCGTCGCTGAAGTACTTAAAGATTTTCCTGAGGTCAGCTACGTCATTGTCAATGAGAGCGGTGCATCTGTCTACTCAGCTAGTGAACTTGCTCGTCAAGAGTTTCCAGAGTTAACTGTTGAAAAACGTTCTGCTATTTCGATTGCTCGTCGCTTGCAAGACCCACTGGCTGAGTTGGTTAAAATCGATCCCAAATCTATCGGTGTTGGTCAATACCAGCACGATGTTAGTCAGAAAAAACTGTCTGAAAGTCTTGACTTTGTTGTTGATACAGTCGTTAACCAAGTCGGTGTCAATGTCAATACAGCTAGTCCAGCCTTACTTTCGCACGTAGCTGGGCTTAACAAAACAATCTCTGAAAATATCGTGAAGTATCGTGAAGAAGAAGGCAAAATCACTTCACGCGCCCAAATCAAGAAAGTCCCTCGATTAGGTGCTAAAGCGTTTGAACAGGCTGCAGGTTTCCTCCGTATCCCTGAAAGTAGCAATATCCTTGACAATACAGGTGTTCACCCAGAAAACTATGCTGCTGTTAAGGAACTCTTCAAACGTTTGGACATTAAAGACCTAAATGAAGAAGCACAAGCCAAACTCAAATCTATTTCAATCAAGGAAATGGCCCAAGAACTAGACCTCGGTCAAGAAACCCTTAAAGATATTATTGCAGATCTTTTAAAACCAGGACGTGATTTCCGTGATTCTTTTGATGCTCCAGTCCTTCGTCAGGATGTCTTGGATATCAAAGACTTAAAAGTTGGCCAGAAGCTTGAGGGCGTTGTTCGTAACGTCGTTGACTTCGGTGCCTTTGTTGACATTGGTATTCACGAGGATGGCCTGATTCATATCTCTCACATGAGCAAGAAATTCATCAAACATCCGAGTCAAGTCGTTTCAGTTGGTGATTTGGTAACCGTTTGGGTGAAGAAGATTGATGTCCAACGAGAAAAAGTAAATCTGTCGCTCCTTGCACCAGATGAATCTAACTAATTACGTTCGACAAGTTTCTTTAGAAGACTTTGGGAAACCTTTCAAACACCAAGCTCAATGGAATACTCGCCTACGGTCGACAGGTGGGCGATTCTTTCCAAAGGATGGGCATTTGGATTTTAATCCCAAAGTCTATCAAGAACTAGGTTTAGAGGTTTTTCGGAAAATTGTCCGTCACGAACTCTGTCATTATCATTTATACTATGAAGGCAAGGGGTATAAACATAAAGATGTAGCCTTTAAGAAACTGTTAAAAGAAGTAGATGGACTCCGCTTTGTTCCTCCCTTATCAAATGTCAGTCAAACACCAGTTCTAGTCTATACTTGTCAGACTTGTCACCAAACCTATCAACGAAAACGACGAATTGATACCAAACGTTATCGTTGTGGTCTCTGTCGTAGCAAACTCATTTTGCAAAATCCGCCTAAGGACTGATGCAAGCAGTTTTTATTTCATGTTATACTTATTACAAGAATACCGAAAGAGGTACAAACTATGAATAAAAATTTTTACAAAATGAGACGAAATCGTATGGTATCAGGAGTACTTGCTGGACTATCTGATAAATGGGATCTTGATGTCACCCTTGTGCGCTTCATTTTTGCTATCTTTACAATCGCAAACTTCGGACTTGGAATCATCATCTACATCATCTTAGCCTCTATTTTGCCAACAAAGGAAGATATCGAAGCAGAAATGTACGGAACAGGACCACGTAAGATAAAAGAGGCTGAACCTATCAATGATGACGAAGGTTGGTTTTGCTAACCATATTACCATTCATTTGAAGTATTAAACCCTTGTAGTATCAAGGGTTTTTCTTTTGCTTAAAAATTTGTGGTAAACTAATAGTAGTTCATATCAAAAAAATAATCCAATCTTACAAAAATGTAAGATTACAGACCTCTTTTGTAAGGTTGCGTTATGGAACCAACTCTTTTTTTAGAGTACACTTATATCAGAAAGATAAAGTAGCAATACTATGAAAAATATTTTACAAAAGAAACAAACAAGTAAACCAAGTCCAAAAGAGATCGAGCGAGTTCAGCTCGGTTGCTCTATTATGCAGGCTCAGTTTCAATTAATGGGATATTAAAAAGGAGATTATCATGACACTATTAGATGTAAAACACGTTCAAAAGATTTATAAAACTCGCTTTCAAGGCAACCAAGTAGAGGCCCTGAAAGATATTCACTTTACCGTTGAAAAAGGCGACTACGTTGCTATCATGGGTGAGTCTGGATCTGGTAAATCGACTCTACTCAATATTCTTGCTATGCTTGACAAGCCAACGCGTGGCCAGGTCTTCCTAAATGGAACTGACACAGCTACCATTAAAAATTCTGAAGCATCAAGCTTCCGTCGTGAAAAGTTAGGCTTTGTCTTCCAAGACTTCAATTTGTTAGATACGCTTTCTGTTAAAGACAATATCTTACTCCCTTTGGTATTGTCTAGAAAGCCTATTACAGAAATGATGAAAAAATTGGTCGTAACGGCTGAAAATCTTGGCATCAATCAATTGCAGGAGAAGTACCCTTATGAAATCTCTGGAGGGCAAAAACAAAGGGTAGCAGTTGCACGGGCTATCATCACAGAACCAGAAATTCTTCTTGCGGACGAGCCAACAGGTGCCCTAGACTCTAAATCATCTGCAGCCCTCCTTGATATCTTTGATCAGATCAACGAGCAAGGGCAAACCATTCTCATGGTGACCCACTCAACAGCTGCGGCCAGCCGTGCAAAACGTGTTCTTTTCATCAAGGACGGTATTCTCTATAATCAAATCTACCGTGGTGAAAAGACGGATCGTCAGATGTTCCAAGAAATCTCTGACACCTTGACTGTTATGGCAAGTGAGGTGAACTAGTATGTTTCGATTAACCAATAAGTTGGCCATATCCAACTTAATTAAAAACCGCAAACTCTATTATCCGTTTGCTTTG
>NZ_JUUZ01000026.1 GCF_001074155.1 Streptococcus pseudopneumoniae
GTTTCCAATTCTTACTTATATAACCTTCTTCTTAGTGGCTACTTTGATTATTTTAATTTCCAAATATATTAAAAAGAAAAGGAGTTAATCATGCTAAAACATCTAACTATATTTAGGATTCTTTATCTTATGTTTCTTGTATTTGTCCTGATTCATTTTATCTTAGGCTTGTTCGGTTTTGCTTTTACACCTATTGTGTGGAACATCTGGTTATTTAGTCTTTGCCTTACTTTATTTATTCATCCATGGACTATCTTCTATAAAACTAGAATCTTTCAATGGCATCATCTGATTTTTCAGGCTCTCAGTGGCTTTTTCGCTCTTTTAATCTGGTTGATGATATTCTTTTTCCTATCTTTTATTCCAGACTCAGCCATGCCTATCAGTATAGACTATCAAGTCAATAGTAAAGACAAAGAGATAAGGATTAATAGAGGATTTTTTCTTGATGATATTCGAGAGTATCACGACTGGATTAATCCTTTGATTATGAAATCTAAAGTTAAGTACATGATAGAAAATAACCCTTAGAAAGTGAATCCTATGTCTCGAGCACAATTAACGATTTTAACAAATATTTGTCTGATTGAAGATCTTGAAAAGAAGCGCGTTGTTATGCAGTATCGTTCGCCCGAAACCAACCACTGGTCTGGCTATGCCTTTCCAGGAGGTCATATTGAAGATGGAGAGGCCTTTGCAGAGTCTGTTATTCGTGAAATCTATGAAGAAACAGGTCTAACTATCAGAAATCCTCAACTAGTTGGTATTAAAAATTGGCCACTGGATACAGGTGAGCGTTATATTGTCTTTTGTTACAAGGCGACTGAGTTTACTGGTACTCTACAATCATCTGAAGAAGGAGAAGTGTCCTGGGTACAAAAAGACCAGATTCCAAATTTGGATCTGGCCTATGATATGTTACCTTTGATGGAGATGATGGAAGCTCCAGACAAGTCTGAATTTTTCTACCGTCACCGTACAGAGGACGGGTGGGAAAAGAAAACATTCTAATCCTTTACTAAATACCCTAACTTATCCAAGGCCTTCTCAATATAGAGGAGGTCTTGTTTATTTTCTGCTTCAATTAAGTGATAATGGATACCATCTGTCAATTCAGATAGGGGGCGAAAATCAGACGTCATAACCTGGTTTAAAAAGTGCTCCACATCGCGTCTACAACTTAGTTTGAGGAGGGTTTCGATTTCCCCGTAGACAGGATGGTCAATAAGGATATTTTGAACCCGTCCTCCGTTATCAACGATAGCAAGTAATTCTTGTTCCATATCTTCCTCTTTATGTTTGACCTTAAAGAGTTTATGAACAAAAGAATTGGCTTTGTTTTCTTTATAGATATAGCCACGATTGGTTGATAGGATAGGAGCACCATCTGCACGAAGCACAGCTATATCCTGAACAATAATCTGGCGAGTGACATGAAAATGTTCTGCTAAGCTTTGTCCGTTTAGAGGTTTTTGAGCTTCTTTTAAGAGTTGTAAAAGGATTTCTTTTCTATTCTTTGTCATAGTCTCTTTCTTAATGGCGTTTTTTTAGTGCTTTATAAACAGCTAATGCTAAGTAATAGTCTATCATACTATGAACAATAGTTCCAAAACCAACCAATACAAAGAGAACATAGAACATATTTTTTAGGTCTGTTCCTGTACTAGCATAGAAGATAATACAAGCAAAGACTTCGGCAATAGCGTGTACTAAACCAAGTACAAAGTTAAAAATCAAAGAAGATTTTGGATTATCTAAGGTTTGAGGATGTTTTTGAAGGTAGAAAGCTCCCAGGGTTCCAAAGAAGATATGAGAAAAAGCTCGAAGTACGATAACAATCGGATAACCGGCTAGTAAGAATCCAATACTAGAAGCAATAATGACAAAAATAGCCATCCATGGAGAGAGAAACATAGCAATGAAGATGGCCACGTGGCTTCCAAGAGTGTAGGAAGCGGGAGGAATAACGATTTTAAATGGCATCACTATAGGAATCAAAATAGCGATAGCTGTCAGCAATGCGGTTACAGTCATGAATTGGGTTTTCTTTTGTGTATTCATAATAACTCCTTTTTGTGTGTATATACAGTTGTATAGTACACTAAATAATATTATCCGTCAAGAGAGAAATTGAATTTTGTTGGAAAAATAGGTAAAATAAATTAGAGTAAAGTATCTTAGAAAGAGGAGAGAGTCAAGATGATAGATATTCTTTATCCGATTTTTATCATTCATTACATATCTAAGCAGAAAAAAACAGGATTCAAAGTATCAAAATTTACCACATTTTCAGCCTATAGTTTCTTAATGATTTCGATAATAAGAATCGCATTTGGTTCCTTAGCTCTGATTGTTTTATCGATACCCATATTCGGTTTCCTCTATTTCAGTATCATAGGACTCATTCTTTATCACATTAGCATTATTTATGGCATAATCCTACTTTTCTTGTCATTAACTTTTTTCTTAGACAGTCAAAAATCTAATCAGGACATTCAAACCACGGAAAATATTCCATTCATATTTCATGTGTTAATGTTGATCTTTCATGCGCTCTTAATCTATAATACCTTGGTACCAATCTTTTCCATTTACTGAGAAAATATTTAAATATTCTTCTCTAAGTGGCAGTAGAATTGAGAAAAAACTCAAATTTTTTTAAAAAATACTTGCTTTGATAGAATTCTTGTGATATACTTATAAACGGTTTGAAAAAACTGCCTAAGACAGTAGGGGAGCAAGACTCATAAATATCCTACCGAGGACAAAACGTATCATGTAAAAAGAAGCGTATTGTACTTTCGTGTCTAGGTTTGGGCGCGTTTTTCTTTTGGAAAAATTCCCCAAGCAAAATAATTACGGAGGTGAACACACTAATGAGTGAAGCAATTATTGCTAAGAAAGCGGAACTAGTTGACGTAGTAGCTGAGAAAATGAAAGCTGCTGCATCAATCGTCGTTGTAGACGCTCGTGGTTTGACAGTTGAGCAAGATACAGTTCTTCGTCGTGAGCTTCGTGGAAGCGAAGTTGAGTATAAAGTTATTAAAAACTCAATCTTACGTCGTGCGGCTGAACAAGCTGGACTTGAAGATCTTGCATCTGTTTTTGTTGGACCATCTGCAGTAGCATTTTCTAACGAAGATGTTATCGCACCAGCGAAAATCTTGAACGACTTTGCTAAAAACGCTGAAGCACTTGAAATCAAAGGTGGTGCAATCGAAGGCGCTGTCGCATCAAAAGAAGAGATTCTTGCTCTTGCAACTCTTCCAAACCGCGAAGGACTTCTTTCTATGCTCCTTTCTGTACTTCAAGCGCCAGTGCGCAACGTTGCTCTTGCAGTCAAAGCGGTTGCAGACAACAAAGAAGACGCAGCTTAATCATAAGCTACGCAGCGTAGCCTAGCTACAAAAAATAACAAAATTAAATTTAAACTTATTTGGAGGAAATAACAATGGCATTGAACATTGAAAACATTATTGCTGAAATTAAAGAAGCTTCAATCCTTGAATTGAACGACCTTGTAAAAGCTATCGAAGAAGAATTTGGTGTAACTGCAGCTGCTCCTGTAGCTGTTGCTGCAGCTGGTGCTGCTGACGCTGGTGCTGCTAAAGACTCATTTGACGTTGAATTGACAGCTGCTGGTGACAAAAAAGTTGGCGTTATCAAAGTTGTACGTGAAATCACTGGTCTTGGACTTAAAGAAGCTAAAGAACTTGTTGATGGTGCACCAGGTGTCATCAAAGAAGGCGTTCCAACTGCAGAAGCTGAAGAAATCAAAGCTAAATTGGAAGAAGCTGGAGCTTCAGTTACTCTTAAATAATAGAGCGACTACATTTGTAGCTTAAAAACATGATTAAACCGCTATTCTTAGGAGTAGCGGTTTTTCATTTTGTTCAAAAAGGGGCATGAAAGGGGATGACTTTAGATTAGTATTTCTATTTTAGGTGAATTATTGGAGATTCCTTAAGAAAAAAATTTACTTTTTAATTGCATTTTGTTATAATAGACGCAAGAAAGAATATCTTATCGGTAGATCTTAAGCGAGCCTGAGATAGTGAGAGTCAGGTGATTGAGTGATAAGTGTGGCGCTTTTGGTATTTTAATAAAGATAATGAAGTAATAAATTAGGGTGGAACCGCGTTTTTGACGCCCCTAGGTCACTTGACTTAGGAGCAAAGACACGGTTTTTTTGTATTCAGAGTCAGACTCAATCATATAGAAAAAGGAGTAAAACATGTCTAAAAAATTGACATTCCAAGAAATTATTTTGACTTTGCAACAATACTGGAATGACCAGGGTTGTATGCTCATGCAGGCTTATGATAACGAAAAAGGTGCGGGAACCATGAGCCCATATACCTTCCTTCGTGCCATTGGGCCTGAGCCATGGAATGCGGCTTATGTAGAGCCATCACGTCGTCCAGCTGATGGACGTTACGGGGAAAACCCAAACCGCCTTTACCAACACCACCAATTCCAAGTGGTCATGAAACCATCACCATCAAATATCCAAGAGCTCTACCTTGAGTCTTTGGAAAAATTGGGCATCAACCCATTGGAACACGATATTCGTTTCGTTGAAGATAACTGGGAAAACCCATCAACTGGTTCAGCTGGTCTTGGATGGGAAGTTTGGCTTGATGGGATGGAAATCACCCAGTTCACTTACTTCCAACAAGTCGGTGGTTTAGCAACAGGTCCTGTTACCGCCGAGGTCACTTACGGTTTGGAACGCTTAGCTTCTTATATCCAAGAAGTAGACTCAGTTTACGATATTGAGTGGGCTCCAGGTGTTAAATACGGAGAAATCTTCCTTCAACCAGAATATGAGCATTCAAAATACAGCTTTGAAGTTTCTGATCAAGATATGCTTCTTGAAAACTTCGAAAAATTTGAAAAAGAAGCAGGACGTGCGTTAGAGTTAGGTCTTGTTCACCCTGCTTATGACTATGTACTAAAATGTTCACACACCTTTAACTTGCTTGATGCTCGTGGAGCTGTGTCAGTTACAGAACGTGCCGGTTACATTGCCCGCATCCGTAACTTGGCCCGTGTTGTAGCTAAAACTTTCGTTGCAGAACGCAAGAAGCTCGGTTACCCACTGCTAGACGAAGCCACACGCGCAAAACTCCTAGCAGAAGAGGAAGAATAGACAGAATTACAGAAATAAATGACTGAAAGTCGACCGTAGGTCGCTAAATAAAACAAGACCGCTGTAGTGAAAGTCGGATAAGAAGTTTCTTATCCGACTGGGGAACTGACGAGACTTAAGGCTTGACAGTTAGCAATGAAACCGAAGGTTTGCTTGCGTCCCCCACTACTAAAGGTCTTGTTGAAGAAAATTAATTGATTGTGTAAAGGAAAAAACATGACAAAAAACTTATTAGTAGAACTAGGACTCGAAGAGTTACCAGCCTACGTTGTCACACCAAGTGAAAAACAACTCGGCGAAAAAATGGCAGCCTTCTTGGATGACAACCGCCTTTCATATGAAGGGATTCAAACATTTTCAACTCCACGTCGTTTAGCTGTTCGTGTACTTGGTTTAGCAGACCAACAAACAGATTTGACTGAAGATTTTAAAGGACCTTCTAAGAAAATTGCTTTGGATGCAGAAGGAAACTTTTCTAAAGCAGCACAAGGTTTTGTCCGTGGAAAAGGCTTGACTGTAGATGACATTGAATTCCGTGAAATCAAAGGTGAAGAATACGTCTATGTAACGAAACATGAAGCTGGAAAACCAGCGGAAGAAGTTCTGACTGGAATTCCAGAAGTCTTGGCTAGCTTAAGTTTCCCTGTTAGCATGCGTTGGGCAAACAATACCTTTGAATACATCCGTCCAGTCCACACTTTGACAGTGCTTTTGGATGATGAAGCTCTTGACCTAGATTTCTTAGATATTCATTCGGGCAGAGTCAGCCGCGGACACCGTTTCCTTGGTCATGAAGTAGAGATCCGTCATGCTGATAGTTACGAAGAAGACTTACGCAAAGTCTATGTCATTGCTGATAGTATTGAACGTGAAAATATGATTCGTGAACAAATTAAGGAAATTGAAGCAGAACAAGGCGTTCAAGTACAGATTGATGAAGGACTTTTAAACGAAGTCTTAAACTTGGTCGAATATCCAACCGCTTTTATGGGGAATTTTGATCCTAAATACCTAGAAGTTCCAGAAGAGGTTTTGGTTACTTCAATGGAAACTCATCAACGTTATTTTGTTGTCCGTGATCTTGAAGGAAACCTAAGACCAAACTTCATTTCAGTTCGTAACGGAAATGCTGAACACTTGGAAAATGTCATTCGAGGAAATGAGAAAGTTTTGGTTGCTCGTTTGGAAGATGGAGAATTCTTCTGGCGTGAAGACCAAAAACTCAAGATTGAAGATTTAGTTGCTAAACTTTCACACGTTACCTTCCATGAAAAGATTGGTTCACTTCGTGAACACATGATTCGTACAGGGCAAATTGCTATCCTGCTAGCAGAAAAAGCTGGTCTATCAGTTGATGAATCTATTGATCTTGCTCGTGCTACAGCCATTTATAAATTTGACCTATTAACCGGTATGGTTGGTGAATTTGATGAGCTTCAAGGGATCATGGGTGAGAAGTATGCGCTTCTTGCAGGTGAAAATGCTGCAGTGGCACAAGCAATCCGTGAACACTACCTTCCAGACTCAGCAGACGGAGCTCTTCCTGAATCTAAAGTTGGAGCAATACTTGCACTAGCCGATAAATTAGACACTCTCTTATCTTTCTTCTCTGTTGGTTTGATTCCATCTGGTTCTAACGACCCTTATGCCCTTCGTCGTGCAACACAAGGGATTGTTCGAATCTTAGAAGACTTTGGATGGAATATTCCAATGGACGAGTTGATTGCCAGTCTTTATGCTTTATCATTTGATAGTTTAGCTTACGATAACCAAGAAGAAGTGCTTAACTTCATTAAAGCTCGTGTTGATAAGATGATGGGTTCTACTGCAAAAGATATTAAAGAGGCTGTTCTCGCAAGTTCAAACTTTGTTGTCTCTGATATGATTGAAGCAGCAGAAGCTCTTTCAGAAGCTGCGAAAACTGAAGATTACAAATCATCAGTTGAGTCATTATCTCGCGCCTTTAACCTAGCAGAAAAGGCAGAAGGTTCATCCAAAGTTGATGCAAGTCTCTTTGAAAATGAACAGGAAAAAGAACTAGCTCAAGCGGTAGAAAACCTAGAATTGAAAGGTTCAGCAAGCGATAAATTAACACAACTATTTGCTCTTAGTCCAGTTATTGATGCATTCTTTGACAATACCATGGTTATGGCAGAGGATATTGATGTTAAGAATAATCGTTTGGCTATTCTAGCTGAACTTGTCAATAAAGCAAAAACAGCGGCTGCTTTTAACCTTCTTAATACAAAATAGTAATTGAAAAGTAGATTGGAGATCCAAATATGATACCAGAAAAAATCGCTCGTATTAATGAACTTGCTAAAAAGAAAAAAACAGAAGGCTTGACTGCAGAAGAAAAAGTAGAACAGGCCAAACTTCGTGAGGAATATATCGAAGGCTATCGTCGTTCAGTACGTCATCACGTTGAAGGAATCAAAATCGTTGATGAAGATGGTAACGATGTGACTCCTGAAAAACTTCGTCAAGTACAACGTGAAAAAGGTTTACATGGCCGTAGTCTTGATGATCCGAATTCATAAATAAAAAAATCTCGGTTTGTGAGTGCGAACCGAGATTTCTATTATAAAAAAGGAACCCAAAATGGTTCCTTTTTGTTAGTTATTAGTTACTTGCACCAGAAGTAGCATCAGCAGCTCCGTGGCCACCATCACCATGTCCTCCAGCATCAGATGCACCAGAAGTAGCATCGGCATCTCCGTGACCTCCAGCAGCAGGAGCAAAAGGTCCGCTACCGCCTACCAAACGTTGACCAGTTTCTTTCAAGTACCAGTCAAGCCATGGTTGGAAGTTAAAGACAATTTCATTGATACCAGCATATGATCCATCAGGATAGTACATAGCTTGGTAGTTGTGAGTATTGATAACACCTGCAGGTGAACCAGGAACAATTGTACGTACGTATTCTTGGTTGCCATTGCGAAGCGTACCAATAACCCACTCAACATTTTTCATACGTGCAGGTGGAAGTGATCCGTGAACTGTTGACATACGGCTACCAGATTGAGGTGGTACACGTTTCGCAAACATTGTGTCAGGATCCTGGTGAGCATTGTTGTAGTAAAGGAATTGGTTGTTATCGTCAGCGTATGTTAGTTCAAAAGGCATAGCTTTCAAGAACATATCAATCTGGTTAACTGTCAAGATACCATGGTCAAGTTTAACATATGTATCACCTGAAACAGCACCTGTAATTTCTGCTACTTTTTCAACCCATTCTGGATCATCAGGGTCGACCTCTGTAATAGTTGTGGCAATTGGTTTTCCACAATCCAAGTCTTCTGGTTCAATTGGTTTTGGTTTTTTCAAATTAGATACGACTCCTACGTATTTGACAAAGTTATCTAAGCAAGTTTCAAGGAATTTAACAGTTCCTTCATTAATAATATTTCCGTTTGCATCAAAAGCTTCTTTGGCTTTTCCAAGAAGGAATTCATTACCTGGTAATGTGTAGGCATTTACTCCTGGTGCATCAAGAATTTTACGAAGGTGAACTTGAGCACGTGAAGTACCTTGGTCATAGTATGACGCACCCACAATCATAACTGGTTTGTTTTCAAATGGATGAACTTCAAATGAAAGCCACTCAAGTACAGACTTAAGTGAAGCAGAAATAGTGTGGTTGTGCTCAGGAGTAGCAATAATCACACCATCAGCGCGAGTAATTTTGTTGTAAAGAAGGCGCAACTGGAAACTGTCATCCCATTTTTCGTCTTGGTTAAACATTGGAACTTCATCGATTTCCAAAACTTCTAGTTCAAATTTAAATTTAAACTGACGGCGGATGAACTCCAAGAGTTTGCGGTTATATGATTGATCGTAGTTTGATCCAACAAGTCCAACAAATTTCATTCTTTCGATCTCCTATCTTACAAATTTTCCCAGTCAAAGTCTTCAGCATCTTTGCGAAGAAGCTCTTGTGCGTTACGCAATTTCTCAGTAACTTTAACAAAGACACGGAAGTCATCAAAGATGGCATCCAATTTCTTGATGACATCAAGATCTACCAAGTCACCATTTTGATCAAATGCTTGAAGAGAATGTGAAAGCAAGAATTCATCTGGGAGAACATTTGCTTTGATTTCAGGAGCATTAAGAATTTGACGAAGTTGCAATTGAGCACGTGATGAACCGAGTGTACCATATGAAGCACCTGTAATCATGACAGGTTTGTTCAAAAGCGGGAATACACCATATGAAATCCAAGCAAGAGCGCTCATAAGAACAGCCGGGATTGAGTGGTCGTATTCTGGAGTACCTATAATAACTCCATCAGCAGCTTCGATTTTAGCAGCGATTTCCGTAGCTTCAGCTGGGATTTGTTTGTCAGCTGGTTTGTTAAATACAGGTAGATCTTTAATTTCTACCAATTCGATTTCTGCTTTATCAGCAAAGTGTTTCTGCATGTATTGAAGCAGTTGGCGGTTTGTGGAACGTTTTGAGTTAGTTCCTACAATAGCAATAAGTTTAAGCATGGGCTTTCCTTTCTCTTTTTGCATTATTAATGATTTATCGTTGGATACCAGATGAACAAGCTAAGCGTCCATCTTTGTCAATGAGGATAGCTTCGATACCATCAATATTTTCGACTTGCCACATAATAGAGGCGCTGCGTTCTCCAAATAATCGTGTGGTCCATATCTCGCCGTCAACAGAGCGGTCAGATATTATGGTTAAACTAGCTAAATCCGTTTCAATAGGATAGCCTGTTTCACTATCGAAAATGTGATGATAATCCTTGCCATTGATTGCAAGATGCCGTTCATAAATCCCAGATGTAACCACTGATTTTCCAGTAATAGACAAGGTTATCAGGTGATTACCGCGTGGATTATTTGGATCTTGAATGCCGATTTGCCACGGACGTCCATCTTTTGATTGATTGTTCCCAATTGTGAGGATGTTTCCTCCAAGATTGATAAGAGCAGAAGTGACGCCGTTTTCTTTTAAGAAAGCTGCAACCTTATCTGCACTGTACCCCTTTGCTAAACACCCTAAGTCAATTTTCATTCCTTTTTTTTCTAGGAAAACCGTAGAATTGACTGAATCGAGTTTAATAAAATGAGGGTCTATTAGTGGTAAGACTGAAGCAATTTCTTCAGGGCTTGCAACCTTTGCATCGGAAAAACCGATACGCCAGGTTTGAACCAAAGGTCCTATACTAATATTGAGATGACTTTTAGGTGCTAGACTGTGTTCTAGACCTAATGAAATCAGCTCAAACAAATCAGGGTGGACTTTAACTGGAGCGATACCTGCCTGATAGTTAATTTCCATTAATTCAGATTCAGTACTGTTAGCATTGAAGCGGAATTCAAGTTCCTTGAGCAAATCAAAAGCTTGACGGAGAAGATTATCGGCTTGTTCATGTACTAAGGAAATAGTAATCGTAGTTCCCATTAATCGCTCAGATGATGAACTAAGAGGCAAAGAATCAACTCCCTTCATATCACTCGGAAATAGCTACAAATCTTGAATGAATAAGAAATTTAAAATTTATAATTTATTTCCATATAAATAGAATATCATAAAGTCAGCGTTTTCACAAATCATTTTTTACAAAAAGTCAAGAAATATGCTTAAAAAATTAAAAACAGCTCCAAATCAATAAGAACACTTTGAAAACAAATTGATATATCTTTCAAAAACTTTCTTAAATAACATCAAACGGGTTAAAAGTCTTGAAAACGTTCACAGATAATGGTATACTTGAGAGGTAAATAAAAAAATAAAGGTAGGATTTATCTTATGAGTAAAATCGTAGTCGTGGGTGCTAACCACGCTGGAACTGCATGTATCAACACTATGTTGGACAACTTTGGAAACGAAAACGAAATCGTTGTATTTGACCAAAACTCAAACATTTCATTCCTTGGATGTGGAATGGCTCTTTGGATTGGTGAACAAATCGACGGCGCTGAAGGATTGTTCTACTCTGATAAAGAAAAATTGGAAGCAAAAGGTGCTAAAGTTTATATGAACTCACCAGTTCTTTCAATTGACTATGATAATAAAGTTGTTACTGCAGAAGTTGACGGTAAAGAGCACAAAGAATCATATGACAAATTGATTTTTGCTACTGGTTCAACTCCAATCTTGCCACCGATCGAAGGCGTTGAAATCGTTAAAGGTAACCGTGAGTTCAAAGCAACTCTTGAAAACGTACAATTCGTTAAATTGTACCAAAACGCAGAAGAAGTTATCAACAAACTTGCTGACAAGAGCAAGCACCTTGAGCGTATCGCTGTTGTAGGTGGTGGTTACATTGGTGTTGAGCTTGCTGAAGCTTTCGAACGTCTTGGAAAAGAAGTTGTACTTGTTGATATCGTTGACACTGTATTGAACGGATACTATGACAAAGACTTCACACAAATGATGGCTAAAAACTTGGAAGACCACAACATCCGTTTGGCACTTGGTCAAACTGTTAAAGCTATCGAAGGTGAAGGAAAAGTTGAACGCTTGATCACTGACAAAGAAACATTTGATGTGGATATGGTTATTCTTGCAGTTGGTTTCCGTCCAAACACTGCACTTGCTGATGGTAAGATCGAACTCTTCCGTAACGGTGCTTTCCTTGTTGACAAGAAACAAGAAACATCTATCCCAGGTGTATATGCTGTTGGTGACTGTGCGACTGTTTATGACAACGCTCGTAAAGACACTAGCTACATCGCTCTTGCATCAAACGCGGTACGTACTGGTATCGTAGGTGCTTATAACGCTTGCGGACATGAGCTTGAAGGAATCGGTGTTCAAGGATCAAACGGTATCTCAATCTATGGTCTTCACATGGTTTCAACTGGTTTGACACTTGAAAAAGCAAAAGCTGCAGGTTACAACGCAACTGAAACTGGATTTAACGACCTTCAAAAACCAGAATTTATGAAGCATGATAACTATGAAGTAGCTATCAAGATCGTCTTTGATAAAGACAGCCGTGAAATCCTTGGTGCTCAAATGGTATCTCGTGATTCAGCAATTAGCATGGGAATTCACATGTTCTCACTTGCAATTCAAGAACACGTTACAATTGATAAATTAGCATTGACAGACCTATTCTTCTTGCCACACTTCAATAAACCATACAACTACATCACAATGGCTGCACTTACAGCAGAAAAATAATTGATGATATGTCAATAAAAAAAGTAACTTCAACTATTGAAGTTACTTTTTTATTTTAAGGTTAAGAAACCTCGTCTCTTGCTGGGAAAGTAAAACCTTCTCCAAGGATTTCGTGAGCTTCCGTGATAGTGATAAAGGCCATCGGATCAACTGTATGAATCATTTCTTTCATCTTGACAATTTCATTTCTTGCGACAATACAGTAAATAATCTTTAAGTCCTTTTGGCTATAGTAACCTTGCCCTGAGATAAAGGTAACACCACGACCGAGTTCTTCGTTAATTTTATCGGCTAATTTCATCGGTTTTTGAGTGATAATCATAAATCCTTTTCCAGCATATCCACCCTCACCGATTAGGTCAATAACTCTTGAAACGATGAAGTCAAATAAGAGAGTATAGGTTACAAGACGTAGGTCTTGGAAGATGATTAAAATCAACATCAGAATTAGAAAATCAAGTCCAAAAAGTAATTTACCGACAGAAATATTGGTGTATTTATTAAGGATACGAGCGACAATATCGGTTCCACCAGTTGTTCCACCCGCGTTGAAAATAACTCCGAGTCCAACACCTAGGAGGACACCAGCTACTAGAGCGACAACAACCAAATCACCTTCAAGGTTAAACTGAAGAGGAATCTTCTCAAAGATAGCTAACCAGACGGAGACGGCAATGGTTCCAAGTAGACTGGAATATAGTGATCTTAATCCAAATATTTTCCAAGCTAGTAGGAAGAGAGGGATATTAATCAAGATATTCATCAGCGAAATAGGGATATTAAAGAGGTAATACGTAATCAAGGTTATCCCTGTTGCTCCACCTTCAAACAAGTGATGTGGTACAACAAAATAAGTAAGTCCGAAGGCGAAGATAGCAGCTCCGAATATAATAGTTATAGTTGATTTAAAATGCCGTAGCATTGAGCTCCCCTCCTATTTTTTTGTAAAAGTGAAGTAATAATATTTTTTAAATAAGACTGATATTACAACTTCATGGATTCAATTTTCTCGGAATCAGGTGTAACACGAAGAGTTTTTTGACCGGTATAGGTAACAAAACCAGGTTTTCCACCAGTCGGTTTGTTCAATTTTTTTACCTCAATCATGTCAACTTGTACGAGATTTGAGAGACGTCCTTTCGAATAGTAGGCTGCCAGTTCTGCAGCATCCGTCTTGACTTCGTCAGAAGGATTGAGGTTTCCTGAGATGACCACGTGGCTTCCTGGGATATCCTTAGCATGGAACCAAAGTTCCTCTTTGCGTGCAATCTTAAAGGTTAATTCCTCGTTTTGAAGATTGTTTCGTCCAACGAGAATAATGGTTTTACCATCGCTAGCCAGATATTTTTCTGGCTTTTTACGCTTTTGAATTTTCTCGCGTTGGCGTCTTCTGATAAAGCCTGTTTGAATTAATTCTTCACGAATTTCAGCAATTTCATCTAGTCCAGCTTGGTTGAGGACTGTTTCGACGCTTTCCAGATAAAGAATGGTAGCCTTGGTTTCTTCAATTAGATCAGTCAGGTATTTGACAGCCTCTTTTAACTTCTGATAACGTTTGAAGTATTTTTGAGCATTTTGGTTTGGTGTTAAAGCCTTATCAAGTGCAATTGTGATAGGCTGATTGGTGTAGTAGTTATCTAAGATGACTTGGTCTTGGTCGTTTGGAACTTGATGAAGGAAAGTCGTTAGTAACTCGCCTTTTTGACGGAATTCTTCAGCGTTTTCGGTAGCTTGAAGTTCTTTTTCTTGTTTCTTCAGTTTTTGGCGATTTTTTTGTAGTTCATTTTCAACACGACGAATGAGTTCACTAGCCTGCTGTTTGACACGATCACGTTCTGCCTTATCTTTGTAAAAGGTATCAAGTAATTGAGAAAGGCTTGAGAAATGCTGGTTAATACAATTAGAAAAAGGCACGCAAGAAAAAGACTTATCCGTTAAGCAAGGTTTAGTTTCTTGTTTAAAAAAGTTACGGAAATTAGACAGCCTATCATCAGTTAATAAATTTTCTAATTCATATGCCGTATCACGGCCTAAACCTTGGAAGAGGCCTTGAAGATTTTTAGCTGTTAGTTCTTGCGTTTGGAGAATTTCAAAGAGTTTTTCATCCTTGATGGTAAAAGGATTCAGAGTCTTTGTACTAGGAGGAGCTATATAGGTAGCACCAGGCAGGAGTGTTCGGTAACTATTTTGTGAAAAGCCAATATGCTTTATAACTTCAAGAATCTTGTGGTTACTTTTATCTACAAGGAGAATATTACTATGTTTACCCATAATCTCGATTATGAGGGTGGCTTGAATATCGTCTCCGATCTCATTTTTGTTAGAAACAGTGATTTCAACGATTCGATCGTTTTCAATCTGCTCAATAGACTCGATAACAGCACCCTGTATATATTTCCTCAAAACCATGATAAAGGTAGAAGGTTGAGCAGGGTTTTCAAAGGTCGTTTCTGTCAACTGGATGCGTCCAAAAACAGGGTGAGCAGAAAGGAGCAGACGATGACTTTGGCGATTGCTACGGATTTGTAAGACCAATTCTTGGTCAAAGGGTTGATTAATTTTTTGAATGCGACCGTTTAGTAGTTCAGCTCGCAATTCCTCAACCATGTGGTGTAAAAAAAATCCATCAAATGACATGGTTCTCTCCTTATGAATGTATTCCATAGTATTATATCAAAAAGGTAGAATAAAATCATAGAAATATGGTATAATAAAGCCAAGTAAAGAGAATCGAGAAGCACATGTATATTGAAATGGTAGATGAAACTGGTCAGGTTTCTGAAGAAATTTTAAAGCAAACACAAGAAATTTTGGAATTTGCTGCTAAAAAAATTGGAAAAGAAGACAAGGAGATGGCAGTCACTTTTGTGACCAATGAACGCAGTCATGAACTCAATTTAGAGTTTCGTGATACTGATCGTCCAACAGACGTTATTAGCCTTGAATACAAACCTGAATTAGAGATTACCTTTAACGAAGAAGATTTGGCAGAAGATCCTGACTTAGCAGAAATGATGTCAGAATTTGATTCTTATATCGGCGAGTTATTCATTTCAATTGATAAAGCGCATGAGCAAGCTGAAGAATACGGTCATAGTTTCGAACGTGAAATGGGCTTCTTAGCTGTGCACGGTTTTTTACACATAAACGGTTATGATCACTACACTCCGGAAGAAGAAGCGGAGATGTTCGGTTTACAAGAAGAAATTTTAACAGCCTATGGACTCACAAGACAATAAACGAAAATGGAAGAATCGCGACTTGCTCTCAAGTTTAGATTTTGCCCTGACAGGTATTTTTACTGCCATAAAAGAAGAGCGTAATATGAGAAAGCATGCAGTGACTTCTCTCTTAGTTCTACTTGCAGGCATTGTTTTTCAAGTTTCCAGAATTGAATGGCTCTTTCTCCTATTAAGCATTTTTTTAGTAATTGCTTTTGAGATTTTGAATTCTGCTATTGAAAATGTAGTGGATTTGGCTAGCCATTATCACTTCGATATGCTTGCAAAGAAGGCTAAAGACATGGCTGCAGGTGCAGTTCTTGTTGTGTCTTTATTTGCTGCAGTGACTGGACTTATCATTTTCATCCCTAGGATTTGGGATTTGCTATTTTAAACATTATAGAGGTAACTATGACATTTAAATCAGGCTTTGTAGCCATTTTAGGACGTCCCAATGTTGGGAAGTCAACTTTTTTGAATCATGTCATGGGGCAAAAAATTGCCATCATGAGTGACAAGGCGCAGACAACGCGCAACAAGATTATGGGAATCTACACGACCGATAAGGAACAGATTGTCTTTATCGATACGCCGGGAATTCACAAACCTAAGACAGCTCTTGGAGATTTCATGGTAGAGTCAGCCTATAGCACTCTTCGTGAAGTCGATACCGTTCTCTTTATGGTTCCTGCTGATGAACCACGTGGGAAGGGTGACGATATGATTATCGAACGACTCAAGGCTGCTAAGGTTCCTGTGATTCTCGTGGTAAACAAGATTGACAAGGTGCACCCAGACCAACTTTTGGCTCAGATCGATGACTTCCGTAATCAGATGGACTTTAAGGAAATTGTACCGATTTCAGCTCTACAAGGAAATAATATTTCGCGTTTGATCGATATTTTGAGCGAAAACTTAGAAGAAGGTTTCCAATATTTCCCGTCAGATCAAATCACAGATCACCCAGAGCGTTTCCTAGTATCAGAGATGATTCGTGAAAAAGTTTTACACTTAACGCGTGAGGAAATTCCACACTCAGTTGCAGTAGTGGTTGATTCTATGAAACGAGATGAGGAAACCGATAAAGTTCATATTCGAGCAACCATTATGGTCGAGCGTGATAGCCAAAAAGGGATTATCATCGGTAAAGGTGGTGCTATGCTCAAGAAAATTGGTACCATGGCTCGTAAAGATATCGAACTCATGCTAGGAGACAAGGTCTTCCTAGAAACATGGGTCAAGGTTAAGAAAAATTGGCGCGATAAGAAATTAGATCTTGCTGATTTTGGTTACAACGAAAAAGAATATTAAGAAGAGGTGGGCAGTAGCCTGCTTCTTGTTTTTAGAAAAGGAGGAGCTATGCCTGAATTACCTGAGGTCGAAACGGTTCGACGTGGACTAGAAAAATTGATTCTGGGTAAGAAGATTTCAAACATTGACATTCGTTACCCCAAAATGATTAAAACTGATTTGCATGAATTTCAGAAGGAAATGCCTGGTCAAGTCATCTTATCAATGGAACGCCGTGGCAAGTATCTACTTTTCTATTTATCCGACAAAGTTTTAATCTCTCACTTGAGAATGGAAGGCAAGTATTTTTATTATCCAGACCAAGTTCCAGAACGTAAACACGCTCATGTGTTGATTCATTTTAAGGATGGCGGGACTTTAGTCTATGAGGATGTCCGTAAGTTCGGAACTATGGAGTTGCTTGCTCCTGAGCTTTTAGAAGCTTACTTTATTTCAAAAAAACTTGGTCCGGAACCGACTGAGAAGGATTTTGATTTAGGGAGTTTTAAACTAGCCTTGAAAAAATCTAAAAAAACAATCAAATCGCATCTTCTCGACCAGACTTTAGTTGCAGGGTTGGGAAATATCTATGTGGATGAAGTTCTTTGGAGAGCGAAAGTCCATCCTTCAAGAACCTCTAATAGTTTAACAGCACAAGAGGCTAGAAAAGTCCATGATGAAACGATCAATGTTTTAGGTCAGGCGGTTGAAAAGGGTGGTTCAACAATTCGCACTTATACCAATGCATTTGGAGAAGATGGCACCATGCAGGAATTCCATCAGGTATACGACAAGGCAGGTCAAGCTTGTTCGCGTTGTGAAACCATCATCGAAAAAATTCAATTAGGTGGTCGTGGAACCCACTTTTGTCCTAAGTGTCAAAGGAGGAAGTGATGGGAAAAATAATCGGAATCACCGGTGGTATTGCGTCAGGTAAGTCCACTGTCACAGAATTTTTAAGACAAAAAGGGTTTCAAGTTGTAGATGCGGATGCAGTCGTCCACCAACTACAAAAACCTAGTGGACGACTCTATCAGGTTTTAATGGAGCATTTTGGGGAGAAGGTTCTTCTTGAAAATGGTGAACTGAATCGCCCCTTACTTGCTAGCCTTATTTTTTCAAATCCTGAAGAGCAAGAATGGTCTAAGAGAACCCAAGGTGAGATTATTCGTGAGGAGTTAGCTGCATTACGAAATCAGTTTGCTCAGACAGAGGCTCTCTTTTTCATGGATATTCCACTGCTTTTTGAGCAGAACTATGCTTCATGGTTTGACGAAACTTGGCTAGTCTATGTAAATCGTGATGTTCAATTGGAGCGATTAATGAAACGGGACCAAATTTCAAAAGAAGCAGCTGAATCCCGTTTAAACTCTCAATGGCCTTTAGAAAGAAAAATTAGTCTGGCTAGTCACAGTCTAGATAATAATGGCAATCAGGAACAGTTGATAGCTCAAGTAGTTCAGTTGCTTGAAGGAATGTGTCTATAAATTAACATTGTTAGGAAGGAGAATTTTGGTATTGTTTGTTCAAATCATCTTAGATTGAAATAGTATCAAATACAAAAAATCTAGTGCGTGTCAAAATTAATCTGAAATGTTCCTCTTGTGGAAGCATGAATTATCTAACTAGTAAGAACTCCAAAACACATCCAGATAAGATTGAAGTCTTAAAGTATTGTCCCAAAGAAAGAAAAGTGACTCTACATCTTGAATCTAAGTAGAAATTATGGTAGAATAATAGGGATTTTAAGGAGTTTGATATGTATAACCTATTATTAACCATTTTATTAGTATTATCTGTTGTGATTGTAATTGCAATTTTTATGCAACCAACTAAAAATCAATCTAGCAATGTATTTGATGCCAGCTCAGGTGATTTGTTTGAACGTAGCAAAGCGCGTGGTTTTGAAGCCGTAATGCAACGTTTGACAGGAATCTTAGTCTTTTTCTGGCTAGCCATTGCCTTAGCATTGACGGTATTATCAAGTAGATAAGAAAATAATGGGCGAGACTAGGTCTTTGCCTATTTTTATTTTTAAAAGAAATAAGGTTTTACGCCAAAAAGAAAAATTTTAACAATCTAGAAAGAAAACATGAAAGATAGAATAAAAGAATATTTAAAAGAAAAGGGACGAGTCACTGTAAATGACTTGGCTCAAGCTCTTGGAAAGGATGGTTCCAAGGACTTTCGAGAGATCATTAAAACCTTGTCCCTGATGGAAAGGAAGCACCAAATTCGCTTTGAAGAAGATGGTAGTTTAACCCTAGAACAGAAGAAAAAACATGAGATTACCCTAAAAGGAACTTTTCATGCCCACAAAAATGGCTTTGGTTTTGTAAGCCTAGAAGGTGAAGAAGATGACCTTTTTGTAGGAAAAAATGATGTTAACTATGCCATTGATGGCGATACTGTTGAAATTGTAATTAAGAAGATTGCAGACCGACAGAAAGGTACAGCAGCTGAAGCTAAGATTATTGATATTTTAGAACACAGTTTGACGACGGTTGTCGGGCAAATCGTTCTTGATGAGGAAAAACCCAAGTATGCGGGTTATATCCGTTCTAAAAATCAAAAGATTAGTCAACCTATCTACGTTAAGAAGCCAGCTATTCAATTAGACGGTACAGAAGTTCTCAAGGTCTTTATTGATAAGTACCCAAGTAAGAAACACGATTTCTTTGTTGCCAGTGTCTTAGATGTGGTTGGACATTCTACAGATGCAGGGATTGATGTCCTCGAGGTCTTGGAATCAATGGACATTGTATCCGAGTTTCCAGAAGCTGTTCTCAAAGAAGCGGAAAATGTACCGGATGTACCATCTGAGAAGGATTTTGAAGGACGATTGGATCTTAGGAATGAAATTACATTTACTATAGATGGTGCGGATGCAAAAGACTTGGATGATGCTGTTCATATCAAACCATTGAAAAATGGAAATATCGAACTAGGTGTTCATATTGCCGACGTTTCTTACTATGTGACAGAGGGATCTGCTCTAGATAAGGAAGCCCTTAATCGGGCGACCTCCGTCTACGTGACAGACCGTGTAGTTCCAATGTTGCCAGAGCGTCTTTCAAACGGTATCTGTTCTCTTAACCCTCAAGTGGACCGCTTGACTCAATCTGCTATTATGGAGATTGATAAAAATGGTCGTGTTCGTAATTATACGATTACACAGACTGTTATCAAGACAAGTTTCCGTATGACTTATAGTGATGTCAATGACATCCTAGCAGGTGATGAAGAGAAGAGACAAGAGTATAAGAAAATTGTTCCTAGCATTGAACTCATGGCCAAGCTACATGAAATTCTAGAAGGTATGCGGATTAAGCGTGGAGCCCTCAATTTTGATACCAATGAAGCTAAGATTTTAGTAGATAAAAAAGGAAAGCCAGTTGACATTGTTCTTCGACATCGTGGTGTTGCTGAACGTATGATTGAGTCTTTTATGTTGATTGCTAACGAAACGGTTGCCGAGCATTTTAGCAAGCTTGATTTACCTTTTATCTATCGTATCCATGAGGAACCTAAAGCTGAGAAAGTTCAGAAGTTTATTGATTATGCTTCAAGTTTTGGCTTGAGAATTTATGGAACTGCCAGTGAGATTAGTCAGGAAGCTCTTCAAGACATCATGAGTGCTGTTGAAGGTGAACCTTATGCGGATGTATTATCCATGATGCTTCTGCGTTCTATGCAGCAGGCTCGTTATTCAGAGCATAATCATGGGCATTATGGCTTGGCTGCGGACTATTACACTCACTTTACCAGCCCCATTCGCCGTTATCCAGACCTCTTGGTTCATCGGATGATTCGTGACTATGGACGTTCCAAGGACGTAGCAGAGCATTTTGAACAGGTTATTCCTGAGATTGCAACTCAATCTTCAAATCGTGAGCGTCGTGCCATCGAGGCAGAGCGCGAAGTCGAGGCTATGAAAAAAGCTGAGTACATGGAAGAGTATGTTGGTGAAGAGTATGATGCAGTTGTTTCAAGTATCGTTAAATTTGGTCTTTTTGTTGAATTGCCAAATACAGTTGAGGGATTGATTCACATTACCAATCTACCTGAATTTTACCATTTTAATGAACGCGATTTAACCCTCCGTGGGGAGAAATCAGGAATTACTTTCCGAGTGGGACAACAGATCCGTATTCGTGTCGAAAGAGCAGATAAGATGACTGGCGAGATTGATTTCTCTTATATTCCAAGTGAGTTTGATGTCATCGAGAAAGGTTTGAAAGACTCTGGTCGTAAGGATAGAGGGCGTCGTTCGGATAAGAAAGAAGACAAGAGAAAAGCTGGTCACTTAGGTGATAAGCGCAAGCATTCTCCAAAAGACAAGAAGAAAAAGGTGAAGAAACCTTTTTACAAAGAAGTAGCAAAGAAAGGAGCCAAGCATGGCAAAGGGCGAGGGAAAGGTCGTCGCGCAAAATAAAAAAGCGCATCATGATTATACAATCGTAGATACGCTAGAAGCAGGAATGGTCCTGACAGGAACTGAGATTAAGAGTGTTCGAGCAGCCCGCATCAATCTGAAAGATGGGTTTGCCCAGGTTAAGAATGGGGAAGTTTGGCTGAGTAATGTCCATATCGCTCCGTATGAAGAGGGCAATATCTGGAATCAGGAACCCGAACGTCGTCGTAAACTTCTCCTTCATAAAAAACAAATCCAGAAATTAGAACAAGAAACTAAAGGGACAGGGATGACCTTAGTTCCTCTTAAAGTTTATATCAAAGATGGCTATGCCAAGTTACTTTTAGGACTTGCAAAAGGGAAACATGATTACGATAAACGTGAATCTATCAAACGCCGCGAGCAAGATCGTGATATTGCGCGTGTCATGAAAGCTGTTAACCATCGATAGAAAGAGTGAAGAATATGGGAAAACTAGTTGCCTACAAACGCATGCCTGTCTGGAATAAAGACACCATGCCAGAGGCTGTTCAAAGAAAACACAATACTAAGGTCGGAACCTGGGGGAAGATTACCGTATTAAAAGGCACTCTTAAGTTTATTGAGTTGACTGAAGACGGGGAAGTTTTAGCCGAGCACTTTTTTGAAGCAGGTGCTGATAATCCTATGGCTCAACCTCAAGCCTGGCACAGAGTAGAAGCTGCCACAGAAGATGTGGAATGGTACTTGGAATTTTATTGTAAAGCAGAGGATTATTTCCCTAAGAAATACAGTAGCAATCCAGTTCATTCGGAAGTTTTAGAAGCTATACAGTCAGTGAAACCTTGTAAAGCACTAGACCTAGGATGTGGTCAAGGAAGAAATGCACTCTTTCTAGCTCAACATGGCTTTGATGTCACAGCTGTAGATCAGAATGAGCTATCTCTTGAAATCTTGCAAAGCATTGTGGAGCAAGAAGATTTAGAAATGCCTGTCGGTATCTACGATATCAATTCAGCTAGCATTGGACAAACTTATGATTTTATCGTATCAACGGTTGTTCTGATGTTTTTACAAGCAGATCGCATTCCGGACATTATTAAAAACATGCAGGAACAAACTTCTATCGGTGGCTATAATTTGATTGTTTGTGCTATGGATACAGAAGATTATCCGTGTTCCGTTAATTTCCCATTTACCTTCAAAGAGGGTGAGCTGGCAAATTACTACAAGGACTGGGAATTAGTGAAGTATAATGAAAATCCTGGTCATCTCCACCGTCGTGATGAGAATGGCAATCGTATTCAACTACGATTTGCAACAATGTTGGCTAAAAAAGTAAAATAAATGAATAAAAGGGATAGAGAGCAGTCGTTTTCTATTCCTTATTTCTTACCCTAATAAGAAAGGGAAATCTCAATTTATGCTATACTAGAAGTAGGAGAAGTCGATGAAATTAAACAGAATTGTGATAGTTTTAAAACGATTCTGATCGACCACTATTCTTTCAGACTTTTTTGTCTAGGAGGTCTTAAGATGACTAGTCTTTTAATTGAACTGTACGACCGTCATACCATTGAGAAAAATGTCTACCAAGCTTTTGTCAGTGATTGTGATGAGATTTTATACCTTTCTACAAGAAAAATCGCTGAGGAAGAAAAGCTATCCTTGAAGCATTTTCTAATGGCACAAGTTCCACACTTAAAACAAGTACATTTTCGACAATGTAACCTAGAAAAAACCTGCCAGGAATTAGACGTATTTATCAATGATTTTGAGACAGTGACCATCGATGTATTTGGCGGAGATAATCTATTAGCAATAGTTCTATTTCAGTATGGTTTGGAGAAAGGTATTCCCATTATTGCTATGGATGTTGAACAAGGAAAGCAGTATGCCTGGGAAAGGGGCAAGATTTATGATAAAAATTTAGATATTCCTAGTTTATCCATTGAACAATTGATAGCTTTACGTGGTGGAAAAGTCCTTAAATCAAGAAGACCTCAGCATTCTAATAAGCATGTGCTAGCTATTAAAAAATTGGCAAAATATGCTATCGAAAATCCTGAAAAATGGTATCAGATTACACAATTCTTTGCACTGGCAAAAACAACTGATTTTCATGCTGAAACAGCAAAAGTTTTGGAGAGTAATGGAAAAATTTATTCTTACCCCAGTAGCTTGATTCCTTTGTTCACAAAAGCTAATTTATTGAAAGTAGAAGAGGAAACAACAGATACTGTTACTTATACCTTCCCAACACCAGAAGCACATCTGTTATGTCGAACTAAAGGGCATATTTTAGAATTGTATATCTATTTACTAGCCCTCGAGTCAGAGTATTTTGATGAATGTATGATTGGCACTGAAATCGACTGGAATGGGATTTTCCCTGAGGCTGACAATGTTCAAAATGAGATTGATGTTATTCTTCGTAAAGGTCACTCTGTAGTTTTCATTTCTTGTAAAATGACGGATCTAGCAATTGAAGCTATTAACGAACTTGAAGTTTATGCCAATCATTTTGCAGGCGATAATTGTTTGAAAATGATTGTTTGCTCAGGCAAGATTAACCCCGTTTACAGTCATCGTTGTCAGGAATATGGTGTAATGGTGATAAAGCAAGATCAAATACAGAATCTTATTCCCATGTTACGGAAATATATGAAGAACAAACGTAAATGATATTAAATGTTATAGTGAAGAAAGGCTGATTTTATTAGCCTTTTTCTTATCCTTTTCGAATAAAGTAGAAAAGGGGGATATATGTTTATAGCTAGAGATGAAAAGGGTAACTTAATTAACGCTTTAGAGAAAGAGCCAAGAAAACAAGACTATTATTGTCCAGCTTGCGGAACGAGTGTTCGCTTGAAAAAAGGAAAAAATGTAAGAACTCATTTTGCGCATGAAAGTTTAAAAAGTTGTGATTTTTATCATGAGAATGAAGGGCCAGAACATTTAGAGAATAAGGTGGCACTTTTTAATTGGGCTAAGAAAGATGCTGAAGTAGAAATGGAGTATCCAATTCCTGAACTTAAGCAAATCGCAGATATCCTCATTAATAAGCGATTAGCACTGGAAGTTCAGTGTAGTCCTATTTCTTGCGAACTTTTACGGGAGAGAAGCAATGGTTATCGAAGTCTGGGAATTCAAGTTCTTTGGCTACTGGGAGAAAAACTCTGTCTAAAAGAGCGACTAACTAAACTTCAAAGAGATTTTCTTTATTTTAGTAATAATATGGGATTTTATCTTTGGGAGTTAGACCATAAAAAACAAGTTTTGAGGCTCAAGTACCTCCTTCACCAAGATTTGAAAGGAAAACTCCATTATCAGCTCAAGGAATTTTCTTATGGCAAAGGAAATCTTCTAGAAATTTTACGTAGTCCCTACCAGCAGCAAGAGCTAACTGCTTTTTCGGTCGAACAGGACAAGAATATTTGTCATTACATTCAAAAACAACTCTATTATCAAAACCCCTATTGGATGAAACAACAAGCCCAAGCTTACTTAAGAGGAGAAAATCTTTTAAATCTAAAAAAACAGGATTGGTATCCCCAAGTAAGGCCGATAGAACATGGTCATTTTTGTCAGATAAGTCAAAATCTATATGATTATTACCGCAACTTTCAGGCTTATTATGAACTGAATCCACAAAATCAGCAACAAAAGCTCTATCCACCTGCCTTTTATCAGCAGTATTTCTCGAAAAATATGGTAAAATAGAAAGGATGGAGGAAATTTATGGTATTACAACGAAATGAAATCAATGAAAAAGATACATGGGATCTATCAACGATCTTTGAAACAGACCAAAAATGGGAAGAAGAATTAGCCCTATTAACCGAGGATACAAAAGAAGCAGCTAGCCTTGAAGGACATCTTTTGGATAGCGCAGAGAGCCTATTAAATATTACAGAGCGTTATTTGGATTTGAGCCGTCGTCTTGAAAAACTTTATGTTTATGCACATATGAAAAACGACCAAGACACACGAGTAGCTAAGTATCAAGAATACTACGCAAAAGCAATGGCTCTTTATAGTCAACTAGACCAGGTCTTCTCTTTCTATGAGCCAGAATTTATGGCTATCACAGAAGAGCAGTATCAAGACTTTCTAGCAGAAGAACCAAAACTCCAGCCTTATAAACATTTCTTTGATAAACTATTGCAAAATAAGGAACATGTCCTTTCACAACGTGAAGAAGAGTTGCTTGCAGGTGCTGGTGAAATCTTCGGGGCAGCTAGTGAAACCTTTGCTATCTTAGATAATGCAGATATCGTCTTTCCATTTGTTCAAGATGAAGATGGAAATGAAGTTCAATTATCACACGGTGTTTATATGCGGTTGGTAGAATCTAAAAATCGTGAAGTTCGTCGTGGTGCATATGAAGCACTATACTCTACCTATGAGCAATACCAGCACACTTACGCTAAAACCTTGCAGACCAATGTAAAAGTACAAAACTACCGTGCAAAAGTTCGGAACTACAAGAGTGCGCGTGAAGCAGCTCTTGCAGCGAACTTTGTTCCAGAAAGTGTCTATGACAACTTAGTATCTGCTGTTCGTAAGCATTTGCCATTATTGCATCGTTATCTCTCACTTCGTTCAAAAATCTTGGGTATTCCAGACCTTAAAATGTACGATGTCTATACACCACTGTCTTCAGTAGAATACAACTTTACTTATGAGGAAGCCTTGAAGAAGGCAGAGGAAGCTTTGGCTGTTCTTGGTGAGGATTACTTGAGTCGTGTTAAACGCGCCTTTAGCGAACGTTGGATTGATGTGTATGAAAACCAAGGCAAGCGTTCAGGTGCATACTCTGGTGGTTCCTACGATACTAACGCCTTCATGCTCCTTAACTGGCAAGATAACCTAGATAATCTCTTTACTCTTGTACATGAGACAGGTCATAGTATGCATTCAAGCTACACGCGTGAAACCCAACCTTATGTATACGGAGATTATTCAATCTTCTTGGCAGAAATTGCTTCAACAACCAATGAAAATATCTTAACTGAAAAATTATTGCAAGAAGTTCAAGATGACGCAACACGCTTCGCTATTCTAAACAACTTCTTGGATGGTTTCCGTGGAACAGTGTTCCGCCAAACTCAATTTGCTGAATTTGAACATGCTATTCACCAAGCCGATCAAAATGGTGAAGTCTTGACAAGCGAGTTCTTAAACAATCTCTATGCTGACTTGAACCAAGAATATTATGGCTTAAGCAAGGAAGACAATCCTCAAATTCAGTACGAGTGGGCTCGTATCCCTCATTTCTACTATAATTACTATGTATATCAATATTCAACAGGCTTTGCAGCAGCTTCAGCCTTGGCTGAAAAGATTGTTCACGGTAGTCAAGATGATCGTAACCGTTATATTGATTACCTCAAGGCTGGGAAGTCAGACTATCCTCTAAATATCATGCGAAAAGCTGGTGTTGATATGGAAAAAGAAGACTATCTTAATGATGCCTTTGCAGTCTTTGAACGCCGTTTGGATGAGTTCGAAGCCCTTGTTGAAAAATTAGGATTAGCATAAAATGGTTGAGTCATACAGTAAAAATGCTAACCATAACATGCGACGGCCTGTTGTTAAGGATGAGATTGTGGAATTTATGCGCCACAGACAAGAGCAGGTGACTGGTTCTTTAAAAGAACTAGAAAACTTTGCTCGCAAGGAGAATATTCCTATCATTCCTCATGAAACAGTCGCTTATTTCCGTTTCCTAATGGAAACAATTCAACCAAAGAATATTTTAGAAATTGGAACGGCAATTGGATTTTCAGCTCTTTTAATGGCAAATCATGCTCCAAATGCAAAAATAACAACCATTGACAGAAATCCTGAAATGATTGGTTTTGCCAAGGAAAATTTCGCCAAGTTTGATAATCGCCAACAAATCACTCTTTTGGAAGGCGATGCGGTAGACGTTTTGTCAATATTGACAGAGACCTATGATTTTGTTTTTATGGATTCTGCTAAGTCCAAATACATCATCTTTCTACCAGAAATACTCAAACACCTTGAGGTTGGTGGAGTAGTTGTCTTGGATGATATTTTCCAAGGTGGAGATATTGCTAAGGATATTATGGAAGTCCGACGTGGACAACGGACGATTTATCGGGGCTTGCAACGACTCTTTGATGCGACTTTGGACAATCCAGGATTAACCGCTACTTTGGTTCCTCTTGGAGATGGAATATTGATGCTAAGAAAGAATCAAGCAGAAGTAGAACTGCCTGATGTTGATTAGTTTCAGATATTTTTAAGACAATTTAGTAAAATAGATAAGGTAAACATTTATCTAGTGATAAAAAGGAGTAAACATGAAGAAAAAATTATTGGCTGGTGCCATCACTTTGTTATCAGTAGCTACTTTGGCTGCTTGTTCAAATAGTTCTCAAGGAGCTGACCTCATCAGTATGAAGGGTGATGTCATCACTGAGCACCAATTTTATGAAGAAGTGAAAAACAACCCAACTGCACAACAAGTATTACTTAACATGACTATTCAAAAAGTTTTTGAAAAACAATATGGATCTGAAGTAAGTGACAAAGAAGTAGAAGATGCGGTAGCAGAAGAACAGAAGAAATATGGTGATAGCTATCAAATCGTTCTTTCTCGTGCTGGTATGACAGCAGAAAGTCGTAAAGCTCAAATTCGTACAAGTAAACTAGTTGAGTATGCTGTTAAGAAAGCTGCAGAAGCTGAATTGACAGATGAGAACTACAAAAAAGCTTACGATGAGTACACACCAGAAGTAACTGCGCAAATTATTAAACTTGACAGTGAAGATAAGGCTAAAGAAGTACTTGCTAAAGCTAAAGAATCTGGAGCTGACTTCGCACAATTGGCTAAAGATAATTCAACTGACGAAAAGACAAAAGCAAATGGTGGAGAAATCACTTTTGACTCTGCATCAACAGAATTGCCAGACGTTGTTAAAAAAGCTGCATTTGCTCTTGATGTAGATGGTATTTCAGATGTGATCACAGCGCCAGGTACACAAGCTTATTCAAACAGCTTCTATATTGTGAAATTGACTAAGAAAACAGAAAAATCTTCTAACTGGGAAGATTATAAAGAAAAATTGAAGACAGTTATCCTGACTCAAAAACAAAATGATGCTACTTTTGTTCAAGGCATTATTAGTAAAGAATTGCAAGCAGCAAATATCAAGGTCAAAGACCAAGCATTCCAAAATATCTTTACTCAGTACATCCAAAGTGATACAACAGCTCAAACGACAACTACATCAGCAGCAACTGAAACGACAACAACATCTTCAAACTAAAGATGAAAACTCTATCTTTCTACTCTTGAAAGGTAGAGTTTTTTGAAGCTTTCTTAACTAAAAGTTGAAAATGTAGATAAATGATTTGTGAATTCTCCAAGTACAAATTCTAGGCTTTAACGGATAAGAGTTTTTTTCTAGTCTAAAAAGTGGTATAATAGCATGTAAAACTAGAATGAATAGAAAATTAAAAATTTAGTAGATGGTGAATTATGAAAATTAGTAAAAGGCACCTGTTGAATTACTCTATTTTAGTGCCCTATATTCTCTTATCCGTTCTGGGATTGATAGTGGTATATTCAACAACGAGTGCATCCTTGATTCAGGAGGGTAAGAGCGCTTTTCAATTGGTTCGAAATCAGGGCTTGTTTTGGATCGTTAGTTTGTTGCTTATTGCAGTAATCTATAAGCTGAAACTTGGTTTTCTTCGAAACGAACGTTTGTTATTTATCGTTATGTTTGCTGAGTTAGTGTTACTAGCTTTAGCACGTTTGATTGGGATTCCCATCAATGGTGCTTACGGTTGGATCAAGGTAGGACCTATTACTGTTCAGCCTGCGGAATACTTGAAAATTATCATCATTTGGTACTTGGCTCAACGTTTTTCAAAACAACAAGAAGAAATTGCCGTTTATGATTTCCAAGTATTAACTCAAAACCAATGGTTTCCTAGAGCGTTTAATGACTGGCGCTTTGTACTTCTAGTCATGATTGGTAGTTTGGCTATTTTCCCTGACCTTGGAAATGCTACAATTCTCTTTTTGGTAGCATTGTTGATGTACTCAATTAGTGGGATAGCTCACCGATGGTTTGCAACTATTCTTGGAGTATTGACCAGTTTATCCTTTGTTTCTCTAACAACCATTAAGCTTGTTGGTGTTGATAAGTTTTCTAAGATTCCAGTATTTGGATACGTAGCTAAACGATTCAGTGCTTTCTTTAATCCATTTGATGATGTCGCTGGTGCAGGACACCAGTTGGCAAATTCATACTATGCTATGGTAAATGGAGGATGGTTTGGGCTAGGATTAGGAAACTCTATCGAAAAACGAGGCTATCTACCTGAGGCACACACGGACTTTGTTTTCTCTATTGTAATTGAAGAGTTTGGATTTGTTGGTGCCAGTCTTATTTTAGCTCTATTATTCTTCCTAATTCTTCGTATTATTTTAGTGGGGGTACGAGCAAAAAATCCATTTAATTCTATGGTAGCAATCGGTATTGGTGGAATGATTTTAATTCAGGTATTCGTTAATATTGGAGGGATTTCAGGATTGATCCCTTCAACGGGTGTAACTTTCCCATTCCTTTCACAAGGGGGGAATAGTCTCCTGGTTCTATCAGTAGCTATCGCCTTTGTGTTAAATATCGATGCTAGTGAAAAGCGTGCAAAACTCTACCGCGAATATGAAGCACAGCTCTAAGAAAATGTGACAAGGAGAAGAATATGTCTCTTCAAAAACTAGAAAATAACAGAAACAAAACTGTAGTCCAAGAAGAAGTTCAAATCTTGACAGATTTACTTGAAGATATCACGAAAAATATGCTTCCTGCTGAGACTTTTGACAAGATTATGCAGTTGAAGAAGCTATCATCAAATCTAGACTATCAAGGACTAGATAAGGTAGTGAGAAGCCTTTCAAATGATGAAATGGTCTACATCTCTAGATATTTCTCTATTTTACCACTTTTGATTAACATCTCCGAAGATGTAGACTTAGCTTATGAGATTAACCATCTAAACAATATTGATCAGGATTATCTTGGTAAATTGTCAACAACCATTGAAATGGTTGCTGAAAAAGAAAATGCGGCTGAAATTCTTGAACATCTGAACGTGGTGCCAGTATTAACAGCCCATCCAACTCAGGTCCAACGTAAGAGTATGCTGGACTTGACTAATCATATCCATACTCTCTTGCGTAAATACCGTGACGTGAGAATGGGACTTATTAACAAAGAAAAATGGCATAATGATCTTCGTCGATATATTGAGATTATTATGCAGACGGATATGATTCGGGAGAAGAAACTAAAAGTAACCAATGAAATCACTAACGTGATGGAATACTACAATAGTTCCTTCCTTCAGGCTGTTCCAAATTTGATGTTAGAATATAAACGTCTAGCGAAAGAACAAGGAATTGACCTAAAACAAGCAAAACCAATTACTATGGGAATGTGGATTGGTGGAGACCGTGACGGCAATCCATTTGTAACTGCTGAGACACTCATGCGCTCTGCAACCATTCAAAGTGAAGTCATCTTCAACTACTACATCAGCAAGATTTCTAGTCTCTACCGTACTTTCTCTCTTTCTACTAATTTATCTAAGACAAGCAAGGCTGTTGAAGAAATGGCTGCTCAATCTAGTGATACATCTGTTTTCCGCGAGAAAGAACCTTATCGTCGGGCTTTTCACTTTATTCAATCAAAATTAATTCAAACTCTCTTAAATTTGAAAGAGTGGGCTCTTGTCGGCTCATCAGCAGATGAACGTCATCATATTGAGCGACTTTTTGGTGCTCAAGGACATCAACAAGGAGAGGTAACTGACTATATCAGTAATCGAATCTCAGGAGCTATCCAAGATTTGGCAGATGAGCGTCCTCCTTACTACGAAACAATTGAAGAATTTAAACAAGACTTAGCTATCATTAAAGATTCATTGCTTGAAAATAAGGCAGAAGCTTTGCTTACTGGAGAGTTTGCCGAGCTTTTGGAGGCTGTTGAAGTCTTTGGTTTCTTCTTGGCATCTATCGATATGCGCCAAGACTCAAGTGTTCATGAAGCCTGTGTTGCTGAATTGTTAGCATCTGCTGGAATTAATGACCATTATAGCGATCTCTCAGAAGATGAGAAGTGCCAGTTGATTTTACATGAACTATTAGAGGACCCTCGAATCTTATCTGCAACTCATGCTGAGAAGTCAGAACTTCTCGAAAAAGAATTAGCCATTTTCCAAACTGCACGTGAATTAAAAGATCGTTTGGGAGAAGACGTCATTCGTCAAACGATTATTTCTCATGCAACCAGCGTGTCTGATATGTTAGAATTGGCGATTATGCTGAAAGAAGTCGGTCTTGTGGATGCTGAAAAAGCACGTGTTCAAATCGTGCCTCTCTTTGAAACAATTGAGGACTTGGATCATTCCGAAGAGACTATGAGAAAGTATTTCTCTTTACCGCTTGCTAAGAAGTGGATTGCTTCAAAAGATAATTATCAAGAAATCATGCTAGGTTACTCAGATAGTAACAAGGATGGTGGTTATCTATCATCTTGTTGGACTCTATACAAAGCTCAACAACAATTAACCGCTATCGGTGATGAATTTGGAGTCAAAGTAACCTTCTTCCACGGTCGTGGTGGTACTGTTGGTCGTGGTGGTGGCCCTACATATGACGCCATTGCTTCTCAACCACTCAAATCAATTAAGGACCGTATTCGATTAACTGAACAAGGTGAAGTTATCGGAAATAAATACGGAAACAAGGATGCAGCCTACTATAACTTGGAAATGTTGGTATCAGCGGCAATCAACCGCATGATTACACAGAAGAAGAGTGATACTAATACGTCAAATCGCTATGAGGCGATCATGGACCAAGTTGTCAGTCGTAGCTATGATATCTACCGTGAACTAGTATTTGGAAATGATCATTTCTACGATTATTTCTTTGAATCTAGTCCAATTAAGAATATCTCAAGCTTTAATATTGGTTCTCGTCCAGCAGCACGTAAAACAATCACTGAAATTGGTGGACTACGTGCCATTCCTTGGGTATTCTCATGGTCACAAAGTCGTGTCATGTTCCCAGGTTGGTATGGTGTTGGTTCAAGCTTCAAGGAATTTATTGATCAAGATCCGAAAAATATTGAATACCTTCGTGACATGTATCAGAACTGGCCTTTCTTCCAGTCACTCCTATCAAACGTTGACATGGTTCTATCAAAATCAAATATGAATATTGCTTTTGAATATGCTAAACTTTGTGAAAGTGAAGAAGTGCAAGCAATCTACTATACTATTTTGGATGAATGGCAATTAACTAAGAATGTTATCTTGGCCATCGAAGGCTACGATGAACTTCTGGCAGAAAATACTTACTTGAAAGACAGTCTGAACTATCGTATGCCTTATTTCAATATCCTTAACTATATCCAGTTGGAATTGATTAAGCGTCAACGTCGTGGCGAGCTTTCTTCAGATGAAGAAAGATTGATTCATACAACTATTAACGGAATTGCTACAGGATTACGTAATTCAGGTTAATACAAGCAATATTTTCCAAAAACCGTAGGAATTTTCATAATTTTTTAAAATAATTCATGAAAATCCTTGACAAGTTTTAGTAAAATGATATAATTTAAGCATTCAGAAAGTAATCATCGAATTTTTTTAGCGAGTCTGTGGTTGGTGGAAACAGATAGATGAAGATGAAGAAATTGGGCTGAATGTTATTAAGAATTTGAAATCATAAGAATTCGGTGAGCACACCTTATAGTGCAACTCGTGAAGCGAGTAAGAGCGATAGGAATAATTTCTATAATTGAGGTGGCACCGCGCATCGACGTCCTCACACAAGTTTTTTGTGTGAGGACTTTTTCTATGGGGAGGAAAAAATGATGGAAATCAAACGATGGCGACGCTTGGTAAAGTTATAATGAAAGTGAAATGAACATTACTAAGTTTAAGTGAAATAAGGAGAAATAGATATGAATAAACGATTAATTGGTATTATTGCAGCATTAGCACTTGTAGTTGGAGGAAGCTTGGTCTACTCTAACTTAACGAAACAAGATACTAAAACTGAGACAGCTAACAAAACAGCTAAGGTTGGTGTTCTACAGTTCGTCAGTCACCCATCGCTTGACTTGATTTACCAAGGAATTCAAGATGGACTTGCTGAAGAAGGCTATAAAGGCGACCAAGTTAAAATCGACTTTATGAACTCAGAAGGTGACCAAAGTAAGGTTGCAACAATGAGTAAACAATTGGTCTCAAATGGAAATGATGTTGTTGTCGGAATTGCAACTCCAGCAGCTCAAGGTCTAGCAAGTGCAACAAAAGACCTTCCTGTTATCATGGCAGCTATTACAGACCCAGTTGGAGCTAACCTTGTACAAAACCTGGAAAAACCAGGTGGAAACATCACAGGGGTATCTGACCATAACCCTGCTGAACAACAGGTTGAATTGATTAAAACATTGACTCCTGATGTCAAGACAGTTGGAGCTCTTTACTCAAGTAGCGAAGATAACTCTAAATCACAAGTTGAAGAGTTCAAAGCTTACGCTGAAAAAGCTGGTTTGAAAGTAGAAACATTCGCAGTTCCATCAACTAACGAAATTGCTTCAACAGTTAATGTTATGACTGGTAAAGTAGATGCAATCTGGGTTCCAATTGACAACACAATCGCATCTGCGTTCTCAACTGTAGTATCAAGTAATCAAACAGCTAAAAAACCAATCTACCCAAGTGCGACTGCCATGGTAGAAGCAGGTGGTTTGGCATCAGTCGTTGTGGATCAACACGATCTTGGTGTGGCTACTGGTAAGATGATTGCCAAAGTCTTGAAGGGTGAAAAACCTGCAGATACACCAGTTAATGTCTTCTCAACTGGTAAATCAGTTATCAATAAAAAAGTGGCTCAAGAACTTGGAATCACTGTACCTGAATCAGTTCTTAAAGAAGCTGGTCAAGTAATCGAATAAGAATGAAGGAGGAGTTGGAGACATCTCCTCCAATTTTTAAAAGAAGGAAATGAATGTAACATGATAGTATCGATTATTTCACAAGGATTTGTCTGGGCTATTCTAGGCTTGGGAATCTTTATGACCTTTCGAATCCTCAACTTTCCAGATATGACAACCGAGGGTTCCTTCCCGCTTGGAGGAGCGGTAGCAGTAACTCTAATAACACAAGGTGTCAATCCTTTTCTTGCTACCTTAGTAGCTGTTGGAGCAGGCTGTCTTGCAGGTTTAGCGACAGGTCTTCTTTACACGAAAGGAAAGATTCCAACACTCTTGTCTGGTATTTTGGTGATGACTTCTTGCCATTCTATCATGCTCATGATTATGGGACGGGCAAACCTTGGGCTCTTGGGAACTAAACAAATCCAGGACGTTCTTCCTTTCTCATCTGAGGTTAATCAGTTACTGACAGGTTTGATTTTTGTGACTTTGGTTATCCTTCTTATGCTTTTCTTCCTAGATACTAAATTGGGACAAGCTTATATCGCAACAGGAGATAATCCAGATATGGCTCGTAGTTTTGGTATCAATACTGGACGTATGGAGTTGATGGGCTTGGTCTTGTCAAATGGTGTGATCGCACTTGCTGGCGCTCTTATCGCTCAACAAGAAGGTTACGCTGATGTTTCTCGTGGTATCGGGGTTATCGTAGTTGGTCTTGCAAGCTTGATTATCGGAGAAGTACTCTTTAAGAGTCTTACATTAGCAGAACGCCTGGTTACTATTGTCGTTGGTTCTATTAGCTACCAATTCTTGGTATGGGGTGTCATTGCTCTTGGCTTTAATACTAGCTACCTCCGTCTATACAGTGCTCTTATCCTAGCAACTTGTCTAGTCATTCCAACCCTTAAGGATAAATACTTGAAAGGAGTCAAGTTAAGCAAATGACAGCGATTGTAGAATTGAAAAATGCCACAAAAATTGTGAAAAATGGATTTGATGAAGAAAAGATTATCCTAAACGATGTTTCGCTTGATATTTATGAACACGACTTCATCACAATCTTGGGTGGAAATGGTGCAGGAAAATCAACACTCTTTAATAGTATTGCAGGAACTTTGCCCTTGACTAGTGGGACCATTCGTATTATGGGTGAGGATGTGACTCATTTTAGCCCTGAAAAACGTGCCAAGTACCTTTCTCGTGTCTTTCAGGATCCTAAGATGGGAACTGCCCCTCGTATGACGGTTGCAGAAAATCTCTTAATTGCTAAGTTTCGTGGTGAAAAACGTGGACTTTTTCCGAGAAGACTCTCAGCTTACAAGGAAGAATTTCAAGCAACCATTGAGAAAGTCGGAAATGGTCTAGAAAAACACTTGGATACACCGATTGAATTCTTGTCAGGTGGACAAAGACAGGCCTTGAGCCTCTTGATGGCAACCTTGAAACGTCCTGAACTCCTTTTGTTGGATGAACATACAGCAGCCCTTGACCCTAAAACAAGTGTGGCCTTGATGGAATTGACAGATGACTTTGTCAGCAAGGACCATCTAACAGCATTGATGATTACCCACCATATGGAAGATGCTCTCAAGTATGGAAATCGTCTCATTGTTATGAAGGAAGGACGAATCATCCAAGATTTAAGCAAGGATGAAAAAGCTAAGATGAAGATTTCAGATTACTATAAACTGTTTGAATAAGATTTCTCATTTACAAAAAACTTAGAGATAAAATTTTACCTCTAAGTTTTTTTGTTGAAGCAAATAGAGATATTTTCATTTATTTATTTTTTCAATTTTAAGTAAATGTGTAATTTCCTAAAATTTTACTCTCGAAAATGCCTTTTTTCTATGAAATAGAAGCATGTAAAAGGTATGAAATGGTTTACTTTTTTTCAGAAATAAGCTATACTATATAAAGTAAACTGTGATAAAATGGAGGTATTGTCTATGGTTGACAAGAGAGTCATCGAAGAAATCAAAAACAATACCAATATTGTCGAAATCATAGGAGAAGTGATTTCTTTACAAAAATCTGGACGGAACTTTTTGGGGCTCTGTCCTTTTCATGGTGAAAAGACCCCATCCTTTAACGTGGTCGAAGATAAGCAATTTTACCACTGTTTTGGTTGTGGTCGTTCTGGAGACGTCTTTAAGTTTATAGAGGAGTATCAACAAGTAACTTTTGCGGATGCGGTAAGGATGTTGGGCGAACGTCTCGGAATGCACCTTGAAGCTCCTGCACATAACCCTGTCCCACACACGTCACCCCATCAAAATCTCTACGATATGCATGACAAGGCTGCACGCTTTTATCATGCAATCCTCATGACCACTAAAATGGGTGAGGAGGCGAGAAACTATCTCTATAAACGTGGCTTGACTGATGATGTCATTAAACACTTTATGATTGGTCTAGCTCCAGCAGAACGCTCTTATCTTTATCAGCGTTTAGCAGACGATTATAGTGAGAAGGACTTGCTGGATTCAGGTCTATTTTATCTATCTGAGAGTAACCAATTTTTTGATACTTTCCATAACCGGATTATATTTCCACTCTCAAACGACCAAGGAAAGGTAATTGCTTTCTCTGGACGGATTTGGCAAGAGACAGATTCTCAAACTGCCAAGTATAAAAATAGTCGAGCGACGGCGATTTTTAACAAGAGTTACGAATTATATCATTTAGATAGGGTAAAAAAAGGCTCAGGGAAAGCTCCTGAAATTTATCTGATGGAAGGCTTTATGGATGTTATTGCAGCCTACCGTGCTGGTATTGAAAATGCAGTTGCTTCCATGGGAACGGCCTTGACCGCTGAACACGTCGAACATCTCAAACGCTTTACAAAAAAAGTGATTATCACTTATGACGGTGATAAGGCAGGACAGGCTGCAACTGCCAAAGCTCTAGATGAACTTGGCGATTTTCCTGCTCAGATTGTCCAGATTCCTGATGCAATGGATCCTGATGAGTATTTACAAAAGAATTCTCCAGAGGATTTGGCTTATCTTTTATTCAATACTCGAATCAGTCCGATTGAGTTTTATATCCATCATTACAAACCTAGTAATGGTGAAAATCTCCAAGCACAGATTGAGTTCATTGAGAAAATTGCACCTCTTATCGTCAAAGAACCTTCTATCACAGCCCAGAACACCTATATTCATTTGTTGACGGATCATTTACCATCTTTTGATTATCAACAAGTTGAGCACATTATCAACGAAAGTCGTGTCAGACAAAGACAAGAAAAAGTGAAGCAGGTTGTTAATCCGACACCAATTACTATGTCGGTTTCTAAACAATTGACGGCAGTCATGAGAGCTGAAGCACATATTCTTTATCGTATGATGGAGCACCCCCTTGTGTTGAATGATTATCGTTTGAGAGATGATTTTGTATTTGAAACTCCAGAGTTTCAGACCTTGTATGGACTCTTGATTGATAATGGTTCGATTTCTTCTGAAGACTTGGCAAATCAGACTAGAGAAGTGGAAAATGCTTGGTACCAGGTGTTAGCTTTGGATCTACCTTCTGAGATGTCTCCAGAAGAACTAAAGGAAGTGGAGGAGTCTCGTAATCGTGCTCTTCTAAATCAACAAAACTTGCTAATTAAAAAGAAAGTTCAGGAAGCTAGTCATGTAGGCGACACAGATGCTGCTTTAGAAGAGCTTGAACGCTTAATTGCCCAAAAAAGAAGAATGGAGTAAGAATGGCAAAAAAACAAAAAGAAGTAACAACTTTTGATGTCCAAGTTGCAGAATTTATTCGTAACCATAAGAAAACTGGTACTGCGACAGATGATGAAATTAACAATGTCCTTGTAATTCCTTTTGCTCTTGATGTAGAAGGTATTGAGAACCTTTTGCAACGGATTCAAGATGCAGGTATTGCAATCACTGATAACGAAGGAAATCCGAGTGAACGTGTCTTAAGTACAGAGGAAGAACCAGAACTTAGCGATGAAGACTTAATTGGTTCAACATCTGCCAAAGTCAATGACCCTGTTCGTATGTATTTGAAGGAAATTGGTGTCGTACCTCTTCTTACTAACGAAGAAGAAAAAGAATTGGCTCTTGCTGTTGAAGCAGGAGATGTTGAAGCGAAACAACGTCTAGCAGAGGCTAACCTTCGTTTGGTAGTTTCTATCGCGAAACGCTATGTTGGACGAGGTATGCAATTCCTTGATTTGATCCAAGAAGGAAATATGGGATTGATGAAGGCCGTTGATAAGTTTGACTATTCAAAAGGATTCAAATTCTCAACTTATGCAACTTGGTGGATTCGTCAGGCCATTACGCGTGCCATTGCTGACCAAGCTCGTACCATTCGTATTCCAGTTCACATGGTAGAAACTATCAACAAGCTTGTTCGTGAACAGCGTAACCTTCTTCAAGAATTGGGACAAGATCCTACTCCTGAACAAATTGCTGAACGTATGGATATGACTCCTGACAAGGTTCGTGAAATTTTAAAGATTGCGCAAGAACCAGTTTCTCTTGAGACACCAATTGGGGAAGAGGACGATAGTCATCTTGGTGACTTTATCGAAGACGAAGTGATTGAAAATCCAGTGGACTACACAACTCGTATTGTCTTGCGTGAGCAGTTGGACGAAGTGCTAGACACCTTGACTGACCGTGAAGAAAATGTTCTTCGTCTACGTTTCGGTCTTGATGATGGTAAAATGCGTACTCTAGAAGATGTGGGTAAAGTCTTCAATGTCACTCGTGAGCGTATCCGTCAGATTGAGGCAAAAGCATTGAGAAAACTTCGCCAACCAAGTAGAAGCAAACCGCTTCGTGACTTTATCGAGGATTAAGATAGAGGAGACTGAATATGGCTTACACAGAAGAGCAAATTGAAAACATCAAAACACGGATTTTAACAGCTCTAGAAGAAGTTATCGACCCAGAATTAGGAATCGATATCGTCAACCTAGGTCTGATTTATGAGATTCGATTTGATGGTGATACCGGTGATACTGAGATTGATATGACCTTAACGACTATGGGTTGTCCATTAGCAGACCTCTTGACCGATCAAATTTATGATGCAATGACAGATGTACCAGAGGTTACTAACGTTGAAGTAAAATTAGTTTGGTATCCAGCTTGGACGGTTGAAAAAATGAGTCGCTATGCACGTATCGCTTTAGGTATTAAATAGAATGATATAAAAAAGAAATAGTATAAGTGTTAGGAAATTCCCTAGCTTTTATGCTATCTCTTTTTTAATTTGCTGATTTTCTTTCAATAAAATGATATAATGGATAGTATGGAAAAAGAGAAATTACGCATCAACATGCTAAGTTCGAGTGAAAAGGTAGCAGGACAAGGAGTTTCTGGAGCTTACCGTGAACTTGTGCAACTTTTAAAACGTGATGCGAAAGACCAACTAATTGTAACGGAGAATCTTCCTGTAGAAGCTGATGTTACTCATTTTCATACAATCGACCTTCCTTATTATCTGTCAACTTTTCAAAAGAAGCGTTCAGGTCGTAGGATTGGTTATGTCCACTTCTTGCCTGACACCTTAGAAGGTAGTTTGAAGATTCCATTCTTTCTAAAAGGGATTGTTAAGCGCTATGTGTTTTCTTTTTATGACCGTATGGAACACTTGGTTGTGGTTAATCCTACTTTTATCGAAGATTTGGTTGCAGCTGGTATTCCTCGTGAAAAGGTGACCTATATCCCTAACTTTGTTAACAAAGAAAAATGGCACCCACTTTCTGCAGAAAAAGTAAGGCAACTTCGACAAGATATGGGATTGAACGAAAATCAATTTGTAGTAGTAGGAGCTGGGCAGGTTCAGAAGCGTAAGGGAATCGATGATTTCATTACTCTTGCTGAGGAACTACCGGACATCACCTTTATTTGGGCTGGAGGCTTCTCATTTGGTGGGATTACAGATGGTTATGAACGCTATAAAAAAATTATGGATAATCCTCCAGAAAATCTGATTTTCCCTGGAATTGTTGAGCCAGAAAGGATGAAAGAACTGTATGCCTTGGCAGATCTGTTCTTACTTCCTAGCTATAATGAGCTCTTTCCAATGACTATTCTAGAAGCTGCGAGTTGTGAAGCTCCCATTATGCTTCGGGACTTAGATCTTTATAAGGTGATTCTAGAAGGCAATTACAGACCAACCACCGATGTGGAAGAGATGAAACACGCTATTATGGAATATAGAGAGCATCCAGAAGCTTTGAAAGAATTGAAAGAAAAGGCCAAGGCTATTTCAAGAGAATACTCAGAGGAGCATCTCCTTGAAATCTGGCTAAAATTCTATCGGGAGCAAGCGGCTTTAGGAAAAAAATGAGGTAGTATATGCGAATTGGATTATTTACAGATACTTATTTCCCACAGGTTTCGGGTGTTGCAACCAGTATTCGAACCTTAAAAACAGAGCTTGAAAAGCAAGGGCATGCAGTCTTTATCTTCACGACAACCGATAAGGATGTCAATCGTTATGAAGACTGGCAGATTATTCGTATTCCTAGTGTTCCTTTCTTTGCCTTTAAAGACCGTCGTTTCGCTTACCGTGGATTTACGAAAGCTCTTGAGATTGCTAAACAATACAAACTCGATATTATTCATACCCAAACTGAATTTTCTCTTGGTTTATTGGGAATTTGGATTGCTCGAGAACTGAAAATTCCAGTCATTCATACATATCATACCCAGTACGAGGATTATGTTCACTATATTGCTAAGGGGATGTTGATTCGTCCAAGTATGGTCAAATATCTTGTTCGAGGTTTTTTGCATGACGTTGATGGAGTCATTTGTCCAAGTGAAATTGTACGCGATCTTTTATCTGACTATAAGGTAAAAGTTGAAAAGCGTGTTATTCCTACTGGAATTGAACTTGCCAAATTTGAACGCCCTGAGATTGGTCCTGAACACATTAGTGACTTAAGGGATAAACTAGGGATCCAACAAGACGAAAAGATGCTTCTAAGTCTTTCTCGAGTTTCTTACGAGAAGAACATTCAAGCAGTTCTTACAGCTTTACCAGATGTCTTAAAAGAAGAACCAAATGTTAAACTGGTTGTAGCTGGAGATGGACCTTATTTAGACAATCTTAAGGAGCAAGCAGAAGATTTAAAAATTCAAGATTCTGTTATCTTTACAGGTATGATTCCGCCAAATGAGACGGCACTTTATTATAAGGCAGCTGATTTCTTCATATCAGCTTCTACAAGTGAGACTCAGGGATTGACTTATCTGGAAAGTTTAGCTAGTAAGACACCTGTCATTGCCCATGGTAATCCTTATTTGGATAATCTCATCAATGATAAAATGTTCGGAACTCTTTATTATGAGGAAAGAGACTTGGCAGGAGCTATTCTTGAGGCTTTACTTGCTACACCGTCAATGGATGAAAAACACTTGGCTGAAAAATTATATGAAATTTCTGCTGAGAATTTTGGTAGAAGAGTCCATGAATTTTATCTAGACGTCATTATTTCAAATAATTTTGCTAAAGAAACAGGGGCTGACGAACCTGTTACAAAACGTATTTTAAAGACAGTCTTCTATATTCCGCAACAGGCTGTTACTATGCCAGTTAAAGGTTCGAAGCGTATGCTTAAGGCATCTAGAAAACAATTAAGAAATTTAAGAAAATATTTAAATGATTAATCAAATCAAAGAAAGGATATAAAAATATGCAAAAGAAATTTATGAGAAGTGGTAGAGATCAAAAAATCGGTGGTGTATGCGCTGGTTTAGCACATTATTTTGATATTGACCCTACAATCGTACGTGTTATTTGGGGAGTTTTGGCTTTCTGTTATGGCGCAGGACTTATTGCTTACTTGATCTTGTGGGCAATCGCTCCTGTATCTGATGAGTATTAATATTAGAGTATTAGAGTAAAGGAGAAAACATGGCATTCGGTGATAATGGTAAACGTAAAAAAACATTCTTTGAAAAACTTACAATGTTTGTCGTATTAATCATGTTGTTTGTTACTTTAGCCGGTATTTTTGCGACTGCAATTGGTGTATTTAGTAGATTCTAAATTGCTAGTTGTAGGATTTATTTCAAATAGTTGGTGACTGGGATTTCCCAGCCCTTTTTAAAGTGAGAAAAGAATATGAGTATGTTTTTAGATACAGCCAAGATTAAAGTTAAGGCTGGTAATGGTGGCGATGGCATGGTTGCCTTTCGTCGTGAAAAATATGTCCCTAACGGAGGACCTTGGGGTGGTGATGGAGGACGTGGTGGTAACGTTGTTTTCGTTGTAGACGAAGGCTTGCGTACCCTTATGGACTTCCGTTACAATCGTCATTTTAAGGCCCAATCAGGTGAAAAAGGGATGACAAAAGGAATGCATGGCCGAGGGGCAGAAGACTTGATTGTCCGTGTACCTCAAGGGACAACTGTGCGTGATGCTGAGACTGGGAAAGTTCTCACTGATTTGATAGAGAACGGACAAGAGTTCATCGTAGCTCACGGTGGTCGTGGTGGTCGCGGAAATATCCGTTTTGCAACGCCTAAAAATCCTGCGCCAGAAATCTCAGAAAACGGAGAACCTGGTCAAGAACGTGAATTACAGTTAGAACTTAAAATCCTTGCTGATGTTGGTTTGGTTGGATTCCCATCTGTTGGTAAATCAACTTTACTTAGTGTTATCACATCTGCAAAACCCAAGATTGGTGCCTACCACTTTACAACAATCGTTCCTAATCTTGGTATGGTACGTACTCAATCAGGTGAGTCCTTTGCAGTAGCAGACCTTCCTGGATTGATTGAAGGTGCTAGCCAAGGTGTTGGCTTAGGGACCCAGTTCCTTCGCCATATCGAGCGTACTCGCGTTATTCTTCATATCATTGACATGTCAGCTAGTGAAGGACGTGATCCTTACGAGGACTATCTAGCTATCAATAAGGAACTTGAATCTTACAATCTTCGTCTGATGGAGCGTCCACAAATCATTGTTGCCAATAAAATGGATATGCCTGAGAGTCAGGAAAACCTTGAAGAGTTCAAGAAAAAATTGGCTGCTAATTATGATGAATTTGAAGAATTACCACCAATCTTCCCAATTTCAGGTTTGACTAAGCAAGGTCTTGCACCTTTATTAGATGCAACGGCTGAACTTCTTGATAAAACGCCAGAATTTCTTCTTTATGATGAGTCAGAGATGGAAGAAGAGGTTTACTATGGCTTTGATGAGGAAGAAAAACCATTTGAGATTGGTCGTGATGATGATGCAACTTGGGTTCTTTCAGGTGAAAAACTCATGAAACTCTTTAATATGACTAACTTTGACCGTGATGAGTCTGTCATGAAATTTGCGCGTCAGTTGCGTGGTATGGGAGTTGATGAAGCTCTTCGTGCTCGTGGTGCTAAGGACGGCGACCTTGTCCGTATTGGAAAATTTGAGTTTGAATTTGTAGACTAGGAGATAGCTATGGGTGATAAACCAATATCTTTCCGAGATGCTGATGGAAATTTTGTTTCTGCAGCAGACGTCTGGAATGAAAAGAAATTAGAAGAACTTTTTAATCGCCTCAATCCAAATAGAGCTTTGAGACTTGCGAGAATGAAGAAACAAGCCGAAGAAAAAAAATAAGAATAAAAGAACCCGTGATATTTTTATCACGGGTTTTTAAGTTTACTAACTATTTTTGATATGGAATCTCTAGATTAGAATTAGCAAGATCTACAGTTAATCGATAGTCTGTATTGTCACGTATAGTAATCTCAAAGTCAGTAGTATAAAGAACGAGACGGAGAGTATCGCCTTCTTTTAGTTTATAAATAGTTGGCTGTAATTCAAATTGGAATTCCATCCATTCATCTGGTTTAACTTCTTCAATTTTCAATAAATCATGACGATTTTGAAGATTGAGATAGCCTTTGGTGATAACACGTTGGGCATTTGGGCTAAATGGTAGCTCGCAAAGGTTTTCCAGCATATGGTAACGACCATTATCAATAGTACGAGCAGCCAAGACTCCAGGATAAGGTTGAAGGTATTTCTTTTGACCAAGTTCGAGAAGTTGAGAAGAGAGAAGACCTTTATTGGTACTTGACTTGAGACGAAGGTTTAGTTTAACACGACCATTGATATGAAGATCTTCAGTCACTGGAAGATCAATGGTAATCTGATTCACCTTACCTTGATAAAGTTCATTGTTAAAGGTTTGGTAAGTCTTTCCAAATCGTTCGAAGTCAGAATCTTGGTAATGATTTTCAATGACAGCTTCCTCAGTACCTAAAGAGAAAGTTTTATGGTCAGTTTGATTTCCAAAATCTTCAAGTGACAGCCAAGTTTGAGGATTAGTATTATCTTGCCAAACGACTTTTGGAAGTTGGTAGTCAGTGTTTTGACCCAATAATTTCTGCGTCAAAAGAGCATTCATGGATTCACGGAAATCAATAGACTGCCAGTTGTTCATATAAACATGGGCGCCGTTATGGTAAAAGAGATGTTTATTAATATGACTTGGAAGAGCATTGAACATTTGATAGACATGAAGTGGTTTTACATTCCAGTCTTGTGACCCGTGTGTGAAGACAACCTCGGCTTTGACCTTATGGGCATTGAGCAGATAGTTGCGGTCATGCCAGAATTGGTTATAATCACCAGTCTTACGGTCTAGATTTTTCTTAAGCTCTTTTATGGCAGCTTTGTGATCTTCATTTCCACGAATATAGTCACCAGCTAGGAGATTGCGTGAATAAGTTAATTCATCTAATGAATCGAAGTCTTCACCTGGATAACCTCCAGGGCTTGTGACAAGACCATTTTCACGGTAATAGTTGTACCATGATGAAATCCCTGCTTCAGCAATGATGACCTCTAAACCATCAACTCCTGTAGTAGCAAGACCATTGGACATTGTTCCTAGGTAAGAAAGACCAGTAGTTGCGACTTTACCATTTGACCAGTCTGCCTTTACTTGACGTTTACGACTATGGTCTGTGAAGGCACGGCAACGGCCATTGAGCCAATCAATGACATTTTTATAAGCTTCAACTTGTCGGTAGTCACCATTTGGCATCAGACCTTGTGAATCCTTGGTTCCAAGACCTGATACATAGATATTTGCAAAACCTCTTGGAAGGAAGTAATCATTAAGTGTGTAGCTACTATTGATATGATTGAGTTTTTCTTCGGCTTCAGCCACAAGATCGGCTTGGCCAACTGGCTCAACAAAAGAAACACTAGGTTCTTCTAAGATAATCTCGTGAGGTTCTTTGACTGCTAATTCCCCTTCCATTTTGTAGAGGGCCTTATCACTAGCCTTATCATTGGTTCCCTGGTGGTATGGACTTGCAGTCATGACTGCTGGAATTTTGCCATGGTAAGATGGACGGATGATGTTAACCTTGACTAAATCAGGTAAATCATCATTATCAGAATCTATACGACTTTCTACATAAACTACCTCACGAATAGCATTGTTTGCAGAGAATGTTGCCAAACTCTTTCCATTGAAGTAGTGGTAATCATTGTCCTCAGGGATAAGACCATCACTAACTAGCTGATCGATCAAGGTATTTCCCTTTTTAGTGCGCGTGTTAAGAAGTTGATAGAGGTTATCAACCAAATCCCCAAAGACGATAGGAAGTCCTGTTTCTTGATGAAAGGTTAGACCATCTTCGAAGTCTATAAGGTAGCTGAATCCAAGCAACTGAAAAACTACGGTATAAAATATTTCTGCAGTTAATTCACGATCAGAATTGAAGAAAGTGAGTAGGTCAGTCTCCTTATCAACCGCCAAAGTTGAGAGGGGATAATCCGTATTTTTGTAATTGAAAAAACAAGTTCTAACAAAAGCTTCAAACTGTTCTTTATCAGAATTTGATTGATCAAGCTTGAACCCAAGACTGGATAATTCTTGTAAAGCTTGTTGCTGGATTACAGAATAGTAACTGAATTGATTAAAACGCATGGACATCTCCTTTAAAGATTCATTCAAAAGTTATTATAACAAAAAAGCTAGGAAAATGATAGAATCAGCTGATATAGAAAGGCTAAATTACTATTATTTTAACAGAGTTTAAGAGAGTGTTTTAACAAGCTCTATCTTGATTTTTTGAGTATCCTAAAAGGTTATGCTATACTAGATATATGTTAGATTTGGAGAAATATGGTGTGACCATGTGGGAAGAGGACAAGATTCTCTCTTTCCGTCAAAAACTATTAGCCTGGTATGACGAAAATAAGCGGGATTTACCCTGGAGACGGAGCAAAAATCCTTACCATATCTGGGTGTCTGAAATCATGTTGCAGCAGACTCGAGTTGATACCGTTATTCCCTATTATGAACGTTTTTTAGACTGGTTTCCGACTGTAGAAAGCTTAGCAAATGCTCCTGAGGAACGCTTACTAAAAGCCTGGGAAGGACTTGGCTATTACTCTCGTGTTCGCAATATGCAAGCAGCAACTCAGCAGATTATGGAGGACTTTGATGGAGAATTTCCATCAACTTACGAAGGTATTTCAAGTTTGAAGGGGATTGGCCCTTATACAGCTGGAGCTATTTCAAGTATTGCCTTTAACCTTCCCCAACCTGCAGTAGATGGCAATGTCATGCGTGTTTTGGCACGTTTGTTTGAAGTGAATCATGATATTGGAAATCCTAGCAATCGAAAAATATTTCAAGCTATGATGGAAGTTCTAATAGATCCAGATCGTCCAGGTGATTTCAATCAGGCTTTGATGGATTTAGGTTCAGATATTGAGGCTCCTGTCAATCCAAGACCTCAAGAGAGTCCAGTTAAGGACTTCAGTGCTGCTTATCAACATGGAACAATGGATCGCTATCCCATTAAAGCGCCAAAGAATAAGCCAGTTCCAGTCTATCTTAATGCTTTAGTTGTTCAAAATGCTAAAGGACAGTTTTTACTAGAAAAGAATGAAAGTGAAAAGTTACTTGCTGGATTTTGGCATTTCCCTTTGATTGAGGTAGATGAATTTTCAAAAAATGAAGAACTAAATCTCTTTAATCAGGTAGCTGAACCATCTATTCAACTTGGGCCATCACCGCAAGAAAGTTTTGAGCAGGATTATGATTTGGAGGTTGACTGGCAGGATAGTCATTTTGAAGAAGTGAAACATGTCTTTAGCCATCGAAAGTGGCATGTACGAATTCTATCGGGGCAGGTAGTTGATAGTAAAGAGTATAGCGACAAAGAAGTTGTTTGGTTAACTCCTGAAGAGTTTGACCTCTATCCACTAACAAAACCTCAACAAAAAATTTGGCAAGAGTATTCAAAAAGATGCTGACAACACTAGTCTTTCGTGTCTTCTTTGCATTTTTTTGGTATAATTGATACAAGGAAAAAGGTGACTATATGAAAAAAATATTGATTGTAGATGATGAAAAACCAATCTCAGATATTATTAAGTTTAATATGACCAAGGAAGGTTATGAGGTTGTTACAGCCTTTAATGGACGCGAAGCCATCGAATTGTTTGAAGCTGAGAAACCAGATATTATTATTTTGGATTTAATGCTTCCAGAGATTGATGGTCTTGAAGTGGCTAAAACGATTCGCAAGACAAGCAGTGTTCCAATTATCATGCTTTCGGCAAAAGATAGTGAGTTTGACAAGGTTATTGGTCTTGAACTTGGTGCGGATGATTATGTGACCAAGCCATTTTCAAACCGTGAGCTACAAGCGCGTGTTAAGGCTCTTCTTCGTCGTACGGAGTTAGTAGCAGTAGATAACCAAGAGGAAGATACTAAATTACAAAGTCTTCAAATTAGGGATTTAGAGATTCTACCAGATGCTTATGTAGCCAAAAAATATGGAGAAGAATTGGACTTAACTCATAGAGAGTTTGAGTTGTTGCATCACTTAGCTTCTCATCTTGGTCAAGTTATTACCCGTGAACATCTCCTTGAGACTGTTTGGGGTTATGATTATTTTGGTGATGTTCGTACTGTAGATGTTACCATTAGACGTCTACGTGAAAAGATTGAAGACACACCAAGTAGACCTGAATATATCTTAACTCGTCGTGGTGTTGGTTATTATATGAGAAATAATGATTGATATAATTAAACAAACAATTTTAACCAGAGATTTCGTCTTTGTACTCATATTAATTGGTTTTATTATGCTTGTTAGCTTTCTCTTGCTTGAAGGCCGTAGAGATAATATTCGACTCAAACAGTTAAATCAAAAGATTAAAGATTTAATTGCTGGTGATTATTCTCAGGTATTAGATATGCAGGGGAATACTGAGATCACTAACATTACGAATAACTTAAATGATTTGTCTGAAGTTATTCGTCTAACTCAGGAAAACCTTGAGCAGGAAAGTAAAAGATTGCATAGTATCCTGTCATACATGACTGATGGGGTTCTTGCAACCAATCGTCGTGGTCAGATCACTATGATTAATGATATGGCTAAAAGACAACTTGGAGTTGAAAGTGATGACGCGCTCAATAAGAATATTTTAGAGTTGCTCAAGATTGAAGATGAGTACGAGCTTAGAGACTTAATTACGCAAAGTCCTGAAATGATGATTTATTCCCAAAATGTAAATGGGGAGTATATTAGTTTGCGTGTACGTTTTGCCTTGATTCGTAGAGAATCCGGCTTTATCTCTGGTTTGGTAGCAGTTCTACATGATACGACTGAACAAGATAAGGAAGAGCGCGAGAGAAGACTATTCGTTTCAAACGTTAGTCATGAATTGCGAACTCCATTGACCAGTGTAAAATCTTACCTAGAGGCCTTGGATGAGGGTGCATTATATGAACCTGTTGCTCCTGATTTTATCAAAGTATCTCTAGATGAGACCAACCGTATGATGCGAATGGTAACGGACCTCTTGCATCTTTCGCGTATTGATAATGCAACTAGCCATTTAGATGTTGAATTGATTAACTTTACAGCTTTCATTACGTTTATCCTAAACCGTTTCGATAAGATACGAGCCCAGGATCAAGAAAAAAAATATGAGTTGGTTCGAGATTATCCGATTACATCGGTCTGGATTGAAATTGATACAGACAAGATGACTCAGGTAATCGATAATATTCTTAACAATGCCATCAAGTATTCTCCAGATGGGGGAAAAATTACAGTTAGTATGAAAACTACTGATGACCAGATGATTTTATCGATTTCGGATCAAGGACTTGGAATTCCTAAAGAAGATTTACCGAAGATTTTTGACCGTTTCTACAGGGTTGATAAGGCTAGAAGCCGTGCCCAAGGTGGGACTGGTTTAGGTCTTGCGATAGCAAAAGAAATTATCAAGCAACACAATGGATTTATCTGGGCTAAGAGTGAATACGGTAAGGGTTCTACCTTTACCATTGTTCTTCCTTATGATAATGATGCTGTAAAAGAAGAAGTATGGGAGGATGAAGTAGAAGACTAGAATGAGTGAAACAGGCTTTAAATATAGTATTTTAGCATCGGGTTCTAGTGGAAATTCCTTCTATCTAGAAACCCCAAAGAAAAAGATTTTAGTGGATGCCGGTTTATCTGGTAAAAAAATTACAAGCTTATTGGGTGAAATCAATCGTAAGCCAGAAGATTTGGATGCTATTTTGATTACGCATGAGCATGCTGACCATATACATGGTGTTGGAGTTTTAGCCCGTAAGTATGGCATGGATCTTTACGCCAATGAAAAAACCTGGCAAGCTATGGAAAATAGTAAGTATCTAGGTAAAGTTGACTCTTCACAAAAGCATATCTTTGAAATGGGAAAAACAAAAACATTTGGAGATATCGACATTGAGAGTTTTGGAGTTAGCCATGATGCAGTTGCTCCCCAATTCTACCGTTTTATGAAGGATGACAAGAGCTTTGTTATGCTGACGGATACAGGTTATGTTAGTGATCGTATGGCTGGCATTGTCGAGAATGCAGATGGTTACTTGATTGAGTCTAATCATGATGTTGAGATCCTGAGAGCAGGATCATATGCTTGGCGACTCAAGCAACGGATTCTGTCTGACCTTGGCCACCTCTCAAATGAAGATGGAGCAGACGCCATGATTCGCACACTAGGTAATCGTACCAAGAAGATTTACCTAGGACATCTATCTAAAGAGAATAATATCAAGGAGCTAGCTCATATGACTATGGTTAATCAGCTTGCCCAAGCAGACTTGGGAGTAGGAGTTGATTTTCAAGTTTACGATACGTCTCCAGACACTGCAACTCCACTAACTGATATATAAAAAAGAAGGCCTCACCTTCTTTTTTTTATGCTTTTTACAAACCAGCAAAATCTTTGATTTCTTGTGCTGTCATAGAAGAGTCACAACGAACCTTGATTTCTCCATTTTCAACATGAACAAAACCTGGTACAGTTGGGATTTCGTAACGTGATCGGAAGTCTTGCAATGCATCTAGTTGACTTGGCTCTTCGCTGTTAATGAAGTAGATATGTGCTTTTGTTTCAGCCACAACACCAGCCAATGTGCCAGCAAATTTACGGCAGTAAGGGCAAGTTTTGCGGCCGATAAAGAATGTAGCCGTTTCTTTTTTATCAAGAGCCTCTTGGGCACGCGCAACAGTTGTAACTTCAAGATCTTTAATGTTTTCTAAAAATTGTTCCATGAGATTACCTCGCTTTCTTTTAAATCTAGTATGCCATAAAGTCTTTAAAAATGCTTAGATTTGATACGGAAAAAAGATGAGATAATCTTATCTCATCTTTTAATTGTTTATTTTACAAAGGCATTGATTTCAGCTTCGATATTAGCAATCTTAGCTTGTGAATCTTCATTGCTTTCTCCAACAACGGCAATGTAGAACTTGATTTTTGGTTCAGTACCGGAAGGACGAACTGCAATCCATGAACCATCAGCAAGTGTGTATTTCAAGACATCACTTGGAGGAGTGGTCAAGGCTGTCACAGTGCCATCAGCTGCAGTGGATGTTTGTTCTTTGAAATCTTCAATAACTGAGATAGCTGTTCCGTTCCACTCTTTTGGTGCGTTGTTGCGGAATTTAGCCATAATAGCTTTAATTTGTTCAGCACCGTCAACACCTGAAAGAGTTACAGAAATAGTCTTTTCAGCATAGTAGCCGTATTCTTTATAGATTTCTTCGATACCATCAGCAAGAGTCAAACCACGAGAACGGTAGTAGGCAGCAAGCTCAGCAACGACAAGAACGGCTTGGATAGCATCTTTATCACGCACAAATGGTTTAATCAAGTAACCGAAGCTTTCTTCAAATCCCATCATGTAAGTGTGATTGTGTTTTTCTTCGAATTCTTGGATCTTTTCAGCGATAAATTTGAAACCAGTTAAAACATTAAACATGGTTGCGCCGTAGCTTTCAGCAATCTTAGTAACCAAGTCAGTTGAAACGATAGACTTGCAGAGTGCTGCGTTTTCTGGAAGAGTTCCAGCATTTTTGTGGGCTTCCAAGATGTACTTAGCCATGATAGCACCGATTTGGTTACCTGAAAGGTTGAGGTAGCTACCATCTTTTTGAAGAACTTCAACACCAACACGGTCAGCATCAGGGTCAGTCGCAACAAGAACATCTGCCCCAACTTGGCGTCCAAGTTCTTCAGCAAGGGCAAAGGCCGCTTGGTTTTCTGGGTTTGGAGATTTAACAGTAGAGAAATCTGGATCTGGAATTGCTTGAGCTTCAACGACTTGTACTGAATCAAATCCTGCTTGAGCAAGAGCACGACGAGCCAACATTTCCCCAGTTCCGTGAAGTGGAGTGTAGACAATCTTCATGTCTTTACCAAATTCTTCGATCAAGGCAGGGTTGATGTTAACGTCTTTTACTTCTTTGAGATATTCTGCATCGATTGATTCACCAATAACTTCAATCAAACCAGATGCTTTTTCAGCCTCAACATCAGCGACTTCCACAGCAAATGGATTTTCGATCGCACGGATATAAGTAGTCAAAGCGTCTGCATCGTGTGGAGGCATTTGGCCACCATCTTCACCGTAAACCTTGTAACCATTAAATGGAGCAGGGTTGTGGCTGGCCGTAATCATGATACCTGCGAAGCAGTTGAGGTGACGAACAGCAAATGAAAGTTCTGGAGTTGGACGGAGACTTTCAAAGACATATGATTTAATACCGTGTTTTGCAAGAACTGCTGCTGATTCAAAGGCAAATTCTGGAGAGAAGTGACGGCTATCGTACGCGATGGCTACACCACGTTCTTTTTCATTTCCACCTTTTGACTCAATCAAACGAGCCAAACCTTCAGTTGCTTGACGAACAACGTAGATATTAATGCGGTTAGTACCGGCACCGATCAATCCACGCATACCAGCAGTACCAAATTCAAGGTTTGTGTAAAAGGCGTCTTCCTTTGTTTTTTCATCCATGCTTTCCAAATCACGACGAAGGTAATCTGGTAGGTCAGCGAAATCAGCCCATTTTTGGAAGTTTTCTTGGTAAGTCATAAGATTTCTCCTTTAATATATAATCTAATCGCCTTCATTATACCACTATTTAAAGTTTTAGTAAAACGTTAGCGTGGCTCAGTTATTTGAATTTAAGTTTCATTTTAATCATAGAATGAGTAGATATTTATTATATTTAAAAATTTACAATATTTTTAAAGCGATTTCCTGTTTCTGGTTTGAAAATTTTTGACTGTATGGTACAATATAATAAATAAAAAAAGGAGATTTTCTATTATGAAAAAGGTTCTTAAGCATTCTGCTTTAGTTTTGACTGCTTTAGCATTGGTAGCTTGTGGAAATAGTAAGAAAGCAAGTGACAATGGTACTGCATCTAACTCAAACTTTGAAGTTTCTGTTAAAGACGGTATGTATGTCTTACCAAAAGATGAAGATTCATCATCACACTATCTTGCTCTTCAAGTAGAAATTAAAAACAATCGTGATAAACAGTTTAGTTTTACCAGCCAAGATATCACACTTTATAACGAAAAAGATGAAAAAGTTGAACCAATTCAAATTTATGAATCTGACAGTAAAACAAAATTCATGTCATACGGAGATAGCCTCTCTAAAGGCAAGAGTGTTGCTGGTTATGTAGTTTATGAAGTTGATAAAGATGCTAAGTATGAACTTCACTTTGCGCCAAGCTTTTACGATGATGTAAAAGAAAATAAAAAAGGTAAAAATGACGTAGCTATCAAGGTTGACCCAAGCCAATACGAAGACACTATTGATGAAGCCAAAGAAGCTATGAAAAAATATGTTGATGCTGTTTACCTAGATGGTGAAAACACTGGTGGTGCATCAAACGTAAGCTTTACTAATGATAAAACTCAAATCGTCGCGCTTGAAGATAAAAAATCAGACAACAAGAAATCAGACGATAAGAAATCTGAAGAAAAGAAAGATGGTAATAAGTCTGAAGACAAAAAATCAGATGACAAAAAATCTTCAAGAGACTCTGATGTGATCACAAATGACGTGAAGGCTGATAGAGAAGAATTTATCAAGAAATTCATCGAGTCATTTGGTAAAGGATTCTACAACTACAAGCCTTCTGATTCTGAACTTCGTACATTTGCAGAAGCGTACATCAAAGCAAATGCAAAACGAGCAAAAGTTGATTACAAAGTAAAAACTTACTTGCCAGACTATGCAGTTATCTATGTAAGACCTGAAACAATCGATTTGGATAACTTGAATGTTCATGAATTGAGCCGTAAATTCTATGAAGAAAACAAAGGTAAATACAGCAACTACTCAGAAGCTATGAAAGCTGGTGAGAAGTACATTTTAGAAAATGCACCAAGTCAATTTGATTCAACTCCTCTTGATACTAGCGATAATATGCAAAAAGAAGGTTACGAAATCAAGATGACTAAGAAAGACGGTAAATGGACAATCGACACATCTTCTAAGAACTATAACTTAAAAGATATGGCACGTACATTCCGTGGTGGTATTGGTTATTAATATCTAAAAGTTCGAGCTTAAAGCTCGAACTTTTTTTATTTGAATTGTTAAAAACTGAAAAAGATAGTAAAATAGTTACATGATTATTTTACAAGCTAATAAAATCGAACGTTCTTTTGCAGGCGATGTTCTATTTGAAAATATAAATCTACAAGTAGATGAAAGAGATCGTATTGCTCTCGTTGGGAAAAATGGAGCAGGTAAGTCGACGCTATTAAAGATATTAGTCGGGGAAGAAGAGCCAACTTCTGGTGAGATTAATAAGAAAAAAGATATTTCCCTTTCTTACTTAGCACAGGATAGTCGATTTGAATCAGAAAATACTATCTATGACGAGATGCTTCACGTCTTTGACGACTTACGTACTACAGAGAAACAGCTTCGCCAAATGGAACTGGAGATGGGGGAAAAGACAGGTGCAGATCTCGATAAGCTCATGTCAGACTACGATCGTCTATCTGAAGAATTTCGTCAAGCTGGAGGATTTACCTATGAAGCTGATATTCGCGCCATTTTAAATGGTTTTAAGTTTGATGAGTCTATGTGGCAGATGCGAATCGCTGAGCTTTCTGGAGGTCAAAACACAAGATTAGCCCTAGCCAAAATGCTCCTTGAAAAGCCAAATCTCTTGGTTTTGGATGAGCCAACCAACCACCTGGATATTGAAACCATTGCCTGGTTAGAAAACTATCTGGTAAACTATAGCGGTGCACTCATTATCGTCAGTCACGACCGTTATTTCCTCGATAAGGTAGCAACCATAACACTCGACTTAACCAAACATTCTTTAGATAGATACGTAGGAAACTACTCAAGCTTTGTGGAGCAGAAAGAGCAGAAGTTACTGACTGAAGCTAAGAACTACGAAAAGCAACAGAAGGAAATTGCTGCTTTAGAAGACTTTGTTAACCGAAATCTCGTTCGAGCATCGACAACCAAGCGTGCTCAATCTAGACGTAAACAACTGGAAAAGATGGAGCGTTTAGATAAGCCTGAAGCTGGGAATAAATCAGCCAATATGACCTTTCACTCTGATAAAACATCTGGTAATATTGTGCTGACAGTTGAGAATGCTGCTATAGGTTATGATGGGGAAATACTATCTGAGCCTATCAATCTCGACCTTCGTAAGATGAATGCCGTAGCAGTTGTAGGTCCTAATGGTATTGGTAAGACTACCTTTATCAAGTCTATTGTTGATCAGATTCCCTTCATTAAGGGTGAGAAGCGTTTCGGTGCCAATGTTGAAGTTGGTTACTATGACCAAACTCAAAGTAAGTTAACTCCAAGCAATACTGTTTTAGACGAACTTTGGAATGACTTTAGATTGACGCCAGAAGTAGAAATCCGTAATCGCTTAGGTGCATTTCTTTTCTCGGGTGATGATGTTAAGAAATCAGTTGGTATGCTTTCAGGTGGAGAGAAAGCTCGCTTGTTACTGGCTAAACTATCAATGGAAAATAATAACTTCCTGATTCTTGACGAGCCGACCAACCATTTGGATATTGATAGTAAGGAAGTTCTGGAAAATGCACTAATTGACTTTGATGGAACTCTTCTATTTGTCAGCCATGACCGTTATTTTATCAATCGTGTCGCTACACATGTTCTGGAATTGTCCGAAAATGGTTCGACCGTCTATTTGGGTGATTATGACTATTATGTTGAAAAAAAAGCAGAGTTGGCAGCTAGTCAAGAGGAAGAAGCGTCAACTTATAGCCAAGAAAAAGTGGCTTCTCCAGTTAATGACTACCAAGCTCAAAAGGAAAGTCAAAAAGAACTTCGTAAATTGATGAGACAAATCGAAAGTCTTGAGACAGAAATCGAAGAGCTGGAAACTCAAGCCCAAGTTATCTCTGAACAAATGCATACCACCAATGATGCAGATGAACTCATGCAATTACAAGCAGAACTTGATAAGATTAGTCAGCGTCATGAAGAAGCTATGCTGGAGTGGGAAGAACTATCGGAGCAGGTATAGATATAAATAAAAAAGCAGTGATAATACACTGCTTTTTCAATTATTAATAATATTTTATCTATAATCCACCCTGAGGGAATCGAACCCCCATCTTAAGAACCGGAATCTTACGTGATATCCATTACACTAAGGGTGGAAACTCTCATCATTATATCAAAAATAGGAGTTTTACTCAAGACTAAAACAAATGTAAAAAGAGGAAGAAAAAAAGATTTAGACAATATCTAAATCCTTTTACATTTTTAGTTTTTTTCAAGAAGTGCTTTGATTTCTTGAAGAACTTCCAATTCAGTTGGAGCTGCTGGTCCTTCTTCAACGACTTCCTCTTTCTTACGAAGGTTTTGAGCTTTTTCAATAGCTTTAATCATGAAGAAGAGAACAGTACCAATTACAACGAAGTTGATAACAGCGCTCAAGAATTTACCATATGTAACACCATTCCAAGCAAGCTCAGCAATGTTTTGTACATTCGCAGCTTCCAAGGCTGGGTTCAATAGAAGTGGAGTGATGATATCATTAACAAATGAATTGATGATAGCACCAAAAGCAGTGGCGATTATCACACCGACAGCAAGGTCAACGACGTTGCCACGGAGCAAGAAATCTTTAAGATCCTTTAACATAATCTTTTTCCTTTCGAAATTTTTCAGTCTAAATTATATCGTAAATCTATGTTGAATGCAAGAAAAGTGCTCATTTATTTTTAAAAACAAAAAGCTTGCTAAATAGGTAATTTAAAACAACAATTGTAACTTGAGCAAACCCTATTTCAATTGTATTAATTATATTAATATCATCACCTACAAATTGACCAATAATATGAGGAAATTCAGTGACAAAGATAAAGGTTAATACCATATCAAGTAAGAAGGTAAAAAGTCTAGCTCCTGAGAATTTGATAAGACGTCTAAACCAATTTGCTCGTTTTTGTTTAAAAACAATAGTGTCATTCGTGAAGAAAGCGAATAGAATACCTGTTATATTACCTAGAGCAGTAGCTGTTAATTCTTGCTGTGTCAAGTAAAAAATAATCATGCGAGTCCCTACAGAAACAATTGTAGTAGCAACGCCGAAAAATAAATAAGATAAAATTTCGTTATCGAAGAATTTTTTAATGTATCTTTTCATAAGATTAGTATAGCATAAAGCCTTTAAATGTGCTATACTAATAAAGTTGACTTGTTCAACCCTTGGTGCTTAGCTTCTTTCACCAAGCATATTAAACGCGGTGGGAGCCGCTAAAGGAGAAAACATGAAAAAACTTACTGTCCGCGATTTGGCTGACATTGCCATTGTCGCAGCTATTTATGTGGTTTTGACTATCACACCACCACTCAATGCTATCAGCTACGGTGCTTATCAGTTCCGCATTTCTGAAATGATGAACTTCCTAGCTTTTTATAATCCTAAGTACATTATCGGTGTTACTCTTGGATGTATGGTTGCTAATTTTTTCAGTTTTGGACTCATTGATGTCGCTGTAGGTGGAGGATCAACTCTTGTCTTCCTAAGCTTAGGAGTTTGGTTGTTCAGTAAATATAGTAAAGACTATCTTTTTAATGGATTAATTCGAAAAGATCATTTCTTCTTTTCAATTCTATTTTCAATTTCAATGATCACCATTGCTGCTGAATTGAACATTGTAGCAGAAGCACCATTCTTCTTTACATGGTTCACTACTGGTATCGGAGAATTCGCTTCATTAATTGTTGGTGCAATTATCATTGGTAAAATTGGTCAACGTATTGATTTGACTAGATAAAGATATCTTATCAACCATTCGTAAAAAGGGCTGAACTTTGTTCAGCCTTTTTCTTTGTCTATAAAATAGATGTTCATTAAAAGTGGTATAATAAAGAAAAAAGGGATTATTTTAATATGTATAGTTATCGTATTTCAGTTTTTGAAGTCCTTTGGAAAAATCAGGTCATTAGATTTTTGTTAATTTTTTTAGCACTATTTTATTTCTATCTTTTTTTCCAAAGAGTTAAGACATCCTTAAAAAGTGGTGGGAGTATGTTGGATCCTTTTCATATTGCAAAGGGAAGATTATACATTCACACGATTATTCTTTTTAGAAAAAGGATTGTTCCTCTAGCTGAAATTAGACAGATTGATATTGATTACGTTCGAGGGAGAAGAATGAATGGGGACAGGTATCATCTGTACTTTACAAGGAAAGATGGAAAATCTTTTACTTTTCATTTTGGAAAAAGCAAAAGAAACGAGGAGTTATTGAAAAATCTTGCCAATGTGGCCAAGAAGTGCCATATTAAAATCTATTATTATTATTATTAAGAGTCGATTGCTAAAATTGAATTGTTGTCATTTGTGACAATTGTCAAATCCAGGAGAGTAGCTAATATGCTTCAACTACAAGTAATAAGAGAAGATAATTAACTGAGAAACTTATTGATGAAAGAATGCGATATTCTCTTTTATGACCAGTTGAAAGAGGTTGAATTTTCTCAGAACAATGAAGTTTATTCTCTTTCGCCCATAGACTTTGCTAAAGACGGTAGTGGGGGAGAATATGTAATTCTTGAGGATGAGAGTATCGGCTTTATAGGGAGTGAAGGCCAAGTTGGTCGGGTAGCAGAAAGTCTTGACGACTTGCTTACTTTCTTACTCCATGCTGGTTCTATCACTGATTTTTCTTGTCGTTTACTCTATCAAAACAAGGATTTGTTGGTAAAATTCTGTCAAGGATTTCTCAATAAAGCACGAGAAAACTACCAGTCAAAAGGTGAAGAATGGGATAAAGTGAGAGCTCTACTTGCACAAGAGTTGGGACTCGAATTTCAGCCAGAGAAACTGCAAGAGTTAGCGTTCAATTTTTATCATTCAGCGATAAGAACCCCTCTATTCACTTGTAAATATGGTCATGGTGAGAATGAATATGTCAGCGATTCTGTTTTATCAGATATTGTCGGCTTGTGGGTTTCAGAGCTTGTAGGATTGACTGCAGAAGAAATTGAAGCTTTTGCTAACATTCAAATGTAAAGAACAAGAATTTATTCCACTTCTTCAGCATTTTCACATCTGACCCAGGATAGTTTTTTACCAAAACTTGTAGCTAAGAAGTTAGCTCGTCCAAGTGAATTGGTTTTACTTGAAGGTATTCTTGCCAACGTGTTTGTTAATATCGCTATTTTGTCTTCAATCTTAGTCAAAGATGCGTCTGCAAAACTTTGGATTATATTGTCAGCAATTTCTATGTTTGTATTTTTATCAAACGAGCACATTGCTGCAAATTTTGCGTCATTTAGTATTGTTAAATTTAGCATTGTTTCTAATGAAGTTCAGCATTTCGAAATCGCAAATATTCTCCGTCATTGGGGTGTCACCTTTGTTGCTAACTTAATAGGTGGTGGTTTCTTGATTGGATTACCATATGCCTTTTTAAATAAAAATGAAGAGACTTATGTAGACTAAAAATTATCAATTGAAGTGGGGAGAAATGCTAGGTTTCTCTCTTTTATTTTAGTTAAAAATATATTAATTATAATAAATAGTTCTAGAAGTTCAGGAATTGTTTTCAGTGATATTAGAAGTCTAAAACCTTAAAACTACAAGAGTGTAAACGATTCCGATAATTTTAAAAAATATTAGTGATTGATTTAGGAAAGCCTTCCCATTATATCGATTTTATGTTATAATATTCACAAATAAAAGTTTTAGGAGTTTATATGGTCTCATCAGAATTTATTTCAAAAATCGAATTTGCTTGTAAGAAAAAGGAAAGTCTTTATTCGAATAGTAAATTTAAGTATGCGATTCGTTCAATGTTTGCAGGTGCTTTCCTTACCTTCAGTACAGCAGCAGGAGCTGTAGGTGCTGATTTGATCAATAAGATTGCACCAGGTAGTGGACGTTTCCTCTTCCCATTTGTTTTCGCTTGGGGGTTGGCTTACATTGTCTTCTTGAATACTGAATTGGTAACGTCAAACATGATGTTCTTAACAGCGGGTAGTTTTTTGAAAAAAATTAGCTGGAGAAAAACAGCTGAAATTCTTCTATATTGTACTTTCTTTAACTTAATTGGTGCACTTATCGCTGGTTGGGGATTTGCTCATTCAGCAGCTTACGCTAATCTAACACATGATAGCTTTATTTCTGGAGTTGTAGAAATGAAGTTGGGACGCTCTAATGAACTAGTTTTACTTGAAGGTATTCTAGCTAATATCTTTGTAAACATCGCCATTCTTTCATTTGTTTTGGTTAAAGATGGTGGCGCAAAACTTTGGTTGGTTCTATCAGCCATTTACATGTTTGTATTCTTAACGAACGAACACATCGCCGCAAACTTTGCATCATTTGCGATTGTTAAATTCAGTGTCGCTGCTGATTCAATTGCAAACTTCGGTATTGGAAATATTCTTCGTCACTGGGGTGTGACCTTTATCGGTAACTTTATTGGTGGTGGTCTACTAATTGGATTGCCTTACGCTTTCTTAAACAAAAACGAAGATACATATGTAGATTAAAAGTTGGATTGATTCCAACTTTTTCTTTTTGTTTTTCCATGCTATAATGAATGGAGAATAGTTTGATATAGAGGAAAATTATGAACGAAATTAAATGCCCAAATTGTGGGGAAGTTTTTACAGTAAATGAAAGTCAATACGCAGAGCTGATTTCTCAAGTCCGTACTGTAGAGTTTGACAAGGAATTGCACGAGCGAATCAAGCAAGAATTAATGTTGGTGGAACAAAAATCTTTAAATGAACAACAGGCAAAACTCGCTCAAAAGGATCAGGAAATTGCCCAGCTACAAAGTCAAATCCAAAACTTCGATACAGAAAAAGAATTGGCCAAAAAAGAAATGGAGCAAAGTGCTAGCCAAAGTCTGTTGGAAAAAGAAAAAGAGGTCCAAGCTCTTGAGAATCAATTGGCTACCTTGCGCTTAGAGCATGAAAATCAACTACAAATAACTCTTTCTGATCTTGAAAAAGAACGCGATCAGGTTAAAAATCAGCTCCTTTTACAAGAAAAAGAAAACGAGCTTTCTCTGACTTCAGTTAAGCAAAACTATGAAGCCCAACTTAAGGCAGCAAATGAGCAAGTTGAGTTCTACAAGAATTTCAAGGCCCAACAATCAACAAAGGCAATTGGAGAAAGTTTGGAGCAGTATGCGGAGAGTGAGTTTAACAAGGTTCGTAGTTTTGCCTTTCCAAATGCTTATTTTGAAAAGGACAATAAAGTCTCAGCTCGTGGTTCTAAAGGGGACTTTATCTTCCGTGATTTTGATGAAAATGGGCTAGAATTCATCTCCATCATGTTTGAGATGAAAAATGAAGCTGATGGTACTGAGAAAAAGCATAAGAATGCCGATTTCTACAAAGAGTTGGATAAGGATCGTCGGGAGAAGAACTGTGAGTATGCAGTTTTGGTAAGTATGCTTGAGGCTGACAACGATTACTTCAATACTGGAATTGTTGATGTCAGTCATGAGTATGAGAAAATGTACGTCGTGCGTCCTCAGTTCTTTATTCAGTTAATTGGTCTCTTGCGAAATGCTGCCCTTAATTCCCTAAAATACAAGCAGGAATTAGCACTTATCCGTGAACAAAATATTGATATTACTCATTTCGAAGAGGACCTAGATGCCTTCAAGGTTGCCTTTGCTAAAAACTACAATTCAGCATCTGTCAACTTCGGTAAGGCTATTGACGAAATCGACAAGGCCATCAAAAGGATGGAAGAAGTCAAGAAATTCCTAACAACATCCGAAAACCAACTCCGACTTGCCAATAATAAGTTGGATGATGTATCTGTTAAAAAATTGACTCGTAAGAATCCGACCATGAAGGCTAAGTTTGATGCCTTGAAGGGGGAGTAAATTTTCCATAGAACCAGGAATTTATATGAAAAGAGTTATAGAAATTATTAGAACATGGTCAGCTGATAAAATAGAATTAGTATTTCTTAAAATTATATTTAAATACTTGCTGTGTTTATTAGTGTTTTCAACGGTAATTGTTTATGTCTATATTTTTAACCATTCATCGACCACTTACACAAAGGCATTAACAATATTTCTTGTCCTACTTATACTGTTTATTTTTCTATCTAAACTATTACTTGATAAGGCTTTAATTGATATTTTATCTCAAGATATCAATTTAGCAAAGTATCAAGAAATAGTTGCTAGAGCTGAGGAAAATTCTTTAAATAGAAATGTTCAAGTTCTTCCAAAATATTTGGCAAATGCAAGAGTATCCTTTTATAGAGGACACTTCCAAGATAGTTTAGAATTGCTGAATAACATAAAAAATAGTAATCTAAAGAAATCCAAAAATCTCTACTATGTATTTAATATCAAGTATTATAGCATCCTAAACTTGCTTCATTTGAATAATTGTTTAGAATTAAAAGAATTGATGGTAGAAATTGAAGGACTAATAAGTAATGTTCAATCTCAAATTCTAAAACATCAGGAAGATATTTTGAGTTTAAAGGCTATTGTTGACATCTATTGTAATAAAATATCAAACGACTACTTCGACACTGCGGAACCAGAAAATAAGTTAGCTCGAATCATGTTCTCTTATTACGGAGCTCTAAATGCCCAATTAAAAGGAGATGAAGCTCGTACTCGCAGTTTGTTTGAAAGCATAGCCCATGAAAATCCAGAACTCTTTTATGTTCAGGAAGCGCAGAAATATATAGGAGCAGAGGAATAAGAGAGTAACATATGAAATTAATTGAAAAAATAGTAAGTAGGGCGACAGAGAATATTCTTCTACAAATTGAGACTATTAGTCAAATTAGCTCAATTATTGGACTTGTTTTGGATGTGTTGGCTGTATTTTTAATTTTCCAAAGTGATACCAAAAAGTGGGGAGTAATATTATTAGTAGTAGTAGTACTATTTGCTAGTCTAGTTTTATACCTACGTTTTGTCCTAAACAAAGTTATTTATCTAGTGTTAAACGATGCTATTAATCTTAAGCTCTATGTGGACATGTTCAGGGTTCAATCAGAAAAGTCTATTAAGCCCTTTAGGGCAACATATCGTGAGTATTGCCAATTTATCCAAGGTCAAGTGGCTTATCTAAAAGGAGATTTTCAAGCTGCCAAGGAAAATATGTCCAAATATGATTTGAAGAAAATTTGGAAGAGATTCAGGAACCATACATTTTTAATATCAACCTATGAGCTATTAAAAGTTTGCATTCATCTTCAAGATGCACAAGATATTGCTTTCTTTGAGGAACAATTGTCCAAGGCGCCAGATTTTAAAGGAGGCAAAGCTAAACTAGTCGCCCAAACTCAAGCCATAAAAGACATTGTGTTCAATAAAGAAGTGAACGACTACTTCGATACCACAGAACCAGAAAATAAGTTAGCTCGAATCATGTTTTCTTATTACGGAGCTCTCAATGCCCAATTAAAAGGAGATGAAGCTCGTGCTCGTAGTTTGTTTGAAAGCATCGCCCATGAAAATCCAGAACTCTTTTATGTTCAGGAAGCGAAGAAATATTTTGGAAGCAATAATGTTGTCTAGTACCTTTCCCCTAAATTAAGTAAAGAGAGTAACCAGGTCAAAAAAAGACTACGCAACAGTTAACACGACCACTGAAACAGGGGATGAGAAGGGTAGATGTCATAAAGAGAATTATGAGTACATGTAGAGTGGTTGTTGCTACAGTTTTTGTTATAGATGTGATAATTTATGGGGTAGCAGTTAATGCATCAACATTTGGATTTGGAGTCTCGATAGCGGCTCCAGTAATAGCGAGCGCCTTCTTATATTTAAGTTCTACAATGGAGGATAATGATGAAAGAAATATTAAATAACTATTCGTTGAAAATATCTGGACTTGAAATTCCAAAATTATATAATTTGACAAAAATAGTATACATTTGCTTATTTCCTATAGTTTGTCTAGCATTTATAGGGATGGTTGTTGAATTATTTAAAGGTGGGGAAATGAATTTTATGAAATTCATTACTTATACGGTAGTATGTTTTGGGTTTGAGACACTCCTTTCATTAAACAATAAACTAGTTAAATTAGCTGTAGATAATATCCTTTTGACGGATATTAATTTCGACAAGCACATAAGTTATTATCGATATGTGGCTGAACACTCAGTCAAGTCTCAACAACTGTTTAATAATGCAAATTATTTACTAGCTATTGCCCAAGCGTCATACTACCAAGGAAAGTTTGAAGAAACACTTGATAATTTGGAACGAATAAATTTTGAGGATAAAAATTTTAATAAGAAATTTGAGATCCAATTGTCCACAGCTTACTTTAAGATTCTTTCTCTAATCCATGCTGATAAAACAGAAGAAATTTCGAACCAAATCGATATGTTAGCTACATTAAAAGTTCGAACAAATTCTCAGGTCACTAGGCAGACGAAAGCAATAAACATAATACAAGCTATAGAGGATCTTGTTTTAAATAAAATATCAAACGACTACTTCGACACTGCCGAACCAGAAAGTAAGTTAGCTCGAATCATGTTCTCTTATTACGGAGCTCTTAATGCCCAATTAAAAGGAGATGAAGCTCGTGCCCATAGTTTGTTTGAAAGTATCGCCCATGAAAATCCAGAACTCTTTTATGTTCAGGAAGCGAAGAAATATTTAGAAGGAGAAAACTGATGTCAGAACGTACCGCTTTACCGATTGGGAGTGTTGTTCGAGTGAGAGAAGGTGTGGAGCCTGTCATGATTGTTAATCATTGTCCAGTTACTAAAAAGCAGAGGCAAAAATGAAACTGGGACCATTTGGATTGGGCTTATCAATAGGGGGGTAAAACATGGAAATACAATTAAAATTACGTGGAAACTCAGAAGGATTTATCCTTGAGTCAAAATTACCTGATGATGAACTTTGGACTGAAAGGATTGAAATCGTTCAAGAAGATGAAGGTTATCGTCTCTATGCAAAAGATGTAGAAATTCTTGTCTTGAAAGAATCAGAATTCATTTCTAAGAAGAAAAGAATAGTCGCAAGAGGGTTAAATAAGGATTTGATTTATTATGAAGAAAAAAGATTTGAACATTTATGGGAACAAGCATACTGGCATGGAGTTTTTCAATTTAATTTAAATAACTATGAAATGACGTGTGTAGGTTCAGGTAGTAAAGGAGATATTTCACCTGTCACAAAAGATGGCATTCCGATTGCCGTTTATGCTGCAAGTAATATTGCAATTGCTGGAAAGAGAAATTTTTCTCTCTATACTGAAAATATTGACGAAATTGACAATTTACTGATGTTTTACGTAATTGATTATATTAGGGGATATGACTTTTTAGATATTGATTCTTTATCTGCAAGATATCGTTTCTTTTATCGATTCGATAATCGCTCAGCTATAACGAAGGAACATTTAGATATGCTTCCAGAGGAGAGATGACCTTCTAAGTTAGAGGCGTTTATCATTTATTTTTTATCAGCCTTCCTTGTTGTAGGTGTAAGCTTGGTATCATTACGCCCTTTGTTCGCATTTTTAGTAGCAATACTGATACATTATATTTATACTATCATAAAGAATTGGAGAGACAGAGGTGAATAGTAGGGTATTTACCTATTGATTTATTATTGATACTGCATTAAAAGAAATATTAAAAAGGTGTCAATAGCCTAATCAAAGGCATGAGAGGATGGTTTAAATGATACTGGAACGAGTTAAAAAAATTTTATTAACCACATGATGAGAAAGGAAATCAGATAGCAAACATGAACGGTATTATCAACTTAAAAAAAGAAGCAGGGATGACCTCGCATGATGCGGTTTTTAAACTGCGTAAGATTTTGGGAACTAAGAAGATTGGCCATGGTGGGACCTTGGATCCGGATGTAGTGGGCGTTTTACCCATTGCTGTGGGAAAGGCGACTCGCATGGTTGAGTTCATGCAGGACGAGGGTAAGGTCTATGAGGGAGAAATCACTCTGGGCTATTCAACGACGACCGAGGATGCTAGTGGGGAAGTAGTTGCAGAGACTCTTGTTTTAAATCCACTGGATGAAAAACTTGTCGATGAAGCGATTGCGAGTTTGACTGGTCCTATCACTCAAATCCCACCAATGTACTCGGCTGTCAAGGTAAATGGTCGCAAGCTCTATGAGTATGTGCGTGCTGGTCAGGAAGTCGAGCGTCCAGAACGTCAGGTGACCATTTATAGTTTTGAAAGAACCAGTCCGATTTCTTATGAGGACAAACTTGCGCGTTTTACCTTCCGAGTAAAATGTAGCAAAGGGACCTATATCCGTACCTTATCGGTTGACTTGGGAGAGAAGCTTGGTTATGCAGCTCACATGTCTCATCTTACACGGACTAGTGCAGCTGGTTTACAGTTAGAAGATTCCTTGAGCTTAGAAGAAATTGCCCAAAAAGTAGAGGCTGGTGAATTAGACTTTCTCCATCCGATTGAGATTGGTACAGGGGATTTAGTTAAGGTTTATCTTACTCCGGAACAGGCAGAGGAAGTCCGCTTCGGCCGCTTTATTGAGTTAGAGTGTAGCGAGAAAGAAGTTGCCGCTTTCGAAGGAGAGAAGCTACTTGCTATTATGGAGAAACGTGATCATCTCTACAAACCAAGAAAGGTTTTCTCTTAAGTATTTGGAAAAGCAATGATTTTTATTTACTAGTCTAAAGATGAGATGCTCTCTTCTTTTTAAAATATTAGCCAATAAATAGTTTTTAAATTTTATGTCTTAAAAAACCATTGAAAATACAGTGTTATTTGACAGTTTTGCTTACTTATGATAAGATTTAATTTAAGAAAAGCTAGAGAAAAATTGAGGATATTATGAGTATTGAAATGACTGTCAGTGAGATTGCTGAGGTCTTGGGACTTTCCCGACAAGCAATCAATAATCGTGTCAAAGAATTACCAGAAGAAGATATTACAAAAAACGACAAGGGTGTTACTGTTGTTACTCGCAGTGGATTGATCAAGCTAGAAGAAATCTACAAGAAAACAATTTTTGAAGATGAACCGGTTAGTGATGAAGTTAAGCAACGAGAACTCATGGAAATTCTTGTTGATGAAAAGAACGCTGAAATCATTCGTCTTTATGAGCAATTGAAAGCTAAAGATAAGCAACTGGCTGAAAAAGATGAACAGATGCGTGTCAAAGACCGCCAAATCGCTGAAAAAGATAAGCAATTGGACCAACAACAACAGTTAACTCTTCAAGCTATGAAGGATCAAGAAACACTTCAGTTGGAGTTGGATCAAGCTAAGCAAGAAGTTCAGGCATCGAAGAAAGGCTTCTTTGCTCGCTTATTTGGCAAATAAGAAAAAACTGCTTGGTTTCTAGAACTAGACCAGGTGGTTTCTTTTTACAAATCAATAAGGAATGATAAGATGGAAACATTTAGAGATTATATCTCCTTTGACTTAGAATTCAACAAACACCAGGATAAGACTCATTTGATTCAAGTATCAGCAGTGCATTTTAAAGAAGGTGAAGAAGTAGGGACATTTGACTCTTATGTCTACACTGATGTTCCTTTGAAGAGTTTTATTAATGGTTTGACGGGGATTACTTCAGAGACATTGAAAGGCGCACCAAAGGTAGAAGAAGTCCTGCAAAAATTTCAAGTTTTTGTTGGTAACTTGCCTCTCATTGGTTATAATGCAGCAAAGAGTGATTTACCAATTCTACTAGAGCATGGATTGGACTATAGTCATCAGTATCTAGTTGATGTCTATAACGAAGCACTGGAGCGACGTAGTTCTGATCTTCATGGAATTGCTAATCTAAAATTACAAACTGTGGCTAATTTTCTAGGTTTTAAAGGGCAATCTCATAATAGTCTAGAGGATGCACGTATGACTGCTCGAGTGTATGAAGCTTTTCTGGAGTCAGATGAGAGTAGACTGTTACTCAATTCTCAAACTAGTCTCAATTCGAATCCATTTGGTGCTTTGGATTTATCACAACTTTTTGATTAGGAGTTTTTATGAAACCTGAAAAACCGAAAAAATTGGGTTTTAAAAAGATTTACCTTAATCTAGATAAAATCCTCTTTCTATTCTTTCTAATCTTTATGTTGGTTGACTATATCTGGTTGCCACTAAACTCAGTGATAGCTGGATTTTTACTAAGTCAGACTGGATATTTGTTTATTTCCTACAACAATATTTTTGAGATAATAAAAAATGCTCCCATAGTCAGTCTTGGTTTTGTAATTTTAATTGCCATCAATCTACTTGTAGCCTATTTTCAACTTAGTATTCTCTTTATTGGAGCTCGCCACCTCCTATATCACGAAAAAAGGACTCTTATAGAATATAGTCGAAAAGTATTTCGTGAAAGCCTTGCTTTTATGAAGAAAATGACTATTTCAAAAGCTATGTTTATCTTTTTGTTTGTAGCAATGCTATTTCCTTTTATCAGGAAGATATTTAAGATTTATTATTTCAATAAAATCGTTATACCAGAGTTTATTCAAACCTACATGGAAGAGAACTACTGGATGTGGTGGGTAGCCATTATTATCTTATCACTCTTATTCTTCTATGTTTCTGTTCGCTTGATGTTCACTCTACCTAAGGTCTTTTATGAAAAGATGACGGTCAAGGAAGCGATCATTTATAGTTTGGATAAAACTAGAAATTATTTTTGGTTTTATGCCTGGCATTTATTCTTAATTATTGTAAAAACCAATCTATTCTTCTATCTTCCTCTCATTCCTTTACTATTAACCCAGTATATAGTGGATAGCCTTACTCAGAGAGAGTCTCTGGTCCTTGCTATTTTGAATTTTGTTCTTATCAAGAATTTCCACTATATGGCACTGACCTATTTCCTTGTGAAATTTACGTCCTTCTTAACGGGAGAAGAGCTTGACATTATGCCAAGACGCGAGAAGGACCATATCATGAGGTGGGGTGTTATGGTGTGTGCAAGTATTTTCTTTGCGATTGAAGGATATAATTATCTGGAAGCTCCTGTAGTCAATCCACCTCTTGTGATTTCACACCGTGGTGTATCGAATGGAAATGGTGTCCAAAATACAGTAGAATCCTTAGAAAAGACAGCGCAGTTAAAACCAGATTTAATCGAGATGGATATCCAGGAAACTAAAGATGGTCAATTTGTTATGATGCATGATGCTAATCTTAAAGGCCTAGCTGGTATTAATAAAACACCACAGGATTTGACTTTAGAAGAGTTAAAGCAGATTGACATTCATGAGAATGGTTATGAGACAAAGATTTCAAGTTTCGATGATTATCTGACACGCGCAAATGAATTACATCAGAAACTTCTCATTGAGATTAAGACCAGCCACAAAGATAGCCCACAGATGATGGAACATTTTCTAGACAAATACGGTGCAAAAATTAAGGTTTATGGTCATCAAATGCAATCCTTGGATTATAAGGTTATTGAAAAAGTGAGAGAGTATGACAAGGATATTCCTGTCTACTTTATTCTTCCCTATAATTCTGTTTTTCCTAGAACGGTTGCTACAGGCTACACAATGGAGTATTCTACTTTAGATGAATACTTTGTGACGAAATTATGGAATACTGAGCAAAAACTCTATGTATGGACAATCAATAGTTCGGAATCATTTAATAAGTCTTTTCACCTAGGTGTTGATGGAATGATTACGGATGACTTGGAAAACATAAAAGAAGAACTAGTAACTGCTCAGGAAGACCCTGAATATAGTGACTTATTGCTAAATAAAGCAACTGAGTTCTTTGCTTATTAACATAAATTAAAAGAGGCTGTAAACCAGCCTATTTTTGAGAATATAATTAAAATGGTAACTTACCAGCAAATGCTCCAAGTTTCTTTTTAGTAGTTTCATCAATTTGTTCAAGAGCAGCATTGAGCGCTTGAACAGTCATATCTGAAAGTGTTTCAATATCTTCAGCATCCACAACTGCAGGTTCAAAATCAATTTTTACGACTTTTTTATCACCTGTTAAGGTAGCAGTTACGAGGTTTTGAGCAGAAGTCCCAACAAATTCTGTGGCAGCCAATTCAGCTTGGCTTTGCTCCATTTGTTTTTGAAGTTTTTGAGCTTGACGCATCATGTTTTGCATATTCATCATGGCGGTAGTTAGCTTCCTTTTCTTTTATTTTCCATTTTATTTTAACAATTTTAATTGGAAAAGTCTAATTAAAATTTAAGGATTGCTATATATATCAACCAATGGTTTAAGGTTTCTTTAAGCTTTCTATATTATTCTGAAGAACTCTATATTAACCGAGAAATAAGAATGCAAGGATTAAATTTTTTTATGTTCAAAGCCTAAAGTGATCTCGCCATCAGTTTCTAACTGGAGAGAACTAGTATTTCTTTCAAGATAGTGCTAGATTATGATATAATAGTAAAGAATGAGTTTTTAGAACAAACTAAAGGAGAATCGATATGATTTACGCTGGAATTTTAGCAGGTGGTACCGGCACGCGCATGGGTATTAGTAACCTACCCAAACAATTTCTTGAGTTGGGAGATCGCCCAATCTTGATTCATACAATTGAAAAATTTGTCTTAGAGCCAAGTATCGAAAAGATTGTGGTTGGAGTTCACGGAGACTGGGTGACACACGCAGAAGATTTAGTTGAAAAATTCCTTCCACTCCACAAGGACCGTATCATCATCACAAAAGGTGGGGCGGACCGTAATTCTAGTATTGAAAAGATTATTGAAGCTATCGATGCTTATCGTCCAATCACTGAAGATGATATCGTGGTCACACATGACTCAGTTCGTCCTTTTATCACACTTCGAATGATTCAAGATAACATTGCTCTCGCACAAAATCATGACGCTGTTGATACAGTAGTTGAAGCCGTAGATACCATTGTTGAAAGTACAAACGGACAGTTTATCACAGATATTCCAAATCGTGCTCATCTCTATCAAGGGCAAACTCCTCAAACCTTCCGTTGTAAAGACTTCATTGATTTGTATGGTTCTTTATCAGCAGAAGAAAAAGAAATTTTAACAGATGCATGTAAAATTTTTGTCATTAAGGGTAAAGATGTAGCCTTGGCAAAAGGTGAATACTCAAACCTCAAAATTACAACAGTTACAGACTTGAAGATTGCTAAAAGCATGATTGAGAAAGAATAGACATGATTAATCAAATTTATCAACTGACAAAACCAAAGTTTATTAATATTAAATATCAGGAAGAAGAAATTGATCAAGAGAATCATATCCTCATCCGACCAAATTACATGGCGGTTTGTCACGCGGATCAACGTTACTACCAAGGTAAACGCGATCCAAAAATTTTAGCGAAAAAACTACCAATGGCTATGATTCACGAGTCTTGTGGTACAGTCATTTCTGATCCAACAGGTACTTACAAAGTTGGTCAGAAGGTTGTTATGATTCCAAATCAACCACCTATGCAAAGTGATGAGGAATTCTACGAAAATTACATGACTGGAACATATTTCTTATCAAGTGGTTACGATGGATTCATGCGAGAATTCGTTTCTCTGCCTAAGGATCGTGTGGTAGCTTACGAAGATATCGAAGATACAGTTGCTGCCATTACAGAGTTTGTCAGTGTTGGCATGCATGCTATGAATCGTTTCATGACGGTATCTCACAGCAGACGTCAACGCATCGCTGTCATTGGTGATGGAAGTTTAGCTTTTGTCATGGCCAATATTATCAACTACACCTTGCCTGAAGCTGAGATTATTGTTATCGGACGTCATTGGGAGAAATTAGAATTATTCTCATTTGCAAAAGAGCTCTACATTACTGATAGCATTCCAGAGGATCTTAGTTTTGACCATGGTTTCGAATGCTGTGGTGGTGATGGATGTGGACCTGCTATTAATGACTTGATTCGCTACATTAAACCACAAGGTACCATTTTGATGATGGGTGTTAGTGAGTATAAAGTTAATATCAATACTCGTGATTCATTGGAAAAAGGTCTACTATTAGTTGGTTCTTCACGTTCAGGACGTGTTGACTTTGAAAAAGCTATCCAAATGATGGAGATTAAGAGATTTGCCAATCGTTTGAAAAATATCATTTATTTAGAAGAACCAGTCAGAGAAATCAAGGATATTCATCGAGTTTTTGCAACTGACTTAAATACCGCATTTAAGACAGTCTTTAAGTGGGAAGTCTAATGGAGGAAGATTGTGAAGGAAATCGTTAAAGAAAAGATTGCTTCTTTATTATCTGGTGACGAAGAAATTCAGAGCGTTGAACAGTTGGGTGGAATGACCAATCAAAACTATTTGGTAAAAACATCCTCAAACCAGTACATCGTTAAGTTTTTCGGTAAAGGTACGGATAAATTAATCGACCGCCAGAATGAAAAGTTCAATCTTGAATTGTTGAAAGATTTGAAATTAGATGTAGAAAATTATCTTTTCGATATTGAAGCAGGAATTAAGGTTAATCAATACATTGAAAATGCTGAGACACTTGATTCAGCTACCATAAAAACCAAATTTGAAAAGATTGCACCAATTCTACAAACCATTCACTCTTCTGGTAAAGAATTAAAAGGAGAGTTTGCTCCTTTTGAGGAAATCAAAAAATATGAATCATTGATTCAAGGGGAGATTTCTTATCCAAACTATGAAGCTGTCAGAAAATCAGTTCTTTCTTTAAAAAATGAGCTTGAGAAAATCGGAGTTGATAAGAAATCATGTCATATTGATTTGGTTCCAGAAAACTTTATTGAAGGACCAGATGGACATCTTTATCTGATTGATTGGGAATATTCTTCCATGAACGATCCTATGTGGGACCTTGCAGCACTCTTTCTAGAATCTGAATTTACACCGGAAGAAGAGACAGACTTTCTAGCTTATTACGAGGGTGACAAGACTCCTGTTTCGAGAGAGAAAATTCGTATCTATAAGATTTTACAAGACATTATTTGGGGTCTTTGGACTATTTACAAAGAAGAAAATGGTGCAGATTTCGGAGATTACGGAATCTCTCGTTACAATAGAGCAGTAAAAGAATTGCAGTCTCAGGGAGGAATTGATGAAGACTAAAAACGGAGTGTCCTTTGGACTTATCTCAGGGATTTTTTGGGGATTAGGGCTAACCATTAGTGCTTATATCTTCTCTATATTTACTGACTTGTCACCTTTTGTAGTAGCAGCAGCGCACGACTTTCTTAGTATTTTTATCCTGCTAGGATATCTTCTCGTTAAAGAAGGGAAAGTACGTTTTTCAATCTTCTTGAACATTCGAAATGTCAGTGTTATCATCGGAGCTTTACTAGCCGGTCCGATTGGTATGCAGGCCAATCTCTATGCGGTTAAGTATATTGGAAGTTCATTAGCTTCGTCAGTCTCAGCTATTTATCCGGCAGTCTCAGTCTTGCTTGCCTTCTTCTTTTTGAAGCACAAGATTTCCAAAAATACAATTTTTGGTATCTTTCTAATCATTGCTGGGATTATTGCTCAGACCTATAAAGCAGAGCAGGTTAATTCTTTCTACATAGGTATTCTATGTGCTTTGATTTGTGCTTTTGCTTGGGGAAGTGAAAGTGTTCTGAGCTCCTTTGCTATGGAAAGTGACCTCAGCGAAATTGAAGCTCTCTTGATTCGTCAAGTTACATCCTTCTTGTCTTATCTTGTTATTGTGCTTTTCTCGCATCACTCATTTGCAGAAGTGGCAAATGGCCAATTGTTTGGTCTATTAATTGTCTTTGCAGCATTTAATATGATTTCTTATCTTGCTTACTATATGGCTATCAATCGATTGCAACCAGCAAAAGCAACTGGTTTAAATGTCAGTTATGTAGTTTGGACTGTCCTGTTTGCAGCGATGTTCTTGGGGACACCTCTGACTGTCTTGACCATTATAACTTCATTTGTTGTAATGGCTGGTGTTTATATTATCATTAAAGAATAAAGGAGAAAACGCGTGAAAGCGATCATCTTAGCAGCGGGATTGGGAACTCGTTTACGTCCTATGACAGAAAATACTCCCAAAGCCTTGGTTAAAGTCAATCAAAAACCTTTGGTTGAATATCAAATTGAATATTTAAAAGAACGAGGAATTGATGACATTATCATCGTCGTAGGTTATTTGAAAGAACAGTTCGACTATCTCAAAGAGAAATACGGTGTGCGTTTAGTTTTCAACGATAAGTATGCGGATTACAATAACTTTTACTCTCTTTACTTGGTAAAAGAAGAGTTGGCTAACAGCTACGTTATTGATGCTGATAATTATCTTTTCAAGAATATGTTCCGCAATGATATCGAGCGTTCAACTTACTTTAGTGTTTACCGTGAAGACTGTGATAATGAGTGGTTCCTAGTTTATGGTGATGACTACAAAGTTCAAGACATCATTGTCGATAGCAAAAACGGACGTATCTTGAGTGGAGTGTCGTTCTGGGATGCTCCAACAGCTGAAAAAATTGTTGGATTTATCAATGAGGCTTATGCAAGCGGCGAGTTTGTAGACCTTTACTGGGACAACATGGTTAAAGATAATATCAAAGAACTAGATGTTTACGTAGAGGAGTTAGAAGAAAATTCTATCTACGAAATTGACAGTGTTAAAGATTATCAAAAACTAGAAAAAATTCTTTCTTCACAAAAATAAGCAACTTTTATGAACTGATACCTTACCTATTTTTACTTGACTTTTCATGTTTGATACAGTATACTAGTGAAAATTTAACCTTTAAGGGAAGTCCAGAGAGACTCACAAGGTGTCAGAGAAAAGAAGCTACAATAGAAACAAGTAAGCAGGTGCTTATTTGCTACTTTTGTGTAAATATCTTAACTGAAACCTTGCAATAGCAAGGTTTTTCTTTATCTGATCCCCTTAAAATTTAAGGAGGAAAAGTTATGAATCCAAATTGTAGAAAACGAATGGGTGCTATTCGCTTGGAAAATATGAAAGTGATTGTTCAAGAGGAAATCGCACCAGCAATCTTTGAGCTAGTACTTGAAGGAGAAATGGTTGAAGCTATGAAAGCTGGACAATTTCTTCATTTACGTGTACCTGATGATGCCCACCTCTTGCGTCGTCCAATTTCAATCTCATCCATAGATAAATCTAAGAAACAATGCCATCTGATTTATCGTATCGAAGGTTCTGGTACAGCTATCTTTTCAACCTTAAAAACTGGTGATAGCTTAGATGTTATGGGCCCTCAAGGAAATGGTTTTGATTTATCTGATTTAGACAAGCAGAGTCATGTTCTCCTAGTTGGTGGTGGAATCGGAGTACCACCCTTACTCGAAGTAGCTAAACAACTACATAAGAGTGGTGTGGAAATTACAACTGTTCTAGGATTTGCTACTAAAGATGCTGTCATTTTAGAAGACGAATTATCCCAATACAGCAAAGTCTTTGTGACGACCGATGATGGCTCCTATGGCATCAAGGGAAATGTCTCAGTTGTGATTAATGAATTTGACACTGAATTTGATGCCATCTACTCATGTGGGGCACCTGGTATGATGAAATACATCAATCAAACCTTTTACGACCATCCAAGAGCCTATCTATCTTTAGAATCGCGTATGGCTTGTGGTATGGGAGCTTGTTATGCTTGCGTCTTAAAAGTGCCAGATAGTGAAACAGTTAGTCAACGTGTCTGTGAGGATGGACCTGTATTTAAAACAGGAACAGTAGTTTTATAAGGAGAGTGTCATGACTAAAAATCGATTACAAGTTTCTCTACCTGGTTTAGAGTTAAAGAACCCTATCATTCCTGCTTCAGGTTGTTTTGGTTTTGGTCAAGAGTATGCCAAATACTATGATTTGGACCTTTTAGGATCTATCATGATTAAAGCAACTACTCTTGAGCCGCGTTTTGGTAATCCTACTCCAAGAGTGGCAGAAACTCCTGCAGGTATGCTTAATGCTATTGGTCTACAAAATCCTGGTTTAGATGTCGTTCTGTCTGAGAAGTTACCTTGGCTTGAAAGAGAATATCCAAATCTCCCTATTATCGCCAATGTTGCTGGATTTTCAAAACAAGAGTATGCAGCCGTTTCTCATGGAATTTCTAAGGCAACTAATGTAAAAGCCATCGAGCTCAATATCTCATGTCCTAACGTCGATCATGGCAATCATGGACTTTTAATTGGACAGGACCCTGAGTTGGCTTATGATGTGGTAAAAGCAGCCGTAGGGGCATCATCAGTTCCTGTCTATGTAAAATTAACGCCTAGTGTGACGGATATCGTGACTATTGCAAAAGCAGTAGAAGATGCTGGTGCTAGTGGTCTCACTATGATCAATACCCTTGTTGGTATGCGCTTTGATCTCAAAACTAGAAAACCAATCATTGCCAATGGTACTGGTGGAATGTCTGGTCCTGCAGTCTTTCCGGTAGCTCTTAAACTAATACGTCAAGTAGCTCAAACAACTAATCTTCCAATCATTGGTATGGGAGGAGTTGATTCAGCTGAATCCGCTATAGAAATGTATTTGGCGGGTGCATCAGCAATAGGAGTCGGTACAGCAAACTTTACCAATCCTTATGCCTGTCCTGATATCATTGATAACCTACCAAAAGTCATGGACAAATATAATATCGAAACTCTGGAGCAATTGAGAAAAGAAGTAAAAAGTAGCTTATAGTTTTTTAAATTCGTAATATTTTGAATGCCTTCTTCTTTTTGGTATAATATGACTATGATTGTAACAATACCTATAAAAACTGAAAAAGACATTGCAACACCAGGACCAACAGTCCTTGTTTTAGGATATTTTGATGGTATCCACCTTGGACATCAAAAATTATTTAGTATTGCTGGTGAAATTGCTGCAAAGAAGAGATTGAGTGTTGCTTTAATTACCTTTCATGAATCACCAAAATTAACCTTAAAACCCTATTCACCAGAAAATTTACTTCATATCCTGAATGCAGAAGAACGTGAACGAAAGTTTAAACGTGCTGGTGTTGAAAATCTTTATTTAATGGACTTCTCAAGTCGTATCGCTAATATGACAGCTCAAGAGTTTGTAGATACTTTTGTCAAAGAAGTTAAAGCAGATACCATCGTAGTTGGATTTGACTATAGTTTAGGTTCTGATAGAAAATCAGCAGAAGATTTAAAAGAAATCTTTGATGGAGAAGTAGTCGTAGTACCTCCTGTAGAAGATGAAAAAGGAAAGATTAGCTCTACACGTATTCGTCAAGCTATCCTTGAAGGGAATGTGAAAGAAGCGGGTCAGCTGCTTGGAAATCCACTTCCTACAAGAGGAATAGTCGTACACGGCAATGCTCGTGGTCGAACAATCGGTTATCCAACTGCCAATCTCGTGCTCTTGGATCGTACTTATATGCCGGCAGATGGTGTCTATACCGTTGATATCGAAATCAAGAGAAAACTCTATCGAGGAATGGCCAGTGTCGGTAAGAACGTAACCTTTGATGGAGAAGAAGAGCGTTTTGAAGTGAATATCTTTGATTTTGATGAAGATATTTATGGTGAAACAGTGACCGTCTATTGGTTAGATCGTATCCGAGATATGGTGAAATTTGACGGCATTGAACAACTGGTCAAACAACTCGAAGAAGATGAAAAAGCTGCAAGAAAATAAAATGAAGTTCGAATGAAAATTCGAGCTTTTTGTTTTTCAAAAGTAGTCGATTAAGAGTCTTAGATTTATTTTTTCTATTGGTAAAATTTTGGGAAAAATTAAATTTCTAGCTTGACATCTTAAATTATAAGGAGTAGAATATTTACTAGTTAATTAAATGGTTAAATACTAGTTAAGGAGTTCTAGTGAAAAAGATAATACTAATATGTATGCTATCTTCTGTACTTGCCTTATTTTTAGGAGCTTGTAGTCAAGATAAGCAAAATGATGTCAAAGAATCTCATGGAATGAAAATAGTTACCAGTTTTTATCCTGTATATTCTATGGTAAAAGCAGTTTCTGGTGATCTTAATGATGTAAGAATGATTCAGTCTAGTTCAGGCATTCATTCTTATGAACCGTCAGCAAATGATATTGCAGCTATCTACGATGCGGATGTATTTGTTTATCATTCTCATACCTTAGAGTCTTGGGCGGGTAGTTTAGATCCAAGTCTACAAAAGTCCAAGGTTAAGGTTCTAGAAGCATCTGAGGGTATGACCTTGGATAGAGTATCTGGCTTAGAAGATATAGAAGTAGGAAAAGGTGTGGATGAGAAAAGTCTTTATGATCCCCATACTTGGTTAGACCCTGAAAAGGTAGCTGAGGAAGCACAAATTATTGCTGATAAATTATCAGAATTAGATAGTGAGAATAAAGAAATATATCAGTCGAATGCTAAGAAGTTTATTGATCAAGCTCATGAGTTAACAAATAAATATAAACCTATCTTCGATAAAGTGGAGCAAAGAACCTTTGTAACTCAACACACTGCTTTTTCTTATTTGGCAAAGAGATTTGACTTGAATCAACTTGGTATTGCTGGTATTTCTCCTGATCAAGAACCAAGTCCAAGACAACTGACTGAAATCCAAGAATTTGTTAAGACCTATAAAGTTAAAACTATTTTTACAGAGAGCAATGCTTCGTCTAAAGTAGCTGAAACGCTTATCAAGTCAACAGGTGTGAGTCTTAAAACTCTCAATCCTTTAGAGGCAGACCCACAAAATGATAAGTCTTATTTAGATAATTTAGAAGAGGATATTGCAATACTAGCAGAAGAATTGAAATGAGGAAATTATGAATAAAACAAAGAAATATTTAGCTGGATCAGCAGTAGTTATTGCGCTTAGTGTTTGTGCTTATGTTTTAAATCAGCACCAAGAAGCAGAGAAGAAGGAAGATAATCGTGTATCTTATGTTGATGGGAAAAACAATGAGTCTAAAAAGAACGAAAATTTGACTCCTGATCAAGTTAGCAAAAAGGAAGGCATTAAGGCCGAACAAATTGTTGTGAAAATTACTGATCAGGGATATGTGACTTCTCACGGAGACCATTTCCATTACTATAATGGTAAAGTTCCTTTCGATGCGATTTTTAGTGAAGAACTAGTCATGAAAGATCCAAGTTATCAATTGCGTGATGAACACATCGTTAACGAAATTAAAGGTGGTTACATCATCAAAGTTGATGGAAAATATTATGTCTACCTAAAAAATGCTAGTCAAGCTGAAAATATTCGTACCAAAGAACAAATTGAAAAACAAAAACAAGGGCATGCATCTGACCAAAAAAATGATTCTAAGGAAGTTGTGGCAGCTAGAGCTCAAGGACGTTATACAACTGATGACGGTTATGTTTTTAACGCTTCTGATATCATTGAAGATACAGGAGATGCTTATATCGTTCCCCACGGAGGACACTTCCATTATATTCCTAAGAGTGATCTGTCAGCGGGTGAATTAGCTGCCGCAAAGGCTTATTTATCTGGCAATAGTTCAGCTCTCAGTCAACCCTTGTCACTGACACCGAATAATGGTGTTTCTGCAGCAGATGATGGTTATGTCTTTAACCCTAATGATATTGTCAGAGATACTGGCGATGCTTATATCGTACGACATGGGGACCACTATCACTATATCCCTAAATCATCTCTTAACAATCATCAAGCACAATCTAACACTCCAAGCTTAGAAAGTCCTTCTAATTCTACACCAAATAATCCGTTACCACATGTTCACCATGAAGAAGAGGAACACGATCATGGTTTTGATGCAAATAGAATTATAAGTGAAGATTCAGAAGGTTTTGTTATGAGCCATGGCGATCACAATCATTACTTCTTTAAAAAAGATTTATCACCTGATCAAATTAAGGCCGCACAAGATCACTTGTACGGCAATAAACATTCAGAAACTATCCCAGATAATCATAGCAGTCATAAACCAGAAGAACACCATCATGATAACCATGGAAACCATCATGAGGAAGAACACGATCATGGCTTTGCAGCAGATCGAGTGATAAGTGAAGATGAAAAAGGATTTGTCGTTTCTCATGGAGATCACAATCATTACTTCTTTAAAAAAGATTTATCCCCTGATCAAATCAAGGCCGCGCAGGATCACTTGTACGGAAATAAACAATCAGAAACTAGCCCAGATAACCACAGTAGTAAACCAGAAGAACACCATCATGAGGAAGAGCACGATCATGGATTTGCAGCAGATCGAGTGATAAGTGAAGATGAAAAAGGATTTGTCGTTTCTCATGGAGATCACAATCATTACTTCTTTAAAAAAGATTTATCCCCTGATCAAATCAAGGCCGCGCAGGATCACTTGTACGGAAATAAACAATCAGAAACTAGCCCAGATAACCACAGTAGTAAACCAGAAGAACACCATCATGAGGAAGAGCACGATCATGGATTTGCAGCAGATCGAGTGATAAGTGAAGATGAAAAAGGATTTGTCGTTTCTCATGGAGATCACAACCACTATTTCTTTAAAAAAGATTTAACAAAAGATCAGATTAAAGCTGCTCAAGAACATTTAAACAGTCATAAAACTGAGTCTGTAAAACCTCTTGCCAAGACGGTTGAAAGTTTCTCTCGAGATGCCAGCGATGAAGAAAAGATAGCTTATATCTCTAAAACCTATGGTGTTCCGCTTGAAGCGATCCGAATTTCAAATGGATTCTTTGTATTTGGAAATCCAGACCAGGCTTATGACCCAACTCACATTCACCCTTATGCAGTTCGAAAGGAACACGTTCGTATTCCTCTCCAAACAGGTAATGCAGAGCTTGATTTCCTAAACGAACTCTATACAACTGCTTTACGTGATGGCGTTTCTCCTTATAGTTTGCAGGTTGAAAATGGTAGCTTCGTCATTCCTCACGGTGATCATAATCACTACATCAAAGTGCAAACTAAAGGCTATGAAGTGGCTTTGAAACACAAGATTCCTGCCTTGCAATCTAACTACCAACCAGGAGCCTTTGATGAAGCTACTGTTCAAAATAAGATTGATCAACTTCTAGCAGAAAGTCGTGAAGTCTATAAAGATAAACCAATTTTACAAAGACAAATTGAGCTTGCCTTGGGACAATTTTCTGAGAATATGAAGAAGCTCTCAACCAACTCAACAGCTGGTTATCTGGCTGCTTTAGATCTCTTTGATAAGCAGTATATTCACATTGACTCAAGTGTCAAACCAACAGAAATCAGTCCTTTAGACAAGAAATATCAAGCTTTAGTAGATAAGATTAATACCTTAGACACAGATGCTTATGGACTTCCTAAGAAGGATTTATTGACTCAGCTTCAAGAAAATAAACTAGCCCAAGATGAAGCAGGTTTAGATGCAGTCGAAGCTAAATTACAAGCTTTGCAAGATTTTAATGACCGTACTGGAGTTACAACAGTAGAATACATCAAGTATTTCTACCAACATCTATCTGACGGTCGCTTAAATGACACTCTTAGAAATAAAGTTGCCAACCTAACATGGACACTTTATCAGTCACAATCCTTCCTTAAGGCAACTGACTTGAACAAACTCTTCCCAGAAATCTACCAAACAAAACTGGAAGTAGAAGAAGCACTGAAAAATGAGCCAGTTGCAAGCAAGGCTTCTGAAACAATCTTAGATACAGAAAAAGTGGATGGCCATAGTGCTAAAACTGCAGTCTATGAGTTCTTGAAAGGTTTGTATGATGATCTCAAACCTGAGGAACAAAGTAACCATGTCTTAAAAGGGCAAGTAGAAGAGTTACTAACAAAAGCTGAAGGATTAGTGAATCAAGTCAATGAGGAGGGAGTTAAAGCTTCACTCTCTGACGAAGTGAAAAATCTGAAGGCTGCTTTGGAGAAAGAAGACGCAGACCTTGATGAATTAAATACACAGGTCCAAGATCTCTTGAAACGTATTTCACTAACAATCCAAAATGAACGTGATAATTCGAAACAAGACCCAGAGGTTTTAGTTCTTTACCAAAAACTCTATAACGGTGTCATTGCTCTCCATACTTATTTGGAAATGAATAATGGTTCAGATGCTGACTTTGAAAAAGTAGATGCTCTATTTGATAAACTAGCAGCAGCAAGTAAGGATAAGCAGGCTCTTCTAGCAGTTGCCCAAGAGATAGTCTTGTTAAATCAAGAGCTTAGATCAAAAGTAACGCCAAGTCAAGAAACACCTGTTGAAACAAAACAAGAAACACCAGGTCAAGCTAGCACCGAAGTAACAAGTGAAGAATCAAGTTCACATTCAACTACTACAAGTCCTGAAACAAGTGACAAAGAAGTAAATTAAAAAGAAGTAGCATTGCTACTTCTTTTTTAGTCTTTATAAGCTACAATTCCAATAATAGTATCAACTGCACGTTCCATGGTTTGTAGGCTAACGTATTCAAAACGGCCATGCATGTTTTCACCACCAGCGAAGATATTCGGAGTTGGAATTCCCATAAACGAAATCTTAGAACCATCTGTACCACCACGAATTGGTTCGATAATTGGTGTAATATCAAGACTTTCCATAACCGCTTTGGCAATGGTTACTGGAGTCATATCCTTTTCGATGACTTCTTTCATGTTGTAGTACTGGTCAGTCAATGTTAAAGTGACACGATCACTACCAAGTTCTTGGTTCATCTTATCAGCGATAGCTTGCATAGCAGCTTTACGCGCTTCAAAGTTTTCTTTTTCGAAATCACGAATGATATAGCTAGCACGCGCTTCCTCAACACTACCAGATACATCCATGAGGTGGTAGAAACCTTGATAGTCCTCAGTCAATTCTGGGCGGTCACCAGCTGGGAGTTGATTGTGGAAGTCAATCGCTAATTGAAGGGCGTTAACCATTTGTCCTTTAGCTGTTCCTGAGTGAACATTACGACCTTGGAAGTGAAGTTCTGCACCTGCAGCAGAGAAGGTTTCGTATTGAAGTTCACCAAGAGGTCCACCGTCAACTGTATAAGCAAAGTCAACATTGAAATCCTCTGCATCAAATTTATTGGCACCAACACCGATTTCTTCATCAGGTCCAAAGCCGACACGAATTTCGCAGTGCTTAATTTCAGGATGAGCAGTCATGTATTCGATGGCTGTCATGATTTCGGCGATACCTGATTTGTCGTCAGCACCGAGAAGAGTTGTCCCGTCTGTAGTAATTAAAGTTTGACCAGGGTATTTTTCAAGACTCTTGAAATCAGCTGGATCGAGCTTGAAACCAGATTCACCAAGCTCGATAAGGCCACCGTCGTAATTTTCAACTACTTGTGGATTGATACCTTCAGCATTAAAATCAGCTGTATCCATGTGGGAGATAAAACCAATCTTGCGAGTTAAACTTGGATCGTTAGCTGGAAGTGTACCGACAGCAAAACCATTTGGCAAATAATAGACATTTTGCAAACCGACACGCTTCATCTCTGGGATGAGAACATTAGTGGCAAAGTCTACTTGACTTTGAGTACTTGGTGTAGTAGTTGAATGTTCGTCAGAACGTGTATTGACTTTGACATAAGTCAAAAAACGCTCCAACAATGTTGGATATTTCATCGTAACTCCTTTTTTCCTTCTTTTAAAACCATTGTATCATAGAAAGAAGAGAAAAACAAAAGTCAAAAGGAAGATAAAATCGTTATGTTAGCGTTTACTTATGGCTTCTTTAATGATACAATAAGAAAGATAAAAATATCACAAGGATGCAGAGATGAAAAGAGCAATTTTAATGATGACATTTGGTTCACCAGAAGAGATTACCTTTGAAGGAGTAGCCGACTTTTTTACCAACATTCGTCGAGGAGTTAGACCTCAAGACCACGAAATTCAAACCCTTTATGATAATTATGTTCGAATTGGAGGAACTCCACTTCAAAAAATTACCCGTGAAGAAGTTGCCTTGGTAGAAGCTAGGTTAGGTAATGAATATAGTGTCTATTTTGCCAATAAATTTTCAACCCCTTTTATTCCAGATATAATTCGGCAAATGGAAGTAGATGGAATTGAAAAGTGTATTTGCTTAATTTTGGAGCCACACTATTCCTTTTACTCTGTCATGGGGTACGAAAAGTTTCTGGAAAGCAAACAAATTCAGTTTTTAGTTATTAAGGACTGGTATCAAGAAGAAGCACTATTAAACTATTGGACAGCTGAAATTGCTAAAATTTTAAAAGAAAAGGTGAAACAGGATAGCTTTAAAGTCATCTTTTCTGCCCACAGTGTACCCATTTTTGCCTTGGATTTTGGTGATCCCTATATCGACCAGATTTTCGAAAATAGCAAGTTAATTGCTGAGAAATTAGGCTTGAAACCAGATCAATATACCAACACTTGGCAGAGCGAAAGTGATATTGGTATTCCTTGGATTAAACCAGATGTATTGGAGTATCTTAGAGAACAGGAAGAACATCCAGAGCATTATATTTTTGTGCCTATTAGTTTTATCAGTGAGCATATTGAAGTCTTGTTTGACAACGATGTGGAATGTCATGACTTGTGTCAGGAATTGGAGGTGAACTACCATCGTCCACCAATGCCAAATACAGATTCTCGTTTGATTGATGCCTTGGTCAATATTATCCGAGCTAATGAACATAAAGAATTTAGAGAATTCCTCCCAGAAGAAGAAACCTTTGATGAATTAGTACCTTCGGATGAAACTAAGAATATTTTAGATGAATCACAAGACTTACAAATGCCAGAATTTGTTAAAAAATTAATTGAGAAAAAAGGTCGTGAAAATGTCAAGATGCCCTATTTAATCAAAAAAATGCTTGAAAAAGCTGGCAAATTACCTAAAGACTAAGTGAAAATAGAAAAGAACTGGTAATACTCTTCGAAAATCAAATTCAAACTGCGTCAACGTCGCCTTGGCGTACTCAAGTACAGCCTGCGGCTAGTTTCCTAGTTTGCTCTTTGATTTTAATTGAGTATAAGGTTTGTTTCAGATTTCTGCTAAGGCAGGATATAACTAAGAAGGTGAAAGAAAAGGCGGTGGAACAGAAATCGATAGACAAAGTCTTGATTTCGTAGTCTCAGCCCCGCGAGGATGATTAGGAGCTTTTTGGAGTCTAAAAGACGAACAAAAAGTTCAATCAG
>NZ_JUUZ01000027.1 GCF_001074155.1 Streptococcus pseudopneumoniae
ACCCTATTTTAGTGTATACAAAAAGGCCAACATCCATTATATTAAAAGCGCCTAAACCTAAAACAAAAGGATGATGACCATATGAACAATATACTAGAAGCTATACTACAAATCAAAGATGCACACAATGAAGGTGTTACATTCCATTTCTTAGAGAATATTAAAGAAGTATTGCGTGATGAGAGTGGGAAAGTAACTGGTGTAAAGGTTATTACAATGGAACTTGGTGAATCAGATGAAAGTGGAAGAAGATTAACGCATGAAGTGGCAGGTAGTGAACATATTATTCCATGTGATCTTGTCGTTGCAGCAATTGAACAAAAGTAGACTTTAGTGTTCTAGATGAAAGGTAAAAATTTGACTTTCGGTCAACATCAGAATACAATAGAAATAAATAATAACAGGTGATGCATATTTAGGTCCTCAATCTATCGCAACCGCAATTAAAGACGGGCGAGAAGTTGCGACAGAAGTACATGAATCGTTTAAAGAAAACATATAAATAACTTGTGGTGCCTTTCGTTTTTTACTGGGAAAATTAAGGAACTATAGTTATAAATACTTAAAGATATTAATATATTAACATATTAACATGCGTATATTTATAGGAAGATTAAATAGAAATATTTGATATTAGCAAGAATATCTACATCTTATAACATATAGGTATTAATATATTCATAAAATATTAGGAGGAGAAATAATGAACAAGAAACTATTATCAGGCTTATGTGCAGCAGTACTCTTATCAGGTTTAGTAGGATGCGGACCTAAGGAGTCAAAACAAAATACCACAACAAGTACTTCTACAATAGAAACAAAAAATACCACAACAAATAACTCTGAAGTAACAGAGAAGAACTTCAAAGACTTCCCGGATACAGATGAAAAGTACTTCACATATGAAGAGTGGCAAGAAGGATACGCAATCTATAGTTGTACTTCTGACGACAAGGTTGTTCGTGTACCAAAAACCATTAATGGTAAACCTGTTATAGCGATTGCACAGCGTGGTATGGCAAATCTTGAAAAATGTGAAGCAATCGTCTTACCAGATACAGTAAGATATGTTGGAGAGTCATCTTTTGGTCAAGATAAAGCATTGAAGTACATTTATTTAGGAACATCATTAGAAACTGTTGATGATCACGCATTTTTAGGAGCAAGTTCTCTAGAGTCTGTTGTATTTCCAGAAGGAACAAAATCAATTGGTCAATTGGTATTTTCAGACACACCATCAATCAAATCGATCACAATACCTGAAAGTGTAATTGAAATAACAGACTTATTTTACTTCCCAGAAAATTCAAATAAGAATGTAGAAATCCATACACCTAAGGGATCAAAGGCAGAAGAGGCTGCCAATAGTTTAGGACTCAAAGTAGTAAATGACTAAAGGGGAATAGTATGAACAAGAAACTACTATCAGGCTTAGGGACTGACCCCAAAAAGTGAGAATTTAATAAAAACACCCTAGGGCTACCGTCTTCGGTATTCAACCGGAGACAGGTAGTCCAATTTTTGTTGGATTCTTTTTTCATTAGGTTCTTCATCAACACTATTTGACAAAGAGCCAAAAGAATCAGGTGATAAACCTGATTCTTTTTTGTTTGTATGTTCTCACCGAGATTACATAATACCGAAGAAACGAGCTGCGATACCAACTGCAAAAAGGGCAAGGATGATTGTGATTGGAGATACTTTTTTCTTAAGCAACCACATGCAAAGGAAAGTAAGGAGAAGTCCCATCAATCCTGGGATCAATGAGTTCAACTGACCTTGAAGCGTTTGTGGTTGAACGCTATCCAAACTCAAACCACTAAGTGCTTGACCAAGAATACCCTTCAATTCTCCACCTGTAACAGCGCCTTCTGGGAAGTTGATGTAAGCACCTTCTGCCAATTGTTTACCTGGAAGATTGACAGTGAAGTTGATAGAAACCCAACGTTGTACAAGAACGGCAAGGATGAACATACCAAGGATAGAAGCTCCTTTAGTGATGTCTTTCAAGATACCACCTGACATGTCTTTAGTGATTTCAGATCCAGCCTTGTAACCAAACTCTTGTGTGTACCAAAGGAAAGACATACGGATTGCATTCCATCCAAAGAAGAAGAGAAGTGGACCAACGATGTTACCAGTTGCAGCAAGTGATGCACCAAGGGCACCAAGGATAGGACGTACTGTAAACCAGAAGACTGGGTCACCGATACCAGCAAGGGGTCCCATCATACCGATTTTAACACCTTGGATAGCAGCGTCATCGATTTCAGTACCGTTTGCACGTTCTTCTTCAAGTGCAAGAGTAACTCCCATGATTGGAGCAGCTACGTATGGGTGAGTGTTGAAGAACTCAAGGTGACGCTCAAGAGCAGCAGCTTGGTCTTCTTTAGTAGTGTAAAGTTTCTTGATAGCTGGGATCAATGAGTAAGCCCAACCCAAGTTTTGCATACGTTCGTAGTTCCATGAACCTTGAAGGAATTGTGAACGCCACCAAACTTTTTGGCGATCTGATTTTGATAATTGAATTTTTTCAGCCATGATTGTTCCCCTTTCTAGTAGTCTTCTAAGATATCACCGATTGGGTCGTTAGAAGTTGCAGCACCGCCGCCACCGTTTCCACCTTGTTTAGAAAGGTTGAGGTAGATGAAGGCAAGGGCAACACCGATGACACCAAGGGCAATCAAAGTCAATTGAGAGATTGCTGCAAGAGCAAAACCGATAGCGAAGAATGGCCATACTTCACGAGTAGCCATCATGTTGATAACCAAAGCGTAACCAACGGCAACGACCATGGCACCACCGACAGCCATACCACCGTTCAACCAGTCTGGCATTAAACCAAGAGCGTCTTGAACAGCAGAAGCTGGGATAGCGATAAGGAAGGCTGCAGGAACAGCGATACGAAGACCTTGAAGAATAAGGGCAAAGTAGTGAGCGCGTTCAACAGCTGCAATGTTTCCTTCTTTAGCAGCAGCATCTGCAGTGTGAACCAAACCAACTGAGATTGTACGAACAATCATAGTCAAGAAAAGTCCAGCTACGGCAAGAGGGATTGCAGTTGCAGTTGCGACTGCGATACCTTCAGTAGTAAAGTTACCACCTTTAATCATGATAATTGCAGCGGCAACAGAGGCAAGAGCAGCGTCAGGAGCTACGGCTGCTCCGATGTTAGCCTAACCAAGGGCAATCATTTGAAGTGATCCACCAAGCATAACCCCTGCTTCGAGGTTACCAGTTACAAGACCGATGAGGGTACATGCTACGATTGGTTGATGGAATTGGAATTGGTCGAGGATACCTTCAAGACCTGCGAAGAAGGCAACAACTACAACCAAGATAGCAGAAATGATTGAAATATCTGACATGGTTTTATTCCTTTTCTATTTAATGTTAATTATTGAACGTTAGCTTTGCTAATCAAGTCAAACAAATCTTTTTTCGTGTCGTTTGGTACTTTACGTACGTCAAATTCAACACCAAGGTCACGCATTTTTTCAAATGTAGCAACGTCGTCTTTGTCCATTGACAATACGTTGTTGATCATTGTTTTACCAGTTGAGTGAGCCATTGAACCAACGTTAAGAGTCTTGATTGGTACACCGCCTTCGATAGCACGAAGGGCATCTTGAGGTGTTTCAAACAAGATAAGGGCGTGTGTGTTACCAAAACGAGGGTCTTTTGCAACCTCAATCAATTTTTGGATTGGCACAACGTTAGCTTTTACTCCGTTAGGAGCAGCTTGTTTGATCAACTCTTTACGCAATTCGTCGTTTGCAACGTTATCTGAAGCAACGATGATACGGTCTGCTTTTGAATCTGGTGTCCAAGCAGTTGCGACTTGTCCGTGAAGGAGACGTGTGTCAAGACGTGCAAGATTGATTTTCAATTTACCGTCTCCGATAACTGTTCCTTCTGGAATAGCAGCTTGGGCTACAGGAGCAGTTGCAGCAACTGCAACTTCCTCAGCTGGGTTTAGCTCTTCTGGAAGAGCCTTGATGCCATCTTTGGCTTCTTTAATGATGTTCGCAGCAACTTTAGCCACTCCGGCATTAGCGTCCATCAGGCGTTCGGTGTAGGCTTGGATTAACATCGGCAAGTTAAGTCCTGTGATGATGGCAAATTTACGCTCAGGATTTTCTCCCATTACGCGGCTAGCTTGGTTAAATGGAGAACCACTCCAAAGGTCAGCCAAGACTAGAACCTCATCTTCTGCGTCAAATGCAGGCACAGCATTGTTGAATTTTGCGTATAAATCATCTGGACCTTCGTTTGGCATAAAGGTTACAACTTGAACCTTTTCTTGTTCACCAAAGATCATAGATCCTGACTGATGAATACCCGCGGCAAATTCACCGTGACTCGCAATAATGATTCCGATACTCATTATTGTCATTCCTCCTTATAAAATGTTTGACTTGTAGTTTAAGAAAACTTTAAGACTAACTAAGTATAAACCGTTTTCATAAAAAATCAACTACTTATAATAAATCCTAAAAAGCAGCGTAACAAACCTGTCATTCCAAACATTGATATATCAATATCTTTAGATAAGATTTTGAAGGTAAGTATGGGAAATTTAATATAAAAAAGTCATAGTACAGAAATCGACGAAGCAAATCGGTATCTTATTTCTAGCCCTATACTTCAACCGTTGGATGCTTAAAGAATGTGGATAGTAAAATGACGTTTTGTCAATAGTGTTCTTGAGCGTAAAAAAAAAGAACTTTAAGTTCAATAAATTGCTATATCAAAATTTTATTGCTAAAAAACGAGGTGGGGTCTTTTGTCCCTACCTCGTTTTGGAATTTATTATCTATCTTAATGAGTAAAGTCTAGAACCATGCGACCTTGGATGGTACCAGCAGCCATTTCATCAAAGACAGCAATGGCATCTTCGACAGGCCGTTTTTGAACAACTGGAACAACGAGACCTTCAGCACCAAATTGGAAAGCTTCTTCCAAATCTTTACGTGTACCAACAAGGGAACCGATGACCTGAATACCGTCAAGAACTGTTTTGACGATGCTAAGGTCCATCATTTCAGATGGGAGACCGACAGCTACTACACGACCGCCTGCACGAACAGAGTCAACTGCTTGGTTGAAGGCAACTTTTGATACAGCTGTTACGACAGCTGAGTGAGCACCACCGTTTGTTTTTTCCTTGATAAGGCCTGGAACATCTTCGACTTCAAGACCATTAATCACGATATCAGCACCGACTTCTTTAGCTAGAGCAAGTTTATCGTTGTTAATATCTACTGCGATAACGTGAGCGTTGAATACTTTTTTAGCGTATTGAACAGCTAAGTTACCAAGTCCTCCAGCACCATAGAGTACAACCCATTGGCCTGGCTCAACTTTTGCCTCTTTGATAGCCTTGTAGGTAGTAACACCGGCACAAGTGATTGAAGAAGCTTGGGCTGGATCGAGACCTTCTGGAACCTTAACGGCATAATCTGCAGTTACGATACATTGTTCTGCCATACCACCATCAACTGAGTAGCCAGCATTTTTTACTGTACGGCAAAGGGTTTCGCGTCCGGTTGTACAATATTCACATATGCCACAGCCTTCAAAGAACCAAGCTACGCTGACACGGTCACCAACTTTTAGACTCTTAACATCAGGAGCGATTTCTTTTACGATACCAATTCCTTCGTGACCGAGAACACGTCCTGGAACTTTTCCAAAGTCACCATGGGCAACGTGGAGGTCTGTATGGCAAACACCACAGTACTCAACTTCAACAAGTGCTTCGCCATTTTCGAGCGGACGGAGCACTTTTTCTTCAATAGCAACACCAGTGCTTTCTGGATTTACAACAACAGCTTTCATAGCTATCCTCCTTGGTTAGTAGTTGAGGTGCAGAGGAAAAGGGGCTTGCCTTAAATCGTGATTCAAGTGAAGTCAAATTTGAACTGCCCTCTTTTTTGTCTATATGTGAATTATATCACGATATTTAATATAATGCAAGGAGATTTATGCAAAAATATATGAAATCGCTTAACCGGTTGATGAGACTGTGAAATTTGAACAATGATATCTAACGTATTCGTATAAAATTTCATATAAATAGGAACTTGTTTGGCCTCAAATCTAGGGGGCGAGCTTGCAAACAGATTTTCTAAGATCCATCTCTAGGAGTTTTTGGTATAATAGAGAGTAATTTATTTTCTAGTATGAGAAGTTAGAGTGAGAGGTATGTATGTCCCCTTCAATTCAGTTATTAAAAGACCGCTATTTAAAAAATATCAAAGAAAATCCAGATCTCTACATCGGTATTGAGTTGGAGTTTCCTATCGTTCATACGAAAGGCCAACCTACAGATATTGAAGTCAGCAAGGACTTGATGAATTTTTTGGTTGATGCTCTCAGTCTGGAAGTTGAAAAGGTAGACCAGGAGGGCAATTCGATTCAACTTGTAGAACCGGCGAGTCAAGATCGGATTTTGTTTGAAGTTTCTTATACAACCTTGGAGTTTGCCTTTGGTAGAGCCCAGACTATCCAAGAGGTTGAAGGACGTTTTCAGGCCTATATGAAGGTAATCCAGAAAAAGCTAGAAGAAAAGAATCATGCTATCCAAGGTTGGGGGATTCACCCGAACTGGGATATCAATGATAATAGACCTGTAGCTTATCCACGCTATCAGATGCTGATGGATTATCTGCGTATGGGGAGTCACCAAGAAAGTGCGCATTTACATGACTTTCCACAATACGGGGCCTTCATCTGCGGGAGTCAAGTCCAGTTGGATGTTTCGACCGCTAACTACCTACGTGTCATCAATGCTTTCACTCAGATTGAGTCAGCCAAAGCTTACCTGTTTGCCAATTCTGAGTTTTCTGGAGCAGACTGGGACACCCAGATTTCACGAGATATTTTTTGGGAAGAATCTATGCATGGGATTTATCCAGAGAATGTTGGTGTCAATACCAGACTCTTTAAAGATGAAGATGATTTCTTTGATTATTTAGACAATTCTGCGGTTTTTACAGCAGAACGAGATGGAGAAACCTACTATTTTTCTCCGATTCGAGCCAGAGATTACCTAACTACTGATGAAATTCCTGCCTATACTCTAAATGGGAAAGAAACTCTTCTTGTTCCTCTAGAAAAGGATTTCCAAACGCACCGTAGCTACCAATTCCAAGATTTAACAACTCGAGGAACGGTCGAATTTCGGAGTGTTTGTACCCAGCCACTAGACCGAACTTTTGCTTCAGCAGCCTTTCATCTAGGTTTGTTGGTGAATCTTGACAAGTTTGAAGCTTACCTAGAAACAGCTCCTTTCTTTGAAAGTTTTGGTCGTGATTACAAATCTTTGAGAAGACAATTTTCTAAGAAACGGCTTTCAGATGAGGAGACAGCTGGAATTGTTCAATTCTCAAAAGACTTGCTAGCGATAGCAGAGCAAGGTCTTAAGATAAGAGGTCAGCAAGAAATGACCTATTTAGAGCCTTTGAAAGAAAAATTGACTCTATAATTTTCTTATAAAGGGAGAATTTTCTGAAAAATCATGTTATAATGAATGAGACTATAGATAAAGGATAGAGATTTATGACATTAGTTTATCAATCAACGCGTGACGCGAACAATACAGTAACAGCCAGCCAAGCGATTTTGCAAGGTTTGGCAACAGATGGAGGCTTGTATACTCCAGTGAGCTATCCAAGGGTGGACTTGGATTTTGACACATTAAAAGACGCTTCTTATCAAGAAGTGGCCAAGCTTGTCTTGTCAGCTTTCTTGGATGACTTTACAGCAGAAGAGTTGGACTACTGTATCACCAACGCCTATGACAGCAAATTTGATACACCAGCTATTGCCCCTCTTGTCAAACTTGATGGTCAATACAACTTGGAACTTTTCCACGGTTCAACCATTGCCTTTAAAGATATGGCCTTGTCCATCTTGCCATACTTTATGACAACGGCAGCTAAGAAACACGGCTTGGAAAACAAAATTGTCATCTTGACAGCAACATCTGGAGATACTGGGAAAGCTGCTATGGCAGGATTCGCGGATGTCCCAGGAACTGAAATTATCGTCTTTTATCCAAAAGATGGTGTCAGCAAGGTCCAAGAGTTGCAAATGACCACTCAAACGGGCGAAAATACCCATGTTATCGCTATTGATGGAAACTTTGACGATGCCCAAACCAATGTGAAACATATGTTCAATGATGTGGCCCTTCGTGAGAAATTGGCAGCCAACAAGCTTCAGTTCTCATCAGCTAACTCTATGAATATCGGTCGTTTAGTCCCTCAGATTGTCTATTATGTTTATGCCTATGCTCAGCTTGTTAAAACTGGCGAGATTGTGGCGGGTGAAAAAGTCAATTTCACCGTACCGACAGGAAACTTTGGAAACATCTTGGCTGCCTTTTACGCCAAACAAATCGGCCTACCAGTCGGCAAGCTAATCTGTGCTTCAAATGACAACAATGTCTTGACAGACTTCTTTAAAACTCGTGTTTATGACAAGAAGCGTGAGTTTAAGGTAACCACTAGCCCATCTATGGATATCTTAGTGTCTTCAAACTTGGAGCGCTTGATTTTCCATCTTTTGGGAAATGATGCGGTTAAGACGGCTGAACTTATGAATGCTTTGAACACTCAAGGTCAGTATGAGTTGACTGATTTTGATGCAGAGATTCTTGATCTCTTTGCAGCTGAGTATGCGACTGAAGCAGAAACAGCAGCAGAAATCAAGCGTGTTTATCAAACAGATACCTACATTGAGGATCCACATACAGCGGTTGCCTCAGCTGTTTATAAAAAATACCAAGCAGCTACAGGCGATGCGGCTAAGACCGTGATTGCTTCAACAGCTAGCCCATATAAATTCCCAGTAGTTGCAGTAGAAGCTGTAACAGGGAAATCAGGTTTGAGCGACTTTGAGGCCTTGGCTCAATTACATGAAATCTCAGGAGTAGCAGTGCCACCAGCAGTGGATGGCCTCGAAACAGCTCCAGTTCGTCACAAGACAACTGTTGCAGCGGCAGATATGCAGGCAGCAGTAGAATCTTATTTAGGACTTTAAAAGAGAGGAAGTAAACTCGGTTGGGAAACTAACTGAGTTTCTTTTCATCAGGAGGAAGGATTGTTTAAGAAAAATAAGGATATTCTCAACATAGCTTTACCTGCCATGGGTGAAAATTTCTTGCAGATGCTCATGGGGATGGTCGATAGCTACTTGGTAGCTAATCTGGGGTTGATCGCCATTTCGGGTGTGTCTGTAGCTGGAAATATTATCACCATTTATCAGGCTATTTTTATTGCCTTGGGAGCAGCAATTTCTAGTGTCATTTCAAAAAGTGTGGGACAGAAAGATCAGTCTAGACTAGCCTACCATGTAACAGAAGCAATCAAGATAACCTTGCTATTGAGTTTAATTTTAGGTAGCTTGTCCATCTTTGCAGGTCAAGAGATGATTGGTCTTTTGGGTACTGAACAGGTTGTGGCTGAAAGTGGAGGCTTATACCTATCTTTAGTTGGCGGGACAATCGTTCTCCTGGGCTTAATGACTAGTTTAGGGGCCTTGATTCGCGCTACCCACAATCCTCGACTGCCGCTTTATGTTAGTTTTTTAGCCAATGCTTTAAATATCCTTTTTTCAAGTGTCGCCATTTTTATCCTTGATATGGGGATAGCTGGTGTAGCTTGGGGGACTATTTTGTCTCGTTTGATCGGGGTTGTAATTTTGTGGTCACAATTAAAACTTCCATATATGAGACCGACGTTTGGACTGGATAAAGACCTGCTGACCTTGGCGTTACCTGCAGCGGGAGAACGTCTCATGATGAGGGCTGGTGATGTAGTCATTATTGCCTTGGTTGTTTCCTTTGGGACGGAGGCAGTCGCGGGAAATGCTATCGGTGAAGTTTTGACTCAGTTCAACTATATGCCTGCTTTTGGTGTTGCGACAGCAACAGTCATGCAGGTGGCTCGAGCAGTAGGGGAGGATGATTGGGCAAGGGTGGACAGACTAAGTAAGCGAACTTTTTGGTTGTCTTTCTTTCTCATGTTGCCTTTAACACTTAGTATCTATGCTCTCGGGACACCACTAAGCTATCTCTACACCAGCGATTCTGTGGCTATCAAAGCCAGTGTTTTAGTGACTCTTTTTTCACTTTTAGGGACTCCTATGACAACGGGAACGGTCATTTATACAGCTGTCTGGCAAGGTTTGGGAAATGCCCGACTTCCCTTTTATGCGACAAGTATTGGAATGTGGGGCATCCGTATTGGGACTGGTTACCTGATGGGAATTGTTCTTGGATGGGGGTTGCCTGGTATCTGGGCAGGAACACTTTTGGATAATGGTTTCCGTTGGATTTTTCTACGCTATCGTTACAAATCTTATATGACAGTGAAAGGATAAAAAATGCAAGAAACGGCTTTTATTTGGGATTTGGATGGAACCTTGTTGGACTCCTATGAAGCTATTTTGTCAGGAATTGAGGAGACCTATGCACAGTTTTCCATTCCTTTTGACAAGGAAAAAGTTCGAGCTTTTATCTTGAAATACTCTGTCCAGAATTTACTAGTGCAAGTGGCAGAAGAAAGAGGCTTGGATGTTGATAGGCTCAATCAAGTCCGTGCTCAGAGCTTGGCTGAAAAGAATGCCCAGGTCATCTTGATGCCGGGGGCGCGCGAGGTTTTAGCCTGGGCAAATCAGCAAGGAATTCAGCAATTTGTCTACACCCACAAAGGTGATAATGCCTTGACTATTTTACGAGATTTGGGCTTGGACCTTTATTTCACAGAAATTTTGACAAGCCAGAGCGGTTTTGCTCGTAAACCAAGTCCAGAAGCAGCGACCTACCTTATCAGTAAATACCATTTAAAACCAGACCGCACCTTTTATATAGGGGACCGTACTTTGGATATCGAATTTGCTCAAAACAGTGGCATCCAGAGTATCAATTTCCTTGGAACTCCGGTGGATTGCAATCATCAGATTTCTTGTTTAGCGGATATTCCTTCTCTCTCTTTATGAAAGTTTTATGAAAGAGAATATGTCAGCTTTGTGACAAAATTCATACATACTATTTCAATTAATGTGGTTTGTTACAGAGACTAGACAGTTTTATTAAATAGCCCCCAAAGGGCTTTTTTTCTTTTTTCTTTATGTTATGATAGAAAGGTACTACATTTGAAAAGGAGTTTGAATAGTATGAAGAAACGAATTATTTTAGCATCAACAGTAGCTTTATCACTTGCCCCTACCTTGGCGACTCAAGCAGAAGAAATTGTATGGTCACCACGTTCAGTTGAGCAAATTCAAAACGATGTTGCTAAAAGCGAAAATAAAACAAGTTACACAATTAAGTACGGAGATACCCTAAGCACGATTGCAGAGGCTTTGGGAGTAGACTTAAATGTCCTTGCAAACTTGAACAAAATCACAAATATTGACTTGATTTTCCCAGAAACTGTACTGACTACAACTGTTAACGAAAATGAAGAAGTAACAGAGGTTGAGGTTTATACACCTCAAGAATTTGGTTCTGATGTAGCAAGTGCAACAGCAGATTTAACAACGAATCAAGTAACAGTAGATGAACAAACTGTTCAAGTCGAAGATTTGACACAACCAGTTGAAGAAACAACGACTACTGTTGAGGAGACAACTACAACAGAAGCAACAACTGAAGCTGTAGCAGAAACTACAGTATCGTCAGAAGCAACAACTGAAGCTGCGGCACCTGTCGTTGAAGAAACAACTACGGTCGCTGAACCAACAACTACAGTTGAGGAAACAACTACGGTCGCTGAACCAACAACTACAGTTGAGGAAACAACTACGGTCGCTGAACCAACAACTACAGTTGAGGAAACAACTACGGTCGCTGAACCAACAACTACAGTTGAGGAAACAACTACGGTCGCTGAACCAACAACTACAGTTGAGGAAACAACTACGGTCGCTGAACCAACAACTACAGTTGAGGAAACAACTACGGTCGCTGAACCAACAACTACAGTTGAGGAAACAACTACGGTCGCTGAACCAACAACTACAGTTGAGGAAACAACTACGGTCGCTGAACCAACAACTACAGTTGAGGAAACAACTACGGTCGCTGAACCAACAACTACAGTTGAGGAAACAACTACGGTCGCTGAACCAACAACTACAGTTGAGGAAACAACTACGGTCGCTGAACCAACAACTACAGTTGAGGAAACAACTACGGTCGCTGAACCAACAACTACAGTTGAGGAAACAACTACGGTCGCTGAACCAACAACTACAGTTGAGGAAACAACTACGGTCGCTGAACCAACAACTACAGTTGAGGAAACAACTACGGTCGCTGAACCAACAACTACAGTTGAGGAAACAACTACGGTCGCTGAACCAACAACTACAGTTGAGGAAACAACTACGGCTGCTGAACCAACTACAACAGTTGAGGAAACAACTACGGTCGCTGAAACAACTACAACAGTTGAAGAAACAACTACAACAGAAGCTACTACTGAAGAAGTGACAGAAGCTCAATCAGCTCCAGCAACTTATCAAGCTGAATCAAGCCAAGGTGCATCAGCAACTTATACAGCGCCAGCGGCTCCTGATTATGCAAGTATTGCAGCTTCAAAATCAGAAAATGCAGGTCTCCAACCACAAACAGCGGCATTTAAAGAAGAAGTTGCGAACTTGTTTGGTATCACATCATTTAGTGGATACCGTCCTGGAGATAGTGGAGACCACGGGAAAGGTCTAGCGATTGACTTCATGGTTCCAGTAAGTTCAGCCCTAGGTGACCAAATTGCAGATTATGCTATCCAAAATATGGCTAGCCGTGGCATCAGCTACATCATCTGGAAACAACGTTTCTACGCACCATTTGATAGCAAATACGGACCAGCTTACACTTGGAATCCAATGCCAGATCGTGGTAGCGTAACGGAAAACCACTATGACCACGTTCACGTATCTATGAACTAAGAATAATAAGAAGCTATACATTTAAAAGTGTAGCTTCTTTTTTTATAAAAATAGTATTTACAAGTGAAAAAAAATATCAAACATGATAAAATATAAGCGAATACAAAACTATACCGGCAATTTTAAGCATAGAGAGAAAGGATGATAAAGATGACAAACCGATTAAAAACTCCATTTGAGAAAACAAGAGATGATTTTGAACAGGAATTTTGCGGAGAAATTGTTGAGCTCTTGATTTTTACCTTCCAAAATGTAAGTGGAGCAATCTCCTTAAAAGATGGATGCAAGGTACCGTCAGTAAATTTTAAAGCTAGTGTCAATGCCGCAACCCAGGAATTCTCTGAACGTGAAGGACGTTTGGAATGGCTCCTGACTCCAGAAGAATTTGAAGAAAAGCGATGGGGATTTAGTTTTGAACCCTACAAAATTCATCGGATCAAATGTCAAAAACGCCCCTTTATGGAGCTAGAGCCATATATGTCGGAAGTAGCTAACAACTGCTATCGTTTGCTGGAATATTTAGATGACCAATCCACAGATGCTAGATTAGAGACCTTGATTGAAGCTTACCAAAAACCAGTCATCATTCAAGACGATATTGGTGAATTCACCTTAAATAGAGCCTATTCTTGGTTTGAAGGCTTCATCACTTATGAGGGCGGTAAGATTCATGCTATCTTTGTTGCGGATGCAGATGAAAGTCTTCCTCCAAGTTCTTTCGATGATCTAAAGAAATTTATGGAAACCTTCCAAGTCCAAGATGCTCGGATTAAAGACTATATTGTCAAAGAACTGTGGGAAGCAGCTCAAGACTGGATAGATTCGGATGAAAATGATGTGGAGTTAACAGAAGAGTATTTCACCAACTCTCTTTCCTTGAGTGAACTATCGATCAACGAAGATGGGGAATTGACCCTCTACTATGATGATAGCGAGGAAATTTTTGCAGGCCATGCCATTGAAGTCGTCATTGATAAAGAGGGAGAAATCCTTCGAGCAGATTTGGTAGGTTAGTGCTGGGTTTTATCTAGAATATAAAAAAACATAGCCTTTTGGGATTAAAACCAAGAGGCTATTTTTTCGGAGTGAGCAAAATAGTTGCATTTTTAATCTGCTTGTATTATACTTGATAAGTCAATAGTTGACAAATCAAATGTTAACAAGGGAATAGAAATGTCAGAAATCAATGAATTACTGTACCAGCTCCATTTAGTAGATCAGACCATTACTCAACTTTTTGAGAAACAATTGGGAATTAGTTTGACCCGCTATCAAATTCTGCAGTTTTTATTGCAAAAGTCACCGTGTAACCAAACTGCCGTTCAAGAGAAGTTACAGATTGACCAGGCAGCTTTGACCCGTCATTTTAAGGTTTTAGAGTCAGAGGGTTATGTCAGTCGTAAGCGTAATCCAATCAATCAGCGAGAAGTCCTAGTTGAATTAACCCAAGAAGCCAAGAATCAACTATTAGTTAATCCGCCTAAACATCACTTGCGAGTGAAGGAACAGATGGAGAACATCTTATCGACTGGTGAGCAGCAGGAGCTGATAACTTTACTGACTAAACTAGTGTCAGGCTTAGAAAAAATAGAATTTTAAGGAGAAAACGATGTCAATCATTACTACTATTTTAGCAACCCTTGTTGCCCTCGAACATTTTTATATCTTTTATTTGGAGAGTATCGCAACCCAATCAGATGCAACCAGCCGAGTCTTTAATATGGATAAGGAAGAGTTGACTCGACCATCTGTCACCTCACTGTTTAAAAATCAAGGGATTTATAATGCCTTGATTGGGGTGTTTCTTATCTATGGGATTTATTTCTCGCATAGCTTAGAAATCGTAACAATCTTTGTTTTATTTGTCATAGGAGCAGCGACTTATGGTGCTTTAACAGCAGATAAAAAAATCATTCTAAAGCAAGGTGGTCCAGCGATCATAACTCTTTTGAGTATCCTCTTATTAAAATAAAAACAACCAGCACTTTCTATGAAGGTGCTGGTTTTTAATAACTGCTGTTAAACTTTTCTCCGCTTGATTTCAAGCAGTCTTTGATAGAAGAAGATTTGGCTACTATAGATATAAGGGAAGATAGAGATACTTGCGATTCCAAAGCTTATCCAGATAAGGAGATACCATGGAAGTAGCTGTAAATCAAGGACGAAGCGTTGAAACTTATAGCCTTTCATGAGAAAGCGGCTGGTATGTAGCACACGACTTGGTTTAGCAATTCCAATTGCAAGGGTGTCACATAGGAGTAGCTCAACTTGGGAATAAGCATAGTATTGCGGAAGATAGAGAATGGTTCCCAAAATCATTACAAGGACACTACCAAAGAAGTAGAGCGCAAAAGTGAGCAGGAAGTGTTCGATATCTGGATTTGTCACGTCGACAGATGGAAATTCGGGATGAAGTTCCACAAATTTACGAGCCATGGCACTGCTATAAAAGAGCAAGTAAACTCCAAAAAGATTAGGGATGCTCCATAAAAAGAGATAGAAACGCTTGAGCAATAGAGTTAGAAATGTCTGGGTAAAGAAGCGGTTGTCAAGTAAGGACAGGCTATCTTTAAAGGAAAGCTCCATCTCAGAAATTCTGTAAAGATTAATGGTAGTAAAGAGAGCACCAGCTAGGATAATGGAGCTTGTAAATCCAACGGCAATCGGAAAGAGAGCAGACTGGATTGTGGTCCCTAGAAAACTCAAGAATGACTGTTCAAGAATTCCCTCATCGAGAAGGGATAAAGGTCTAATAAAGCTAGAAAGAATCAAGAGGATACTTGGCAATAAGAAGACAAGCAACAAGCGAGGGTGCTCGGCTTGAAATTGTCTAGCCTGCAGGCGAACTTCTTTTAAATTAATTTTTGGGTACTTCATTCTTTCATTATACCATAGTTCGTGACAGTTCCTGTTTTTTTTGATAGAATCATACAGTATGCCCCTAGGCACAAAGTAAGAACTGGGACTGTCTTTCCCAGCTTCGGAGGTAAAAAATGTCAGATTCGCCAATCAAATATCGATTGATTAAGAAAGAAAAACATACGGGAGCTCGTTTGGGTGAGATTATCACACCACATGGTACATTCCCAACACCTATGTTTATGCCAGTTGGGACTCAAGCAACGGTCAAAACACAATCACCAGAAGAATTGAAAGAGATGGGTTCAGGGATTATCCTATCTAATACCTATCATCTGTGGCTTCGCCCTGGGGATGAACTCATTGCCCGTGCTGGTGGTCTTCACAAGTTCATGAATTGGGACCAACCAATCTTAACGGATAGCGGTGGATTCCAAGTGTATTCTCTAGCAGACAGCCGTAATATTACAGAAAAAGGGGTAACCTTCAAGAACCACCTCAACGGTTCTAAGATGTTCCTTTCACCTGAAAAGGCTATTTCTATCCAGAACAATCTAGGCTCAGACATCATGATGTCCTTTGACGAATGTCCCCAATTTTATCAACCTTATGATTATGTAAAAAAATCGATTGAACGTACTAGTCGTTGGGCAGAGCGTGGGTTAAAGGCTCACCGTCGTCCGCATGATCAAGGTCTATTTGGGATTGTACAGGGGGCAGGATTTGAAGATCTACGCCGTCAATCAGCTCATGATCTTGTAAGTATGGACTTCCCAGGCTACTCTATCGGAGGACTAGCAGTTGGAGAAACCCACGAAGAGATGAATGCAGTTTTGGACTTTACGACCCAACTGCTTCCTGAGAACAAACCTCGTTACTTGATGGGAGTAGGAGCACCAGATAGCTTGATTGATGGTGTTATCCGTGGTGTCGATATGTTTGACTGTGTCTTGCCGACTCGTATTGCTCGTAACGGGACTTGTATGACCAGTCAAGGTCGTTTGGTAGTCAAGAATGCTCAGTCTGCGGAGGACTTTACACCACTTGATCCAGAGTGTGATTGCTACACATGTAAGAATTATACCCGTGCTTATCTACGCCATTTGCTTAAGGCAGATGAAACCTTTGGTATCCGCTTGACAAGTTACCATAACCTGTATTTCTTGATCAATCTGATGAAGCAGGTTCGCCAAGCTATCATGGATGATAATCTCCTGGAATTTCGTGAACATTTTGTTGAAAAATATGGTTATAACAAGTCAGGGCGAAATTTCTAAATTTAACTTAATGTTAGCTAAAAATCCTAAGTTTTATCTTAGGATTTTTCTGTTTTTTTTGATAAAATAAAGGTATTATGGATTGAAAATTAGATGGCTTTTTTGCTAATCTAATGAATGGAGAATAAACTCGTATGCGTATTAAATGGTTTTCCTTGATTAGGATTACAGGTTTGCTTTTGGTACTCTTGTACCATTTCTTTCAGACGCTTTTCCCAGGAGGTTTCTTTGGGGTTGACGTCTTCTTCACGTTTTCAGGTTTTCTAATTACTTCACTATTATTAGAAGAATTTGGACAAAAAGGTAAGATTGATGTCCTAGGATTTTTTAGACGACGCTTCTATCGGATTTTTCCGCCGGTTGTTTTGATGGTTCTCGTCGTTATGCCCTTCACGTTTTTGGTTCGTCAGGATTATGTGGCAGGAATTGGCGGTCAAATTGCAGGCGTTCTTGGATTTATGACTAACTTCTATGAAATGCTGACAGGAGGAAGTTATGAATCTCAGTTTATCCCTCACCTCTTTGTTCACAACTGGAGCTTAGCTGTTGAAGTTCATTATTATATCTTGTGGGGCTTGGCAGTCTGGTTCCTATCTAAACGAGCGAGATCAAGCGGACAACTACGAGGAACAATCTTTCTACTTTCATCAGCTGCCTTTATCATCAGTTTCCTTTCTATGTTTATCGGTAGCTTTATTGTAAGTTCTTACTCAACAGTATACTTTTCAAGCTTAACTCATGTTTATCCCTTCTTTTTAGGTAGTGTGCTTGCTACCGTAATAGGGGTTCGTCATACAACGCCACTTTTTAAACGTTTGAATAGAAGCTTGGATTTGAAGCAGACTTTGCTAGTCTTTGGGGCTGGACTAGGAGCCTTGCTCTTACTGACCTTCTTTGTGAAATTTACGTATCTCTTTGCCTATTTACTTGGCTTCTTGTTAGCAAGTTTAGCTGCACTTCTGATGATTGTTGCAGCACGAATTTTGCATGAGAAAACACCGACGTTCAAAGAGCCAAAGATTATCAGCTTTTTAGCGGATACAAGCTACGCTGTCTATCTTTTCCACTGGCCGTTTTATATTATTTTCTCACAGTTAATGGGAAATATTCCGGCAGTGATTTTAACCACCATCCTCTCTTATATCTTCGCAACCCTTTCTTTCTATGTTATCGAACCTTTAGTAGCAGGAAAATCTACTGATCTCTTGCAAAAGGCAAAAGAAATTCCGCACATTAAACCGGTCTTTGCTGGCAGTGCTGGAGTACTTAGTCTGATTACTGTTGTCGTGATACTGATAGCTCCTCAAGTAGGCGCATTTGAAACGGATTTGATGGTTAATGGACTCAATCAGGCTCAAACCAATATTACTCGAACAAAAACGATGGCAGAACAAGCAGAAGCCAGTCGCTACAACATAGCTGATGGCGTGTCCATCATTGGAGATTCTGTCACCTTGCGTGCTTCAGAAGGACTGAAAGAAATCTTACCAGATGCTCAGATCGATGGTCAGGTCAGTCGAAATACTAAACAAGCAAATGCATTGATGCTGAATTACAGTCAGAATAAAGCCTTGCCTAAAATTGTAGTTATCGCGACTGGTGTTAATAACCCTGAAGATTATAAGGCTGATTTGGATCTACTGATAACAAATCTTCCGAAAGGGCATCAACTTGTTCTAGTTACTCCATACGAGGGGGATACAACACAGGAAACTCAACCTTATGTAGAACAATATGCAAACTATGCGCGTGAATTGGCACAAAAATATCCATATATTGCACTTGCGGATTGGAATCAACTATCCAAAGATCATCCAGATATTTGGAAAGGAACAGACCAAGTTCACTTCGGTAGTGATACGACCAAGCAGGATGAAGGAGCAAAACTTTACGCAGAAACCATTAATGCTGCCGTTAAAGCTCTCGCAGACAAACCTGTCAAATCAAAATAATCACTAAAAAGTAGAGATTGTATCTCTACTTTTTTGCTTTAAACAGGATTGGGAAAAACTTGCCAAATTGTCAGAATTATGAGAAAATAGGAACAATCAAAAAATGGAGGGAATGCAATGAGAGAAGATATCAAAATCAATAACCGTGCTCTAGCATTGGAAGATCAAATCATTGAAGTGCTCGAAAAAGTTTATGATACAGATGTAGAGTTAGATGTATACAACCTTGGATTGATTTACGAGATTGACTTGGACGAAAATGGACTTTGTACAGTTGTTATGACCTTCACGGATACTGCCTGTGACTGTGCAGAAAGTCTGCCAATCGAGATTGTGGCAGGTTTAAAACAAATTGATGGGATTGAGGATGTCAAGGTAGAGGTCACTTGGTCTCCAGCTTGGAAGATTACACGAATCAGTCGTTATGGGCGTATAGCTCTAGGACTACCTCCACGATAGTTATCTATTTTGAAACACACAAAAAAGCAAGTCAGAAATGGCTTGCTTTTGATTTGCTTATTTTTTACCCGATTGTTCCATATTCCAGAAATCTGTAACGGCACCACGTGATGCAGAAGATACGGTATGGGCATACTTACCAAGGACACCACGGCTATAGAGTGGTGGCAAGGTTGTTTCTGCCTTGCGTTTTTCAAGTTCTTCATCGGAAACGGCCATGGAAATTTCTTTGGTATCCTGGTCAACCGTAACGATATCTCCTGTACGAAGGTAGGCAATTGGTCCACCATCCTGAGCTTCAGGAGCGATATGTCCAACAACCAATCCATAAGTACCACCAGAGAAGCGTCCGTCTGTCAAGAGGGCAACCTTGTCTCCTTGGCCTTTACCAACGATCATTGATGAAAGTGATAACATTTCAGGCATACCAGGACCACCCTTAGGTCCAACGAAACGAACAACGACTACGTCGCCATCAACAATTTCATCTGACAAGACAGCTTGGATAGCATCTTCTTCTGAGTCAAAGACCTTAGCTGGACCAACGTGACGACGAACCTTAACGCCTGACACCTTGGCAACTGCACCGTCAGGAGCAAGATTACCGTTCAAGATGATAAGCGGACCGTCCGCACGTTTAGGATTTTCAAGTGGCATGATGACTTTTTGACCTGGTGTGAGGTCTGCAAAGTCTTTCAAGTTTTCAGCGACAGTTTTACCAGTACATGTGATACGGTCTCCATGAAGGAATCCATTTGCCAACAAGTATTTCATAACCGCAGGCACACCACCAACTTCGTAAAGATCTTGGAAGACATATTGACCAGAAGGTTTCAAGTCGGCCAAGTGAGGCACACGTTCTTGGATGGTATTAAAGTCTTCAAGTGACAAGTCAACATTAGCTGCGTGGGCAATAGCAAGCAAGTGAAGAGTGGCGTTAGTAGAACCACCTAGAGCCATTGTCACTGTAATGGCATCTTCAAAGGCTTCGCGAGTCAAGATATCTGAAGGCTTGATACCAAGTTCAAGCATTTTGACAACTGCACGACCGGCTGCTTCGATGTCTTCCTTCTTGTCAGCCGATTCAGCTGGGTGAGAAGAAGAACCTGGCAAACTCATCCCCAAAACTTCGATAGCAGTAGCCATAGTATTGGCAGTATACATACCACCACAACCACCAGGGCCAGGGCAGGCATTACATTCCAGACGTTTCACGTCCTCAGCAGTCATATCGCCGTGATTCCACTTACCGATTCCTTCAAATACAGAAACCAAGTCGATGTCTTTGCCATCCAGTTTTCCAGGGGCGATAGTACCACCGTAAGCGAAAATAGCTGGGATATCCATATTGGCAATGGCAATCATAGATCCAGGCATGTTCTTGTCACAACCACCGATAGCCACAAAGGCATCCACGTTGTGACCACCCATAGCAGCTTCGATAGAATCCGCGATGATATCACGAGACGTTAGGGAAAAGCGCATACCCGGTGTTCCCATGGCAATACCGTCGGCTACGGTAATGGTTCCAAACTGCACAGGCCAAGCACCAGCAGATTTAACACCTTCTTTAGCCAATTTCCCAAAGTCATGCAAGTGAATATTACACGGTGTGTTTTCTGCCCAAGTCGAAATGACCCCAACAATTGGTGTTTCAAAGTCCTTATCAGTCATACCAGTCGCACGAAGCATGGCACGGTTAGGTGATTTTACCATGCTGTCATAGATGCTACTACGGTGACGTTTATCTAATTCTGTCATTCAAGTCCCTCCCATTTCAGTTTGTTCCATTATAGCACAATTTTTACATGAATAACAGAAGAAAATTTTTAAATTTTCAGACAATTCAGCAGTGTACGATAAAAAAATACAACTTTTTTTGTCAAGTAACTTTACTTTACAAAAAAGTTTTGATATACTATTAAAGTTGATGAAAATCAAACCTAACTGAAATTATATCTTAAAAGGAGAAAAACGAAATGGCAGTACCTGCACGTCGCACATCAAAAGCGAAGAAAAACAAACGTCGTACACACTACAAAGTAACAGCTCCATCTGTAAACTTTGACGAAACTACTGGAGATTACTCACGTTCTCACCGTGTATCACTTAAAGGATACTACAAAGGACGTAAGATCGCTAAAGCTGCATCAGCTGAATAATAGAAGGGAGATACCATGCGCGTAAATATTACACTTGAACACAAAGAATCTGGTGAACGCTTGTACCTTACTTCTAAAAACAAACGTAACACTCCAGACCGTCTTCAATTGAAGAAATACTCACCAAAACTTCGCAAACACGTTGTGTTTACAGAAGTGAAGTAAGCATTCAATACGAATTAATACATAAGAAAAACGCTTATTTTAAGCGTTTTTTCTTTTTTCCAATTTCAATACATGTCACTATATTTCAGTTCAATCTCTACCTTTTTCGCCTCTAACTTGATTGATGTTATCGACTTGTTATTTATTTTATCAATGTACATTTGACGAAAAAAAGAATACAGGACAAACAAATTCCTGTATTCTTAAAATAACTTAGAGCAGATTTAACAAAGCAGCGACTAATACGATTATAGTGCAAATTATTTTTCCGATTTTTTCATGTTGCTTGAACAATTTATCAGAGAAAAGAATCAATACAAGCGCAACACACATCAACGCAGTGCTTAAAGTTTGAGTAGTCATGTTCCATACTCCTTTCATTATTGTTAATCCAGCTCCTAAAATAACTTAGAACAGATATGATAATGAAACGACTAACATGATTATAGTGCAAATTATTTTTACGATTTTTACATATTGTTGTTTGAACAATTTATCAGAGAAAAGACTCAATACAAGCGCAACCCAAAACAAAGTAGTTTTTAAAATAAAAATAGTCATGGTCCATACTCCTTTCGTTAGTTGTTAATCCAGTAAATAAGTTGAATAGTAATTATCTAATTTTCAAACATATCCATCTGCCCTGGTAAAGTCTTTGTTCTTTGATTATTAATCGGTATTTCTATCTATCTTAATTATACTACTAACATCATTATTAAACCAATAAATGTATTTATTTTTATTGCTCCTGTTTTTGAGAGCGCTTGAAATATGTTATAATAAAACTAGATTAAATTTTTGGAGGAAAACCGTGGGAAATTTCATTGAGCTAGTCTTTCATCGTTTCTTTTTGGGGATGATTGCGACGGCTTATTTTTGGTTATTGACACTAGCAGGAGGAGTGGTCTTTGGTATAGCACCCGCTAGTGCAACTCTCATGAGTTTATTTGCTGAAAACGGATATTCTTACCGTGCTTATCGTTTCAAGGAAGCATGGGCTTTATTTAAGAGCAATTTTGTCAAAAGTAATCTCAGTTTCTACACCTTTATAGGGATTGACTTCATCTTGATTTATGGCTTGTATCTGATGATTCAGTTGCCAAACCAGACCATTATCCACTTGGCAGCAACATTTCTAAATATCTTTTTAGTAGCCTTGGTATTTTTGGCCTACACGGTATCTTTAAAGTTACAGGTTTACTTTGAATTGTCCTATAAAAACACCTTAAAGCTCGCCTTTATCGGAATTTTTATGAGTTTATCAGCAGTGGCCAAGGTTCTGCTTGGTAGTGTCTTGTTAGCCATTATTGGCTTCTATATGCCAGCCCTCATCGCTTTTGTAGGTATTGGAATGTGGCATTTCTTTATTAGTGATTTATTGGAGCCTGTTTATGAGAGTATTCATGAAAAATTGGCAACAAAATAATACCAAACAGTTTCGTCTCCACTCACTTCTTAGGCTTTATAGCCTAGTCATGATTGTTATCATCACTTGTTTTGCTCTCTTGCTCTCCTATGTTTACTGGGATATGCGTGAAAAAGAAGCAAGTCGAGTCAGTCAACGTGTCTTGGCTCGGACGGTCGACGAGGTTGAATACTATTATCGTGAATCCACTCGCCTGGCTCAAGGTTTGGTAGAAAATCAAGCTCGGATTGAAGGAATTTACAAATATTTTAGCCTCAGCACGCCGGATTATTTTTACTGGCAGTTAGAGCGCAAGGCGTCTCCGTATATTTCGGTTTCTATTTATGAAAATATCGATGATATCTACGTGCGAAATGATTTCGTGAGTGGTGTTGCGATTGTTCTACAGGATTCAACGGACGTCTTTGTATCCAAGAGAGATAATCGTAGTGGACAGAAGATTCCGGCTGAGAGCTTTAAACCGGATGCCAATAGTTTCGCTGTTCCAGTGTCTGATCCCATATCGGACCAAGCTCTAGGGGTCATTTATATTTCCGTAGAACCAGAATTCCTCTATAAGGCGATTGACAATACCAGGGGAACAATTCCTGTTGCCGTAACGGTCATTGCACCATATGAAACAGATATGTTCTATATTGGAGCGAAAGGAACGAATGAATCTTGGCTGGTAGGAACAACTGCTCATGGTTATCAAGTTCGAGTAGCTGTACCAAAGGATTATGTTTGGAGTGGGACTTTAGCGAGTTCGGCACTTATTTTAGGTTTGAGCGCCCTCTTTATCATCATCTTATATATCACCCTAAGAAGAACCTTCTCTGATTATCAACATCAGGTTGTGGACTTGGTGGATTCTATCCAAGCCATTACTAAGGGAGAGAAAACCAAGAGGATTAATACCGATAAAAAGGACCAGGAATTGCTTCTAATTGCTGAGTCGACAAATGATATGTTGGATCGACTAGAAAGTAATATTCACGATATTTATCAACTGGAACTTAATCAAAAAGATGCCAACATGCGAGCCTTACAAGCTCAAATTAATCCGCATTTCATGTACAATACTCTGGAATTTTTGCGGATGTACGCGGTGATGGAAAATCAAAATGAACTAGCAGATATCATCTATGAGTTCAGTAGTCTCCTGCGCAATAATATCTCTGACGAGCGAGAAACGACCCTCAAACAAGAAGTGGAGTTTTGTCGGAAGTACAGTTATCTCTGTATGGTTCGCTATCCAAAATCCATTGCCTATGGATTTAAGATTGACCCTGAATTGGAAGAAATGCGTATTCCAAAGTTCACCCTCCAACCGTTAGTGGAAAATTATTTTGCCCATGGAGTTGATCACAGAAGAACAGATAATGTTATCAGTATCAAGGCCTTGAAAAAAGATGGCTATGTCGAAATCTTAGTAACCGATAATGGCCGTGGGATGTCTGCTGAAAAACTAGCAGAAATTCAAGCTAAACTGGCTCAAAGAACCTTTGAACACACAGCAGATTATAAGGGGCAACGACAGTCTATTGGGATTGTTAATATCCACGAACGCTTTGTGCTCTACTTTGGAGACCGCTATAACATCAATGTAGAATCAGCTGAACAAAAAGGTGTTCAATATAGAATCACCATTCAGGATGAAGAGAAAGGATAAACATGTATAAAGTACTATTAGTTGACGATGAGTACATGATTACAGAAGGACTTAAGCGTTTGATCCCTTTTGAAAAATGGGATATGGAAGTCGTTGCAACAGCCAATCATGCTGACGACGCTTTGGACTATGTTCGAGAACATACCGTAGATATCGTCATTTCTGATGTCAACATGCCTGACAAAACAGGACTTGAAATGATTGGGGAAATGAAGGAACTCTTGCCAGAGGCTTACTATATTCTTCTTTCTGGCTATCAAGAATTTGACTATGTCAAGAAAGCCATGAACCTCAATGTTGTAGATTATCTTGTCAAACCAGTTGATAAGGTTGAACTGGAGCATTTACTTGAGAAAATACTTGGTCAACTTCGTGAGAAAGTGCATGAGCCAGAAATCTTGAGTCAGCAATTAGATGAAGAAGCCTTCAAGACTCATCTCACCCAAAAAGAAAACTGGTGGATTGGACTCTCCCAAGAGAAACAAGGGGATTTTGTCATTCCCTACTATGTTCTCGGTCAGGACTGGCAGATTGTCCTTGCCGATCAGGAATTTGAGGGTTTGCTAGTCATGCCTTTTAAGGCTCCTTATCAAATCAACTTTGAAAAGTGGAAACGTGATGTTGAAAAAACTCTCTTTTATGGATCGGTCAATCTAGATCAATCTGAAAGTCTCTTTTCTTATTATGAACCCATTTATCGAGTTATTATCCAAGGAAATCTTCAGCAGATTATCGAAGAGTTGAATTTGCTTGAGAAGATTGTGTTGGAAAACACACCAAGGGTATCCATTACCAAGCAACTCTTTACTCAGTTTGTAATGGATGTCTTCCACCTCTTTGAGCATCTGAAAGCAGATGATATGACAGATATTGTCAAAAGAATTCATGCTATTACAAACTTTGAAGATTTAGTGGCTTATACCAAGGAAACCTTGACGTCCTTCTTTGGTCAATATCGTATGAATGAAAATGTCGTCAGTGTACTTGAAGTTATTGGTAGAGACTATAAAAAAGAGCTTTCTCTCAAGGATATCAGCAAGGATCTTTTTATCAATCCTGTGTATTTAGGTCAGTTAATCAAGAAGGAAACCAATTCAACCTTTGCTGAGCTTCTCAATAAGCAACGGATTAAGGCAGCCCAGCAACTTTTACTATCTACAAATGATAGTATTGAGGATATTTGCTATACGGTTGGTTATAGTAATGTAGGCTATTTCTACAAGGTCTTTCGAAAACTATGTGGAAAGTCTCCGAAGGCCTACCGCAAGCAGATCGAGGTCACCCTCTAACTTTTGTTATCCATCTTAAAATATGCTATAATAAATTCAAAAATATGAGGAGGTTGCTTTTATGAAAAAGAAACCAATCTATCTATGGGTTTTATTAGTCTTATCAGCGATTAATTCAGCCTTGGCAGTAGTTGGAATATTCACTCCAGTACCTAGTAAGGACGCACTTCGTGCTAGCCAAGGAAATGTTGGGACACTTAGTGCTCAACAATTAGAAGATGCTGTTAACTATGCCCACCAAGTGTCAGAGTTATCTCACTCTATTTTTAACACGATACTCATTATTCTATCTGCTATCCTAGTTGTAGTAGCCTTTGTTTTCTTAATTCGTAAGAACCTGCAGTTGGCAAACTACACTTATGTTGGATATGCCTTACTAGCTATTGTTGGACTAGTCCATGACAATATGAATCTACAAGATGCTATGCAATTGATTAAAGATGACACCCTACGTTTAGGAATGGAAGTCATGTCAAAAGTAACCACTATCATATTCATCGTCATCAATGTTATCTTTTTGGGAATCGTCTTCTATAAAATATGGCGTCAGCAAAAAGAATTAACAGAATCTCAAGAGGAAGAACTCGCCTAAGAGTTGACAAAGGATAACTATCAAGATACAATCTTGGTAGTTATTTTTTATGATTCAAAAAAGGAGGAGAAAATGAAAAAAATTTCCTTGGTATACATCAGTCTGAGCGGGAATACGGAGAGTTTCGTAACACGATTGAAAGCTTATTTGTTGGAGCAGTATGCGAACATTGAAGTAGAAAAAATTCATATTAAAGACTTGGTCAAGGATGGAGAAGACTTCTTCGAGATGACCAACCCGTATGTGGCTTTTCTACCGACTTACCTCGAAGGTGGCAATGGGGTTGACAATGGCGATGTGGAAATTTTGACCACTCCAGTAGGTGACTTTATCGCATATGGTGATAATGCTAGCAAGTGTTTTGGTGTCGTAGGATCAGGTAACCGCAATTTTAACAACCAATACTGTTTGACCGCCAAGCAATACAGCCAGCGCTTTGGTTTTCCAGTCCTAGCTGACTTTGAAATGCGCGGAATGCTAGGAGACATCAAGAAGGTTGCTGGGATTATTGCAGACTTGTATGAATTAGAAGATTTATAAGAGGCTAGATTTTCTGAGGAAGAGTTTTATTCTATGGATAAAGGATTTACTTCAAAGGGGACAATCGAAATGAGTAAACTACAGAAATCATTTTTAAAGTATATAAAACGCAAACCAAGCTTCAAGGATATTATGCTATGCAGTGCTTTGCTACTATTAGCGATTGCTCTGCTACTGTTCTCTGAGAAAATTTTTGATGAAAATGCAGCACCATTTGGAACCATGGTATCCTTAGGGATTGTTATCCTGGTAGAAATCTTAGCTGTCAGAAATAAATAAAAAGACTCGAGAAATGCATCTCGAGTCTTTTTGTTAGTTGCGAATTTCGTCAACGATTTCTTTTGAAATGGGAATCCCTAAACGGTAGCCTTTATTCACGTAATCAATGACATCATTGATATTTTCTATCGTTTGGATTTTTTCTTTGATAGTTGCACGAAAATCTTGATCTTTCAATAGTTGGTCCTGAAGCAGTCTTTGAAGTTTCTCTTTTTCATATTTGTTGACAAGAAAGAGAAAAAGAAGACTGATAACAACTAGAATATAAGCATACTGGCTCATAAAAATTCTCCCTAGGTGATAAAGAAGTAAGTGGTTAGAGAAAAACGAATATCCTTCGCCTTTCGAGTGATAGTATTGTAAGCGCCTAGCGTCCAACAATTAGGAATTTTAGTTACTTAGCTTGCTTAGTAATAAATTAATTTAATAGATCACGACATGCATCCAAATAAGTCGATATTATTTATTTGGATGCATTAGTAAGGCGTTTAGGCAAATCGCCCGATAGCGATTGCCGTCAAGAGACTAGGAACTTTAGTTCCAGTCTCTTGTAACGAATTACATCTTCTCTGGCGCCTCTACACCCAACAGACGAAGCGCTTCTTTGAGGACGACTGCCGTTGCATAGCTGAGAGCTAGACGGCTGTCACGTTCTGGACTTTCATCTAAGATACGAGTGTGGGCATAGTATTTGTTAAAGGCTTGAGCCAAGCTGATTGCAAATTTAGCGATGATAGAAGGCTCGTAATTATCAGCTGCACGTTTAATGATACGTGGGAAGTTTTGGATTAGCTTAATGATTTCCCAGCTTTCAGCATCGTTCAAGCTATAGTTGGCACCTGCTTCAGGTTTGAAATCGGCTTTACGCAAGATTGATTGGATACGAGCGTAAGCGTATTGAACATAAGGGCCAGTCTCCCCTTCGAAGGATACCATAGCTTCAAGGTCGAAGTCATATCCATTTGTACGGTCAGTTTTAAGGTCATAGAATTTAATGGCCCCAACTCCAACAGCATGAGCGACCTGGTCTTTGTTTTCAAGTTCTGGATTTTTGGCTTCGATCTGCGCTTTAGCACGGCTGATGGCTTCTGCAACAGTTGGCTCTAGTAAGATAACATTCCCTTTACGAGTAGAGAGTTTTTTCCCTTCTTTTGTAACCAAGCCAAACGGAACATGGACAATATCTTGGCTCCAATCGTAACCCATTTCTTGCAAGACAGCCTTGAGTTGTTTGAAGTGAGCAGATTGTTCTTGACCAACGACATAGATAGATTTAGCAAATTGGTATTCGTTTTTACGGTAGAGGGCCGCAGCCAAGTCACGTGTGATGTAGAGAGTTGCGCCGTCAGATTTCTTGATAAGAGCTGGGTGTTCAATTCCATATTTTTCAAGATTAACAACTTGAGCACCTTCTGATTCGACTAATAGTCCTTTTTCAGAAAGGATGTCTACAACTGCATCCATTTTATCATTGTAGAAGGCTTCTCCGTTGTAGCTGTCGAATTCAACTTGTAGCTCATTGTAGAGACGGTTAAATTCTACCAAGCTTTCATCGCGGAACCATTGCCAAAGAGCGAGAGCTTCCTCATCGCCGTTTTCAAGCTTGCGGAACCATTCGCGTGCTTCTTCATCCAAACTTGGATCATTCTCAGTTTCAGCATTGATGCGGACATAGAGCTTGAGAAGTTCATCGATTGGATGAGATTTGACAGCTTCTTCGTTACCCCATTTCTTGTAGGCAACAATCAACATCCCAAACTGTTTACCCCAGTCTCCCAAATGGTTGACCTTGACAGTTTTATAGCCGATTTTTTGGAAGATATGTGACAAGCTGTCTCCGATAACTGTTGAACGAAGGTGACCGATTGAAAATGGTTTAGCGATATTAGGGCTAGACATGTCAATAACGACATTTTCTTGATTGCCAATCTCTTGGTCAGCGTAGTGCTCTTTTTCAGTGATAACGTTTTGTAGAACTTGACCAGAAATGGCAGCCTTATCAAGGAAGAAGTTTACGTAAGGACCTGTTGCTACAACCTTTTCAAAAGCTTGGCTATTGATCTTTTCAGCGATGTCAGCAGCAATCATTTGAGGAGCTTTACGTTCAACCTTTGCCAATGAGAAGGCAGGGAAGGCGATATCTCCCATATCTGAGTTTTTAGGTGTTTCTAGTAAATGTAAAATAGCCTCTTGGTCCAGGCTATCAATGACGCTAGCCAATTCGCTAGCAATCAATTCTTTTGTATTCATTTAGGGCTCCTTTAGGGCTTTTCTACTATTTTATCACAATTTACTACATTTTTTTTGAAAGAAGAGATTTTTTTTGAAATATCCAGTTTTTTTGATATAATGTTCTTACTAAAAAAATGTAAAATGTTATAAATATGCAATCGAAAGGATCTTATGAGAAAAAGAGAACGTCATCAGCTCATCAAGCGAATGATTACAGAAGAAAAATTAGGAACTCAAAAGGAAATTCAAGATCGATTAGAAGCTTGTAATGTCTTTGTGACACAAACGACATTATCCCGTGATTTACGAGAGATTGGTTTGACCAAGGTTAAGAAAAATGACATGGTCTACTATGTCTTGGCCAATGAGACAGATAAAATTGATTTAGTTGACTTCCTTTCACATCATCTTGAAGGTGTAGCGAGAGCTGAATTCACTTTAGTTCTCCATACCAAACTTGGAGAAGCATCCGTTTTAGCCAATGTAGTAGATTCAAATAAAGATGGGTGGATCTTAGGTACTGTTGCCGGAGCGAATACCCTTTTGGTAATCTGTAAAGATCAACATGCAGCTAAAGTCATGGAAGAACGCTTACTAGAGCTAATGGAAGATAGATAAGGTCTTGAGAGCTTCTCTCAAGACTATTTTTACAAGGAGAGAGTAAATGACTACTGAAAAATTATCACCTGGGATGCAACAGTATGTGGATATCAAAAAACAATATCCAGATGCTTTTTTGCTTTTTCGCATGGGTGATTTTTATGAGTTGTTTTATGAGGATGCCGTCAATGCCGCTCAGATTCTAGAGATTTCGTTGACCAGTCGCAATAAAAATGCTGAAAATCCTATTCCCATGGCTGGAGTTCCTTATCATTCTGCCCAACAGTACATCGATGTCCTCGTTGAGCGTGGCTACAAGGTTGCTATCGCCGAGCAGATGGAAGACCCTAAGCAAGCTGTTGGTGTTGTTAAGCGCGAGGTTGTTCAGGTCATTACACCAGGAACAGTGGTTGATAGTAGTAAGCCAGATAGTCACAATAACTTTTTAGTGGCTATTGATCGTGAAGGTTCCCGGTATGGACTAGCCTATATGGACCTAGTGACAGGTGATTTTTATGTAACGGGATTATCAGATTTCTCTCTAGTCTGTGGTGAAATCCGTAATCTCAAGGCCAGAGAAGTGGTGATTGGTTACAACTTGTCTGAAGCAGAAGAACAGATTCTCAGTTGTCAAATGAATCTAGTGCTTTCCTATGAACAAGAAACATATGAAGACGTTCATCTGTTGGATTCAAGATTGGCAACTGTTGAAGGAGCAGCTAGTGGGAAACTTCTTCAGTATGTTCATCGGACGCAGATGAGAGAGTTGAATCACTTAAAACCTGTTATTCGTTATGAAATCAAAGATTTCTTGCAGATGGATTTTGCGACCAAGGCTAGTCTTGATTTGGTTGAAAATGCTCGCTCAGGTAAGAAACAAGGGAGCCTGTTCTGGTTGCTAGATGAGACTAAAACTGCAATGGGTATGCGACTCTTGCGTTCTTGGATTCAACGCCCCTTAATTGATTTAGATCGTATCATAGAACGTCAGGAGGTTGTGCAAGTCTTTCTGGATTATTTCTTTGAGCGCAGTGATTTAACAGAAAGCCTTAAGGGAGTCTACGATATCGAACGTCTGGCTAGTCGTGTTTCTTTTGGGAAGAGTAATCCTAAAGACCTCTTGCAATTAGCGACTACCTTAGGAAGTGTTCCACGAATTCGCGCCATTTTAGAAGGAATGGAGCAACCAGCTCTAGTTTATCTAATTGAACAACTGGATGCTATTCCTGAGTTGGAAAGCCTGATAAGTGCAGCCATTGCTCCTGAGGCTCCCCACGTGATTACCGAAGGTGGTATTATCCGAACGGGCTTTGATGAGACCTTGGATAAATACCGTCGTGTGCTGAGAGAAGGGACCAGCTGGATCGCTGAGATTGAGGCCAAGGAAAGAGAAAACTCTGGCATCAATACTCTCAAGATTGACTACAATAAAAAAGACGGCTACTATTTCCATGTAACCAACTCGCAGCTCGGCAATGTTCCAGCCCATTTTTTCCGAAAGGCTACGCTGAAAAACTCTGAGCGATTTGGGACAGAGGAATTGGCGCGTATCGAGGGAGAAATGTTAGAGGCGCGTGAGAAATCAGCAAACCTAGAGTACGAAATCTTTATGCGTATTCGTGAGGAGGTTGGCAAGTATATCCAACGTCTACAGGCTCTGGCTCAAGGAATCGCTACTGTCGATGTCTTGCAAGGCTTGGCAGTAGTTGCAGAAAAACAACACCTGATTCGACCAGAGTTTGGGCAAGAGTCTAGAATTGCTATCCAGAATGGTCGTCACGCAGTTGTTGAAAAGGTCATGGGAGCTCAGACCTATATTCCCAATAGTATCCAGATGGATGAAGATACTAGCATTCAACTAATTACAGGTCCGAACATGAGCGGGAAGTCAACCTACATGCGTCAACTAGCGATTACAGCGGTTATGGCCCAGATGGGTTCTTATGTCCCTGCGGAAAGTGCTTGTTTGCCAATCTTTGATGCGATTTTTACACGTATCGGGGCGGCAGATGACTTGGTTTCAGGTCAATCTACCTTTATGGTAGAGATGATGGAAGCTAACAATGCCATTAGTCATGCGACAAAGGATTCATTGATTCTTTTTGATGAGCTTGGTCGAGGAACTGCAACTTATGATGGTATGGCTCTAGCTCAGTCTATTATCGAGTACATCCATGAGCATATTGGTGCCAAGACTCTCTTTGCAACGCACTACCATGAATTAACCAGTCTGGAAGCTAGTCTTGAACATCTAGTAAATGTACACGTGGCTACGCTTGAGCAAAATGGTCAGGTCACTTTCCTTCATAAGATTGAACCAGGTCCAGCAGACAAATCGTACGGTATTCACGTTGCTAAGATTGCAGGATTGCCAGCAGACTTGCTAAAAAGAGCGGATGCGATTCTAACTCAACTAGAGAGCCAAGGTCAGGAAAATCCAATTTCTAACAATCAAAGGAATGTTGTCAATGAGCAAATGTCTCTCTTTGATGAAAAAGAAGAAAATCCTATCCTAGCAGAGTTGGCCCAAGTAGATGTGTACAATATGACACCGATGCAAGCCATGAATCTCTTATTAGAGCTGAAACAAAAATTATAAGCAAAAACCCACTCACAAAACGGAGTGGGTTTTTAGGAATTATTTTTTCTGAGCTAATAGTTGATTGATGTGTGCAACTTTTTTAGATTCTCTCTTGTAGAGAACAACCCAGATGATGAGGTAGACGATGGCAAACTCTGGGATGAGTTGAAGGATGAAAGTCCAGTGAAGAGGGAACCAGCCTGCTAGGATTGCTAAAGGTACAAAACCTAGCAACATAAGGAAGAAGTGAGTGACAGTCGCACGAAGAAGGCTCCAATCTTGAGCGAATAGACGGCTACCAAAACTAAATAGGACTCCAATAGCTGACCAGATAAGTGTACAGTAGAGTAAAACTAGAGCACCGTGAACCTGATGACTGCTCATGAATTGACCGACAGGAGATTCAGGGCTGAGAGGTGCGTAGTTGCTTGGTGAATAGATAAAAGAAAAGATAATAGATAGGGTGAGGCCGATGAGGATACCAGTTGTGGCATCGTGGAATACTTGTTTTTTCATAGTTCTAATTTCTCCTTAATAGTTTTGAGGTAACGGCGAGATGAGTAGGTAAAACTTTCGTTTTTTAGATAGATTTCAATCAAGCCGTTAGAGGTTAGTTTTAGATGACTAATTGCATCAATGTTGACAATTTCCGATTGGGAAATTTGGATAAAGGAAGCAGGTAGAATTTCACTTGCTTGGTAGAGACGAATGTCAAGTGTATAGGTTTGGCTATCCGTTTCGGCCAGAACCTTACGATTTTCAATGTATACACGCTGAATCTTGCTAATCTGAATCAAGTAGACCTGGTCTTGGAATTTTCCTTTAAGAGTTTCTTTTTGTTCAAGATTTTGTACAAAGTCCTGAACCTTTTGAACTCTAGGGGACAAGGTCGGTGCCTCTATGATGATTTGCTCTTCGGTGTATTGCTGGTCAATATCAAGTCTGAGTTTCATAATTTCTCCTTTATAAAGTTGTAATAGAGATCTCTTACTTACAAATCTATTAAACACCATTTTGTCGACAAATACAAGAAGCTCTGTCTATGTGGTCGGTTGAAGAGTCTATCTGGTAGGTGACCGTTTTCAAAGAGATTTTAGAGCAAAGAAGTCAAAAAATAAGAAGAAATATATTGACAAAAATAGAAAAAACGTGGTACAATGTTAGACGGTACTTTTTACTTTTGGTCTCTCAAGAGTGTACAGGGACGTGCTGACAAATGTTGCAAAAGTACACACAGATGATAGCTGTCACCAAGTGTATCATCACCAAAAATAAAAAAAACACAGGAGAATGTAGATGCCTACAATTAACCAATTGGTTCGCAAACCGCGTAAATCAAAAGTAGAAAAATCTAAATCACCAGCTTTGAACGTTGGTTACAACAGTCATAAAAAAGTTCAAACAAACGTTTCTTCACCACAAAAACGTGGTGTAGCAACTCGTGTTGGAACTATGACACCTAAAAAACCTAACTCTGCCCTTCGTAAATTTGCTCGTGTACGTTTGAGCAACCTTATCGAAGTTACTGCTTACATCCCAGGTATCGGACACAACTTGCAAGAGCACAGCGTGGTGCTTCTTCGTGGTGGACGTGTAAAAGACCTTCCAGGGGTACGTTACCATATCGTCCGTGGTGCACTTGATACTGCAGGTGTTAACGATCGTAAACAAGGCCGTTCTAAATACGGTACTAAACGTCCAAAAGCATAAGGAAAGGGGATAAAGAGAAATGAGTCGTAAAAATAGAGCTCCAAAACGTGAAGTATTGCCAGATCCGCTTTACAATTCACAATTAGTTACTCGTCTTATCAACCGCGTTATGCTTGACGGTAAACGTGGTACAGCTGCTTCAATCGTTTACGGTGCTTTTGAGCAAATCAAAGAAGCTACTGGTAACGATGCACTTGAAGTATTTGAAACAGCTATGGAAAACATCATGCCTGTACTTGAAGTACGTGCACGTCGTGTTGGTGGATCAAACTACCAAGTCCCAGTTGAAGTTCGTCCAGAACGTCGTACAACACTTGGACTTCGTTGGTTGGTAACAATTGCTCGCCTTCGTGGTGAACACACAATGCAAGACCGTCTTGCAAAAGAAATCTTGGATGCTGCTAACAACACTGGTGCAGCAGTTAAGAAACGTGAAGACACTCACCGTATGGCTGAAGCTAACCGTGCCTTCGCACACTTCCGTTGGTAAGAAAATGATGCTAGGAACGGTAAGGATGCAAGGTGAAAATAGGAAACTGACGCAGTATTCGACGAATACAAGGAAGTTTATCTTTTTCACACAGCATCCCGTTCCGGCTCAAATCGGCTAACTAACTTTAGCCCGAGTACAATTCAACTTCCCATCTCACAAGTTGAAACCAACTAAACAAGATAAACATTGAGAACGGGTGGGTCCTGCCTATCCGTTTTTATTGAAATCGTGTTATAATAGAATAGAAATAAAAAATATAGGAGAAACAAACCTCATGGCACGCGAATTTTCACTTGAAAAAACTCGTAATATCGGTATCATGGCCCACGTCGATGCTGGTAAAACAACTACAACTGAGCGTATTCTTTACTACACTGGTAAAATCCACAAAATCGGTGAAACTCACGAAGGTGCGTCACAAATGGACTGGATGGAGCAAGAGCAAGAACGTGGTATTACTATCACATCTGCTGCGACAACAGCTCAATGGAACAACCACCGCGTAAACATCATCGACACACCAGGACACGTGGACTTCACAATCGAAGTACAACGTTCTCTTCGTGTATTGGACGGTGCGGTTACAGTTCTTGACTCACAATCAGGTGTTGAGCCTCAAACTGAAACAGTTTGGCGTCAAGCAACTGAGTACGGAGTTCCACGTATCGTATTTGCCAACAAAATGGACAAAATCGGTGCTGACTTCCTTTACTCAGTAAGCACACTTCACGATCGTCTTCAAGCAAATGCACACCCAATTCAATTGCCAATCGGTGCTGAAGATGACTTCCGCGGAATCATCGACTTGATCAAGATGAAAGCTGAAATCTATACTAACGACCTTGGTACAGATATCCTTGAAGAAGATATTCCAGCTGAATACCTTGAACAAGCTCAAGAATACCGTGAAAAATTGGTTGAAGCAGTTGCTGAAACTGACGAAGAATTGATGATGAAATACCTCGAAGGTGAAGAAATCACTAACGAAGAATTGAAAGCTGGTATCCGTAAAGCGACTATCAACGTTGAATTCTACCCAGTACTTTGTGGTTCTGCCTTCAAGAACAAGGGTGTTCAATTGATGCTTGATGCGGTTATCGACTACCTTCCAAGCCCACTTGATATCCCTGCGATTAAAGGTATCAACCCAGATACAGATGAAGAAGAAACTCGTCCAGCATCTGACGAAGAGCCATTCGCAGCTCTTGCCTTCAAGATCATGACTGACCCATTCGTAGGTCGTTTGACATTCTTCCGTGTTTACTCAGGTGTTCTTCAATCAGGTTCTTACGTATTGAACACTTCTAAAGGTAAACGTGAACGTATCGGACGTATCCTTCAAATGCACGCTAACAGCCGTCAAGAAATCGACACTGTTTACTCAGGTGATATCGCTGCTGCCGTTGGTTTGAAAGATACTACAACTGGTGACTCATTGACAGATGAAAAAGCTAAAATCATCCTTGAGTCAATCAACGTTCCAGAACCAGTTATCCAATTGATGGTTGAGCCAAAATCTAAAGCAGACCAAGACAAGATGGGTATCGCCCTTCAAAAATTGGCTGAAGAAGATCCAACATTCCGCGTTGAAACTAACGTTGAAACTGGTGAAACAGTTATCTCTGGTATGGGTGAGCTTCACCTTGACGTCCTTGTTGACCGTATGCGTCGTGAGTTCAAAGTTGAAGCTAACGTAGGTGCTCCTCAAGTATCTTACCGTGAAACATTCCGCGCTTCTACTCAAGCACGTGGATTCTTCAAACGTCAGTCTGGTGGTAAAGGTCAATTCGGTGATGTATGGATTGAATTTACTCCAAACGAAGAAGGTAAAGGATTCGAATTCGAAAACGCAATCGTCGGTGGTGTGGTTCCTCGTGAATTTATCCCAGCGGTTGAAAAAGGTTTGGTAGAATCTATGGCTAACGGTGTTCTTGCAGGTTACCCAATGGTTGACGTTAAAGCTAAGCTTTACGATGGTTCGTACCACGATGTCGACTCATCTGAAACTGCCTTCAAGATCGCTGCATCTCTTGCACTTAAAGAAGCTGCTAAGACTGCACAACCAGCTATCCTTGAGCCAATGATGCTTGTAACAATCACTGTTCCAGAAGAAAACCTTGGTGATGTTATGGGTCACGTAACTGCTCGTCGTGGACGTGTAGATGGTATGGAAGCACACGGTAACAGCCAAATCGTTCGTGCTTACGTTCCACTTGCTGAAATGTTTGGTTACGCAACAGTTCTTCGTTCTGCATCTCAAGGACGTGGTACATTCATGATGGTATTCGACCACTACGAAGATGTACCTAAGTCAGTACAAGAAGAAATCATTAAGAAAAACAAAGGTGAAGAATAATTCACCGTCACTTTAAAAGAAGTCACTTTGTGGCTTCTTTTTCTGTTTGGTAGAAATAGCTAAAATTGCCTCAAATATGGTAAAATAGAAGGAGTATATTGTGAGGGAAATGGATGTCAACCACTTTTGAAATTTTAATGAATCAGTTGGGAATTCCCGCTGAGATAAGAAATCATGAGGCCTTCTCCCAGGCTGAAATTGAACAAGTTATTGTACACAAACAAAGTAATATTTGGGAGTTTCGTTTTGTCTTTGAAAATATTCTGCCCTTTGAACTCTTTTTAGCATTGAAGAAGGGATTGAAAGAAGAATTTTCAAAAACAGGAAATCAAGCGACTTTCGAGATTAAAACGAAAGATCAAGATTTTTCAAAAGAGCTTCTACAAGCCTACTATCAAGAGGCTTTTTCAGATGGACCTTGTGCTAGTCAAGGTTTTCGTTCCGTGTATCAGGGATTTCAGGTTCGAGTTGAAAATGATCAGTTGATTATTGAGGCTTCTGAAGCAGCAGATACAGAACATTTTAGAAAAAATCATCTCCCTAATCTTAGCAAACAACTTGAACTTTTTGGCTTTCCTAAATTCACTTGTGTTTTAGAGAAAAATGAAGGTTTGACCAAGGAAGAGCAAGAAGCTTTCCATTCAGAAAATCAAATGATTGTTCAGGCTGCTAATGAAGAAACTCTTCGGGCTATGGAACAGTTGGAACAGATGGCGCCACCACCTCCAGTAGAGGATAAGCCTGTCTTTGATTTTCAAGCTAAGAAGGTAGCTGCCAAGCCAAAACTAGACAAGGCAGAAATTACTCCAATGATTGAGGTCAATACTGAGGAGAACCGTCTGGTCTTTGAAGGAGTTGTCTTTGATGTTGAGCAGAAGGTGACTAGAACGGGTCGTGTCTTGATTAATTTCAAGATGACTGACTATACATCTAGCTTCTCCATGCAAAAATGGGTCAAAAATGAAGAAGAAGCTCAGAAGTTTGACATGATCAAGAAAAACTCTTGGCTTCGTGTTCGTGGGAATGTTGAAATGAATAATTTCACGCGAGACTTGACCATGAATGTGCAAGATGTGCAGGAAGTTGTCCACTATGAGCGTAAAGACTTGATGCCAGAGGGAGAACGTCGAGTTGAGTTCCATGCACATACCAATATGTCCACCATGGATGCTCTACCTGAAGTTGAAGAACTCGTTGCGAAAGCAGCCAAATGGGGACACAAGGCAGTAGCAATCACGGACCACGGAAATGTTCAATCCTTCCCTCATGGCTATAAGGCAGCTAAGAAAGCTGGCATCCAGCTGATCTATGGGATGGAAGCCAATATCGTTGAAGACCGTGTTCCTATCGTCTATAACGAAGTGGAGATGGACCTTTCTGAAGCTACCTATGTAGTTTTTGACGTGGAAACAACAGGACTTTCAGCTATCTATAATGACTTGATTCAGGTTGCAGCTTCCAAGATGTATAAGGGTAATATCGTTGCTGAATTTGATGAGTTTATCAATCCAGGGCATCCTTTGTCAGCCTTTACGACAGAATTGACAGGAATTACGGATGACCATGTAAAAAATGCCAAACCCTTGGTTCAAGTTCTGAAAGAATTCCAAGAATTCTGTAAAGATACCGTTCTCGTAGCCCACAATGCAACCTTTGACGTTGGCTTTATGAATGCCAATTATGAACGTCATGGGCTGCCAAAAATCACTCAGCCTGTCATCGATACGCTAGAGTTCGCAAGAAATCTCTATCCTGAATACAAGCGCCACGGTCTAGGACCTTTGACCAAGCGTTTTGGAGTTGCCCTAGAACACCACCACATGGCCAACTATGATGCGGAAGCAACTGGCCGTCTGCTCTTTATCTTTATCAAGGAAGTGGCAGAAAAACATGGTGTGACAGATTTGGCTAGATTGAATATTGATTTAATCAGTCCGGACTCTTATAAAAAAGCTCGCGTCAAGCATGCGACCATCTATGTGAAAAATCAAGTGGGCTTGAAAAATATCTTTAAGCTAGTTTCTCTCTCAAATACCCAGTATTTTGAAGGAGTTCCACGGATTCCACGTACGGTGCTAGATGCCCATCGAGAAGGTTTAATCTTGGGCTCTGCTTGTACAGAAGGAGAAGTCTTTGATGCAGTCGTATCACAAGGTGTGGATGCAGCAGTCGAAGTTGCGAAATACTATGACTTTATCGAGGTGATGCCTCCTGCTATCTATGCACCTCTGATTGCCAAAGAGCAGGTCAAGGACATGGAAGAACTCCACACCATTATCAAGAGCCTGATTGAGGTTGGAGATCGTCTCGGCAAGCCGGTTCTTGCGACAGGAAATGTCCACTATCTCGAACCAGAGGATGAGATTTATCGAGAAATCATCGTGCGAAGTCTAGGTCAGGGAGCCATGATTAACCGAACGATCGGTCATGGAGAAGCTGCCCAACCAGCTCCGCTACCAAAGGCGCATTTTAGAACAACCAATGAAATGTTGGATGAATTTGCCTTTCTAGGGGAAGATTTGGCTCGCAAGATTGTCATTGAAAATACCAATGCCCTAGCAGAAATCTTTGAACCTGTGGAGGTTGTAAAGGGTGATTTGTACACGCCTTTCATTGATAAAGCCGAAGAAACAGTTGCCGAGTTAACCTATAAAAAAGCTTTTGAAATTTATGGAAATCCACTGCCAGATATTGTTGATTTACGGATTGAAAAGGAATTGACTTCTATCCTAGGGAATGGTTTCGCCGTGATTTATCTGGCTTCACAGATGCTAGTGCACCGTTCCAACGAACGGGGTTACTTGGTTGGTTCCCGTGGGTCTGTTGGATCCAGTTTCGTTGCGACCATGATTGGGATTACCGAGGTCAATCCTCTCTCTCCTCACTATGTCTGTGGTCAGTGTCAGTACAGTGAGTTTATCACGGATGGTTCCTACGGTTCAGGTTTTGATATGCCAAATAAAGACTGTCCAAACTGTGGCCACAAACTCAGCAAGAATGGACAGGATATTCCTTTCGAGACCTTCCTTGGTTTTGACGGGGATAAGGTTCCCGATATCGATTTGAACTTCTCAGGGGAGGATCAGCCGAGCGCCCACTTGGATGTACGTGATATCTTTGGGGAAGAGTATGCCTTCCGTGCAGGAACGGTAGGTGCGGTGAAAGCTAAGATAGCCTATGGCTTTGTCAAGGGTTACGAGCGGGATTATGGAAAGCTTTATCGTGCTGCAGAGGTGGAACGTCTAGCTCTGGGAGCTACTGGTGTTAAACGTACGACCGGTCAGCACCCAGGAGGAATCGTTGTTATCCCTAATTATATGGATGTCTATGACTTTACTCCTGTGCAGTATCCTGCCGATGATGTCACTGCTGAATGGCAGACCACTCACTTTAACTTCCACGATATCGATGAGAACGTCCTCAAGCTCGATGTCCTAGGGCATGATGATCCGACTATGATTCGGAAACTTCAGGACTTGTCAGGCATTGATCCAAATGATATTCCTATGGATGATTCTGATGTCATGGCCCTTTTCTCAGGTACAGATATCCTAGGAGTGACACCTGAGCAAATCGGGACTTCAACTGGTATGCTTGGTATTCCAGAGTTTGGAACTAACTTTGTTCGAGGCATGGTGGATGAAACCCATCCGACGACCTTTGCGGAGTTGCTTCAACTTTCTGGGCTGTCTCACGGTACCGACGTATGGTTGGGAAATGCCCAGGATTTGATTAAGACTGGAATTGCGGACCTATCAACCGTTATCGGATGTCGGGATGACATCATGGTTTACCTCATGCACGCTGGCCTAGATCCTAAGATGGCCTTTACCATCATGGAGCGAGTGCGTAAGGGATTGTGGCTCAAAATATCAGAAGAAGAGCGCAATGGTTATATCGAAGCTATGAAGGCCAATAATGTGCCTGAGTGGTATATCGAATCTTGTGGAAAAATTAAGTACATGTTCCCTAAAGCCCATGCGGCAGCCTACGTTATGATGGCCCTTCGTGTGGCCTACTTCAAGGTTCACCATCCGATTTATTATTACTGTGCATACTTCTCAATCCGTGCTAAGGCCTTTGATATCAAAACTATGGGGGCAGGATTGGATGCAATCAAACGCAAGATGCAAGAAATTGCTGAAAAACGTAAGAATAATGAAGCTTCCAACGTAGAAATTGACCTCTACACAACACTTGAAATCGTCAATGAGATGTGGGAACGTGGCTTTAAGTTCGGCAAATTGGACCTCTATCGCAGTGATGCAACTGAATTCATCATCGATGGAGATACCCTCATCCCACCGTTTGTCGCTATGGATGGACTAGGAGAGAACGTTGCTAAGCAATTGGTTCGTGCGCGTCAAGAGGGAGAATTCCTCTCTAAAACTGAGTTGCGCAAACGCGGAGGACTCTCATCAACCTTGGTTGAAAAGATGGATGAAATGGGAATTCTCGGCAATATGCCAGAGGATAATCAGTTGAGTTTGTTTGATGATTTGTTTTAAATAAAAATTAACAGACGGACAAATATTGTCCATCTGTTTTGTTATACTTATATCATAAAAAGAAAGAGGTTTAAATGATGAACAATACAGGCTTAAATAACAAGTATCAATTTGAAAGTTTTATAGAAAGAGATGATAATGATTCAGCAAAGAAAGGAGCCGTAGCAGTAGTTGAGAACTTAGGATTAAAATATAACCCCCTTTATATTTATGGAAAATCGGGTTCAGGTAAAACACATCTCCTTCAAGCAATTGGAAATAAGGTTCTTGAGAACCATCCAGAAAAGCGAGTAAAATATATTTCTGCTGAAAACTTATTAGAAAATGAGCTAGAAATACAAAAAGTTAGAGATGCAAAATTAGACCTTCTTATCGTTGATGATATCCAGATATTGGGAGAAAAAGATGATATGATTCAAGAAAAATTCTTTAATCTATTTAATTCTCTACATGTTAAGGATAAGCAAATTGTTTTATCTAGTGACTCTGAACCAGATCAATTGAAAAATGTTCAATCTCGTTTGATTGTTCGTTTTAAGTGGGGAATGACGGTGTGTCTAACATCGCTTGAAAAATAATAAGAAGGACTGCAAATGAATGATCAAGAGAGACTACTAAACATTTTTTTACGTTTACAGTTAGGTACTTCATTAGGAAAAAAGCAATTAGCCCAGGAATTTGAGGTTAGTGAAAAGACGATACAGAGAGATTTTTCGCTACTCCGTGATATTTTATCTAGTAACACCAGTTATAGTGGAGATTTGTTTTATAACCGTAAAACGAATAAGTATTGCTTAGCAAGTAAGTCAGTTTTTAATAAAAAGGATATTCTCGTTATTTCAAAGATTTTATTGGAAAATCGAGCACTGAATAAACCAGAAATTGATAGCTTACTAAAAAATTTACTTGCCTTAGTTCCTCGTGATGACCAGAAAGAAATTGAGCAGATCATTGGCAGTGAAAAACTTAACTATACTCCCTTAACGGATCAGCAAGATAGAGTAGAGAAAATTTGGGATTTATCGGAAGCTATTTTGCATGAACAGGTTCTAGATATTATCTATCAAAACCCGTATTCTGAGTCTTCTAAGAGGCAGACTGTTTTGCCAGTCTCTCTTTACTATGACAGTCATTATTTCTATCTGGTTGTATACCAGTTGAAATATGAGACTTATATTACTTTAAGAGTAGACCGTATCCAGTCCTGGTCTCATAGTGATATAGAGAAACCCTCTATTTCTTATCGAGATAAATTTAGAGATGGAGACATTCGTAACGAGAGAGTAGACGCTTTTATTGGGAAGAAAATCAATATTGAAATCGAGTACTTGTACGATCCGAATATTGTGATGGATCAATTTCCAAATGCAAAAATAGTTGGGAAAAATGGTGACTGGACCCATATTAAGTTTGAAAGTCAGCATACACCAGGCCTTAAAAGATGGTTACTAGGACAAGGGGAAGCAATAACTGTTTTGTCTCCTCGGATTTTAGTAGAGGATATGGAGCAAACAATTCAAGAAATGATAGATAAATATAGATGAGGATAATATGAGTATTCAATTTACTTCTAAAAAGGTTGGTGAACTATTGAAAGAAGAGGATTTGCGAATTCCTTCTTATCAAAGACCTTATAAATGGAGCAGAAAGCATATACGTAATCTTTTTTATGATTTACGAGATGCTATGGGGAAAAAGGAATATCAGATTGGTTCCGTTATCTTACATGAAAATGATGGATATTTAGATATTGTCGATGGACAGCAACGGCTAATTTCAATTTCCTTGTTTCTTCATTTATTAGATAGATTAGAGAATTATAAGGGTGCTAATCAACTGCTGAGTGCTGAATTTGGAGAGCTATCTTGCTATCATGCGAGTGAAAATTATAATGAGTGGAAAAATTTGACTCAATTGGTTGGTGAAAATGAGGCACAAGATATTTGCAACTTTTTATTAGAGAATTGTGCTGTCTCTGTGATTACTATGCCACAGGAACGATTATCTGAAGCCTTTCAGTTATTTGATTCTCAGAATAATCGTGGTAAATCTTTAGAACCTCATGATTTGCTCAAAGCCTATCATCTTCGCAAGGAAGATACCGAAGATGAAAGAATTGTGGAAAAGTGGGAGCAATTTGTAGAAGATAAAGATTTAAGTCTCAAAGAGTTATTTGATAAACATCTTTTTCGTATGAGGCGTTGGTCTAGGGGAGAAACAGGATTAACAAACAAGCGTTATGGATCTTATCTCCGTTTTACAGAGGATTTTATTGACGATTTTAAAGGCGTTGATTTGAACCAGAATTTTCCATACCTAGAATTGTATCGTCATATTGAAAATCTCCCCATGTCCATTACTATGCCAATCATTGATGGAAGTAAATTTTTTGAGTATATTGAATCTGCTCATGAAACTATTAAGGAACATAAAGATTTTTTAAATGAAGAGTTAGGATTTTCTGATGAACCTGAAGGGGAAGAAAAAAATCTAGCTTACCCAGAAGGTATGTTGAACATTTACAATAGCTCAAAAGGACGCTACCTCAAGTGTCACAATATATTCCTAAACATTTGTTCACTTTTCGCAGATAGATTTGGAAAAGATGAGCTATCAAAGGAGATAGTAGAGACCCTGTTCATTTGGTCTTATTACCCTAGAGTTAAGTCTAAAGCCATATATGATGCAACGGTAGGAAACTATGCTGCTGGTGGAAGGTTTAGACAAAAAGAGGTTCAAAAATTATTTCAACTTTTATCTCATGCTGTCACTCCGAATGATTTCATGGTCAAGATAGATAGAGAGTTATTTGAAAATTATACTGTGGACAAGATTATAGAAGAGGAAAAAGATAAATGGTAGAAACACATATAAGCTTATCAGTTAATCGTTTGTTAAATGAAGATACCTATGCTATCCCTCTTTATCAGAGAAATTTTGCTTGGACTTATGATGAAATTGAGCAGTTATTGAACGACGTAGCAGATGCTTGTCAAGAAAATAGAGACAATTATAATTATTATATTGGAACATTAGTCGTTAATAAAGAGAATGACCTTTTCAAAATCATAGATGGGCAACAACGGACAACAGCCCTTAATTTGATTGCCTTAGCCTTGAAGCATGAGTTTGGTTTTGATAGATTGAAAGCTGTTAATCTTACCTTCCCAGCTCGGAAGAAATCAAATGAGAATATTCGAGATTTATTTGCCAAGAAAAAAATTTTAGAGGGCGATGAAAATGAGCTAATTAGAGGCTACAGACATGCTAAAGATGCATTGAAAAAAGTGTTAGAAGAGCGCCAATTGGATCCTCAGTCTTTCGTTCATTATCTTTTTGAGAAGGTTATCATTTTTCGGAGTACACTTCCTGAAGATTTAGATTTGAATCTTTATTTCGAACGTTTCAACTCTCGAGGCGAACAACTAGAGGCTCATGAGATTCTTAAGGCACAAATGATGTCTAAATTTGGTGAAGATCAAGAAATGGCACAAAAATTTGCGAAAATCTGGGATGCCTGTGCAGAGTTTGATAAGCCGGTAATAAAAACTTTTCAAATCCGAAGTAGACCAAAAGATACTGATGAAGAGGGGGAGAAAATTTTTGGTAAAGAATTTACTAACTTCAAATTGGATAGTGTATTTGAGAAAATAAGAGTAAAAAAAATTGAGCAACAGAGTTTACTAAATGCAATTACTCAGACAAAGTATGAAAGTAGTAGCTTAGTAAATAATGGAGCAGACATTTCAAATTATACGACTGTAATTGATTTTCCAACCTTTTTGCTTCAAGTTTTTTTCATCATGGAAGGAAGTAATGAAACTACATTTGATGATAAAAAATTATTGAAAATTTTTGAAATTGAACGACGAGATAGAGAATGGGTCCAACAATTTGGGCAACTACTTCTGACTATGAAGCATATATTTGATACGCTTATCGTAAAAAATGTCCAATTAGAAAATGAAACCGAATGGCAAATCAAACGAGGTCAGTATGAGACATATCAACGAAATGAAATTCGAATTAATTATCAAAAAAATACTTTTGACAATTTAAACAAAAACATTATCCTCCTTCAATCCATGTTTGCTGTGACCTTTACTGCCAATCGAGATAGTCGTTGGTTATATGAAATCTTGCAATTCTTGTTTAACCATATTGAAGAGTTAAATCAAACAGAATTTGCTAGTCAGTTTAAGGATTTTCTTGAAAAAATGGCAGTGAGATATGCAAAAGAAAGATTGTTTATCGAATATAAAAGTATCAAAAAATATGGGGCAATTCCCGTTTATGCTTTTAACTTTGTAGATTATGTTTTATGGAAAAATCGTGAAGAATTGAAGAAAGAGTACAAGGATATTAATTTTGATCATTTCAAATTTGCATATCGTCGCTCCATAGAGCATTGGTATCCTCAGAATCCAAATGGACATGATGGAGAGAGACAATTACCTGCTGAGTTTTTACATTCCTTTGGTAATCTTTGTATCATTACCGATAGTCAGAACTCCAGGTTTGGCAACTCCTATCCAGAGGCTAAATTAGAACAATGGGAAAGAGAAGGGATATTCCATCGTCAGAGTTTAAAATTACAGATGATGGCAAAGATAACTTCTAAAAAAAATAGATGGGATATTTGTGAGATTCAATCTATGGAAAAAGAAGTGGAAAGATATGTACACGACTTTTGTTTTAGCTAATTAAAAACAAGCTTTATTAGGCTTGTTTTTAAATTTATATCATATGTGATATACTAGTAAGGGAAGAATTTTGAGTAAGACAAATATGCTCAAAGATTTGAAATAAAAATAGAAAAGAGAAACAAGATGGTTTTACCAAATTTTAAAGAAAATCTAGGAAAATACGCTAAGCTTTTGGTTGCAAACGGAGTGAACGTGCAACCTGGTCATACCTTGGCTCTCTCTATCGATGTGGAGCAACGTGAGTTGGCTCACTTAATCGTCAAAGAAGCCTATGCACTTGGAGCGCACGAAGTTATTGTTCAATGGGCAGATGACTTTGTAAACCGTGAGAAATTCCTTCACGCGCCGATGGAGCGTTTGGACAATGTGCCAGAATACAAGATCGCTGAGATGAACTACCTTCTTGAAAACAAAGCAAGTCGTCTCGGTGTTCGTTCTTCTGATCCAGGTGCCTTGAACGGAGTGGATGCTGAAAAGCTCTCAGCTTCTGCCAAAGCTATGGGAATTGCAATGAAGCCAATGCGTATCGCAACTCAATCTAACAAGGTTAGCTGGACTGTAGCAGCTGCTGCTGGACTAGAGTGGGCTAAGAAGGTCTTTCCAAATGCTGCAAGCGACGAAGAAGCGGTGGACCTCCTTTGGGACCAAATCTTCAAGACTTGCCGTGTCTACGAAGAAGATCCAGTTAAGGCTTGGGAAGAACACGCAGCTATCTTAAAGAGCAAGGCAGAGATGTTGAACAAAGAGCAATTCTCAGCCCTTCACTACACAGCGCCTGGGACAGACTTGACACTTGGATTGCCGAAGAACCACGTTTGGGAATCAGCAGGAGCTATCAATGCTCAAGGCGAAGGATTCTTGCCAAATATGCCAACAGAAGAAGTCTTTACAGCGCCTGACTTCCGTCGTGCAGATGGTTATGTCACTTCTACAAAACCTCTTAGCTACAACGGAAACATCATCGAAGGGATCAAAGTGACCTTTGAAAATGGTCAAATCGTTGATATTTCGGCTGAGAAGGGTAATCAAGTAATGAAGGACCTCGTCTTTAAGAATGCTGGTGCGCGTGCCTTGGGTGAGTGTGCTTTGGTACCAGATCCAAGTCCAATTTCTCAGTCAGGGATTACCTTCTTTAACACCCTTTTCGATGAAAATGCTTCTAACCACTTGGCTATCGGTGCAGCCTATGCAACGAGCGTTGTTGGTGGAGCTGAGATGAGCGAAGAAGAGCTAGAAGCTGCAGGACTTAATCGTTCAGATGTTCACGTTGACTTTATGATTGGTTCTAACCAAATGGATATCGATGGTATCCGTGAGGATGGAACACGCGTACCACTCTTCCGCAATGGAGATTGGGCAATTTAAGGAGAAACTATGATTGGAAGTATGTTTGTTGGTCTTTTGATCGGACTATTAGCAGGAGCTATCACCAATCGTGGAGAACGGATGGGATGCTTCGGGAAAATGTTCCTGGGTTGGATTGGTGCTTTCCTGGGTCAAATGCTTTTTGGAACTTGGGGCCCTATTTTAGCTGATACGGCTATTATCCCATCAGTTTTGGGAGCCATGATTTTATTAGCCATCTTTTGGAGAAAAGACAGCTAGTTTTAACTTGCTAGAACAGAAAAAGAGGTTGGAAATCTTCCAACCTCTTTTTTATGAGCTGCAAAAAGACTGATATGCGACTAGCTTGGCTTTCAGTTACTGGTTCTTTTTATATTGCCTCAAGTATGGTACAATAAAAGCATGAGAATTCAACAATTACACTATATTATCAAAATCGTAGAGACTGGTTCGATGAATGAGGCTGCCAAGCAACTTTTCATTACTCAGCCTTCTCTATCAAATGCCGTTCGTGATTTAGAAAATGAGATGGGAATTGAGATTTTTATCCGAAATCCTAAAGGAATCACCCTCACACGTGATGGGATGGAGTTTCTATCCTATGCCCGTCAGGTTGTCGAGCAAACGCAACTTCTAGAAGAACGTTATAAGAATCCAATCGCTCATCGCGAGCTTTTTAGTGTGTCTTCGCAACACTATGCCTTTGTAGTTAATGCCTTTGTTTCCTTGCTTAAGAAAAGCGATATGGAAAAGTACGAGCTTTTTTTGCGTGAAACGAGAACTTGGGAGATCATCGACGACGTCAAGAACTTCCGAAGTGAAGTAGGGGTCCTCTTTTTAAATAGCTATAACCGGGACGTTCTTTCGAAGATGTTGGACGACAACCATCTGGTTGCTCACCATCTCTTTACAGCCCAACCCCATATCTTTGTCAGCAAGACTAACCCTCTTGCTAAAAGAGACAAGGTGCAGTTGGCAGACCTAGAAGACTTTCCATACTTAAGTTATGACCAAGGTACCCATAATTCCTTCTATTTCTCAGAGGAGATTTTGTCTCAGGAACACCACAAGAAATCCATCGTGGTTAGTGACCGTGCGACCTTGTTCAATCTCTTGATTGGTTTGGACGGCTATACCATCGCGACTGGTATCCTTAATAGTAACCTCAATGGAGACAATATCGTTTCGATTCCACTTGATATTGATGATCCGATTGAACTGGTTTATATCCAGCATGAGAAAACTAGCTTGTCTAAGATGGGTGAACGCTTCATCGAGTACCTACTTGAAGAAGTTCGCTTTGATAAGTAATTTGAATAAATGAGAAGAGAAAAGAAGAATGACGACATTAAATACAAATGATTTTGATTTTCACTTGCCAGAGGAATTGATTGCTCAGACGCCTTTGGAAAAGCGCGATGCCTCTAAACTCTTGATGGTCAATCGCAAAACAGGTGAATTTCAAGATCGCCACTTTCACTCTATTATCGAAATGCTAGAGCCAGGTGATGCCCTGGTTATGAATGATACCCGCGTTTTGCCAGCTCGACTTCATGGTCAAAAAGAAGAAACAGGGGGCCATGTTGAACTCTTGCTTTTGAAAAATACAGCAGGAGACGAATGGGAAGTCTTGGCTAAACCAGCTAAACGTCTCAAGGTCGGCACCCGTGTTATCTTTGGTGATGGTCGACTTAGCGCAGTCGTGACTGAGGAATTAACTCATGGCGGTCGTATTGTCCGTTTTGAGTATGAAGGAATTTTCCTAGAAGTGCTTGAAAGTCTTGGAGAAATGCCTTTGCCTCCTTATATTCACGAAAAATTGGATGACCGTGAACGTTACCAGACAGTCTATGCCAAGGAGAGTGGATCAGCAGCAGCCCCAACTGCAGGGCTACATTTTACCAAAGAATTACTAGAAGAAATCCAGCAAAAAGGCATTCACCTAGTCTACCTGACCTTGCATGTTGGACTTGGGACCTTTAGACCCGTTTCAGTAGATAACTTGGATGAGCACGAGATGCACTCAGAGTTTTACCAATTGTCTGAGGAAGCTGCAGCGACCTTGCGTCAGGTCAAAGAAAATGGTGGCCGTGTCATTGCTGTGGGGACAACCTCTATCCGTACGCTAGAAACCATCGGAAGCAAGTTTGACGGGCAAATCCAGGCCGATTCTGGCTGGACTAATATCTTTATCAAACCGGGCTATGACTGGAAGGTGGTGGATGCTTTTTCTACTAATTTCCATTTGCCGAAGTCTACCTTGGTCATGCTAGTCTCAGCTTTTGCAGGCCGTGAATTGGTCCTCGAAGCCTACCAACATGCTATCGATGAAAAATACCGTTTCTTTAGCTTTGGCGATGCCATGTTTATCTACTAAAAAACGAGCGAATCAAAACTAGAAATAAAAGGGCTAATTCCTACTTGGATTAGCCTTTTTTCGACATATGATAGCTGTTGAATTAAAAGCAAATAAATGATACACTGAAGACTACGATACAGCCGTCAAATATATGCAAAATCTGACGAGCTACTTTTATCTGTGTCTATTTCAAAGGAGATTTTTATGAAAAACAAAACATTGCGCTATACGAGCCTATCAGTCCTGACCTTGTTGGCTGCCTTGACCTTGGTTGCCTGTGGTGGAAAGACTGACAAGAATACGTCATCTTCAAACCAAAAGGAGACAACAAGCAAGGTGACTACAGAGTCCGCAAGTAAAACTGAAGCAGGCCAAAAAGAGGAGCAGAAGTCAGAATCAAATAGTGCGACAGAAGCTACAACTACTCAAGCAGAACAAAAGGAAGATAAGAAAAAATCACAAGAGGCTTACGCTAAATTTGTAGGAACTTGGGAAAACTACGCGGGAACAACTGCAACAGTCACAGCAGATGGAATTGTAACGATCCAAAGTTCAAATGGAACCTTTAAATACGAGATGGGTCAAGTAGAGGAAAAAGACGGCTACTACTCAACAGGTATTCATCTTGTCGGTGGTGGGCAAGGGGCACGACTGATCTTTACCCCAGCTGGAGTCCAAAACGAAGTGACAGGTACAGATGGCAGTCAAGATGTCTTGTCTATCGGTCAATCTGTAAGCGACAAAGATAACCAGTTTTACCGTAACTAAGCACATCAACATGAAGTAAGGGTGGAGAAATGTTCTTGCTTTTTTACAAGTTTTCGAAGCATAAAATTTTAAGCATTCAAATTTACACGACGTTTAAGTTGGCTAATTAGCAAGCTCGCGTTAAAGTGAAAGATAATAAGGACAATATCAAAAAAGCCCTACATCAGGGCTTTTTTTACTTGCTAATATAAGAAATCAATGCCGTAGTTTTCTTTTAGATAGGTCGCCAACTCGGCTTTTTCTTCCTCTCTAAATCGACAGAGGCTAAGGGCGAGCCGCAATATCAGAACACTTGTATCGATGATGACGTTTGACTTAGAAATATCTTCTAGCTGGGTCACCTCTCTCAGGTCAAAATCTAAATAGCAAGCTTTGCTGTTGACATGGTCGGGGTCACTGACATCCACTTCAACATACGATGCTCGCAACAATTCTTCTTTTGGGATGAAGATTTCCTTGGAAAAGAAGAGCTCAGGATAGACATAAATGCCTTCAAAGGTGAATTCAAAGGAGAGCCTACGACTAGAAAGTCTTTTGATGCCTGCAATCGTTGAATAGATAGCAGCGAAAAAGAGGATGGTTGGAACCACAGTGAGAAGACTAAGCTGGGAAAAGTCGATCAATCCATGCGCGAGGAAAAAGAAAAATTGAAAGAATACACCCACCGCAAAGACTAGATAGCCGACACCGACAAATTTTGAATAATAGATTTTCATAGAAACCTCCAAATATAGAATTGAACTCACCAACGCTTTTTCAGTAGAAGGAGTAAAAATCGTGCAGAGTTAAAATTCCAAGTATTCCCATCATATCCTATGGAGCGAAGTCCTGTCAACCTTTTAGCAAGATGTAGCTCTTAGCTATTCTATGACCTAGTAAGTTGGTTTATGGTATACTAGGATAATAAAATTCCAAAATTTGAAGACTTATTTTCATAAATAGAAAGAAGTAAATATGTTTTTTCTTAGACGTCGCGTCTTTATCGGCGAATGCAATGGTCAAGCGGTCTATTATGACCAAAGAACCAGAGAAGCTTTAGCCGCTCCAAAGAGTAAGTTGCTCAATACTGAAGGCGCTCGTGACACGAATTCCTTTATTCTTGAATTGGTAGTTCTCTTTCTCGTAAAACGGAAATTGAACTTTTTTCTAATTAAGTAGAGCATATTTCTGTTTAAACAACTCAATTTTATCATTGCAGTAATTGATTAAATCTTGTGCTTTTTCAAATGAGTAGCCTTTTTCAGATACAGACTTCACTTTCTTTTCGTCAAAATAGTAGCCAGTCAAGCCCCTGACTTCCTCTGATAAGGTGAGATAATAGCCTGTTTCGATTCCCTGATCTAGATCTTTTGAGAGAGACTTCATCAGTCGTCCGAAGAGAGAGTTTTTCGTCTTTTCATCACTGGAATTATTCCCTAAGTTGGTTGAAATCAAGCCGGGATGATAGGCATTAATAGTGATATTTGAACCTTTTAAAAAGAGATCTCTTGCTAGATATCGTGTCATCCAGATGGTATAGAGTTTGGAATTATTATAGGCCAATCCGGGATTGTAGTTGTTCTCAAATCCAAAATCCAAATCCTTGACCTTGGCAAAATGATGCATATAGGAAGAGGTATTAATGACACGACCGTCAGCCGCTTTTTCTAACAAGGGACTTAGCTCAGTTGTTAATACATAGGGAACCAGAACGGATAACATAAAAGTCAACTCGGTATTTTCAGCACTTGCTTTTCGTTCTTTTCCTGCATACAGTCCTGCGTTGTTAAACAAGACATCGATCCTTTGAAAGTCTCGCTTGATTTCCTCCACAAATCGATAAACATCATCTAATTTTGAAAAATCTGCCAAGTAGCTAGAAACTCTACCTCTCAAGGAAACGGCCCGAACCTCTTGAAGCGCCAATTCCAGTTTTTGAGGATTACGCCCATGAAGAATGACCTGATGGCCTTCACTGGCCAGTTTCTTTGCCAAGTGCTTTCCAATGCCATCCGTAGCACCTGTTATTAGAATGGTTTTGACCATATTAATCCTCCAAGAAAGAAATGAGTTCTTTTGAAAACTCCTCTGCATATTGGAAGATCGAACCGTGACCAGCATTTGGATAGATGATAAACTTACTATCTTTTATTTTCTCATGCATATCATAAGAATTTTCCGTTGGAACCTGCATATCCTTGTCGCCGTTGACGATTAAGGTTGGTTGGGTGATAAATCTTAGGTCGTCTTGAGAATCTTTCCCCCAACGTTTAATAGCTTTGAGTTGAGTCAAGAAACCAGGCACACTCATGTCTTTGTCCACAAATTCTTTGGTGCGCATCCCCATTCGTCCGAGAACTTTCAAGGCTTCGATTTTTCCTTGTTCATCATGGTTATAGAAGATATAGCGTTTAGGATCGATGCGCTCGAGTCCAGCTTTAAACATATAGTTAAATGTTTTCCCTGTAACCTTATCGACCTCTTTTCCTCCTCGAGGTCCTGTTCCTGCCAAGATGAGACGGTTGACCAAATCAGGCTTGATTCGAACCATTTCTTGGGCAATCATCCCTCCCATAGAAAGACCTAGGAGATTGATTTTATCGTAACCAAGGGCTTTTACAAAGGCAATTGTCTGCTCAGCCATTCCAGGAATGGTTGGGGCCACTTTTCCTTGACTAGCACCGACACCAGGAAGGTCGACCACAATCACATGGTGTTTTTCAGCAATCAAGTCCAAGAGTTTTGGATCCCAGTTGTCGAGGGTTGCTGCCAAATGGACCAGCATCAGAAGAGGTAGTTTTGATTTGCCTTTACTAAGTTCGCGATAAGCGATTTTGTTCCCGTCGACTGTGATGTATTGATTTTTTGTAGTAAGATATGACATTGTCTTTTCCTTTTTATTTCTTAAAGCTGAGGACTGTTTTTCCACGTGAGCGACCATTAGCGACCTTGTCTAAGGCGCTATTTACTTCTTCAAATGGATAGACTGTATCGATAGATGGCTTGATTTCGAGTTTGCTAAAGAGGTCAGCTACCTCTTGTAATTGAGCACCATTGCTTTCTACAAAGATAAAATTGTAGTGAATGCCGTATTCATCAGCCATCTTATCAAATTTGCGACCGGCTAAGCCAAGAATCATCTGTTTCCATTTTGGCAGGTTCATGCGTTTGGCAAAGTCACCATTTGGCATAGCACGGAGGGAAACAAGCTGACCACCTTTTTTTATGATAGACATTTGTTTTTCAGTCTCAGCACCCCCAAGGGTATCGAGGACATAATCAACCTGGCTAACAGTTTTTGTAAAATCCTCTGTTTTGTAATCGATAAAGCGGTCCGCTCCTAGGTTCAATACACGCTCAGCGCTATCTCCAGCCCCATTGGTAATAACCTTCAAACCTTTGGCCTTAGCAATCGGAATGGCCATCCCACCGACACCGCCTGTACCACCAGAGATAAAGATCGTTTTGCCAGCTTGAGCACCCATGAGTTCTAAGGCTTGCATAATAGTCAAGGCAGTCAAAGGCACAGCAGCCGCTTCCTCGTCAGAAAGATAGTCTGGGACCTTGGCTAGAGCCTGACTATCGACAGCTAGGTATTCTGCAAAGGCACCAATATGATCAAGTGGTAAACGCCCAAAAACTCGGTCTCCGACTTTGAGATTTTTGACTTGGCTACCGGTCTCTTCAATGATACCGACCACTTCATTACCTGCAGTTTGTGGGAGTTTGTAAGGGACGATCATCTTGACTTCTCCTCGGGAAATCATGTTATCCAGAGGATTAACACCAGCAGCGGTGACTTTGACCAAAACTTCTTTGTCTGTGATACTTGGTTTTGCGATTTCTGTGATGTTAAGAGTGATATTCTTTTTGTTATAAGTAGTATGTTGTGCAGCTTTCATTGTCTTCTCTTTTCTATTTTTTAATTGTATCTGATATAGATACAAGTATAGTCTTTTTAAAACTGATCTGCATGCAAATCAGTTTCGTTTTTGTTTGGCTTCTTTATAAAGATTGTTAATGACATCTTCTAAGGTTTGCTGGGCTAGTTCCTTCTCAAGTTGAGCTTCAGCGCTAGCAAATAGTGGTGAAACGGCAGCCTGGATATGTTTCCCTACTGGGCAATCAGGGTTGCTATTTTGGTGAACAGGAAATAAGCTGATATGGCTGACTTCTTGTGTCGCAAAATAAATTTCAAGTAAGGTCACTTCCTTTGGGGACTTACTGAGTTGATAGCCTGTTTTTCCTTGATGGGAAGTAATTAAGCCAGCGTTTTTCAATAAGGCAATCACCTTACGAATATAACTAGCATTGGTTCCGACGCTCTCAGCAAGAGCTTGTGAACTTAAGGTTTCCTTGCTCTCACTAATCATGGTTAGGATGTGCAAGGAAACTGAAAATTTCGTATCCATATAAACTCCTTTAGATAACTTGTATCTGATACAAGAACAAGTATATCACAAATAAAAAGAAAAGCAAGACTTTTATTTTAAATTTTAAAAATTTTTTGAAGAGAGTCATCTAATCAGAGATGTCTGAAAAGGGTGTTCATAAAAAATGATGGGATAAATTTACCTTAGCACAACAAAAAAAGCCCTATATTATAAGGCTTTTTCCTGTTGTTTAGATGCCCCCTGCATGGATTTGTAAGAACTTTTCATATTGAAAATAAACAAAAATGTTGAAATATAGCTGATTTTAGGGAAATACTTTTAGGTATTTTCAATGTCAGAATTTAAAAATGGGGCAAAAGTGGGGCAAAAACGAATGACTCATAAAGGTTTCCTATTAGAAACAGGATTTACTCAATTAGAAGTTGCTTGAAGAATTAGATAAAAAGAATGTGTTTGATATTGAAGACTATATCAAGAGAAAAGGCAAAGTTAAGCTTAATAGAAATACAGTAATTACAAGATTGTAATATTTTTCTGTTATAGCTTTATGTGACAGGGATAAATATGGTATAATAAGACAAATTTGAAGGTGTAGAGGTAAGCATTTGAAAGAGAATAGACCTGATTTTCGAGATATAAAATCATTTGAAGAATTTAACAGATACTACTGGTATCGAGATGAACTTTCACAAATTTGTAAATCTCTTGGATTGGAGTATAGATGTACAAAACAGGAGCTGAATCATATTATAGAACAATATTTTAAGGGAAATAGGATAGAAAAATTTTTGAGCAAAGGAAACAAAAATCAATCCGAAGTTATAACATTAGATACACCGTTACTTGAATGCGGATTTTCTTTTAACCAAAAATTTCGAGAATATTTTTCAGAGGTAATAGGCGTTAATTCGTTTAAATTTAATGCTGATATGGCAACAGCTTGGCGAAAAGTAAAAAGGGATAACGATATAAAATTTACAATCCAAGATATGATTAAAATATACTATGGAGAATCAGACTATGCCAAATATGATAATTCAGTTTGCCAATGGAACCAATTTTTAAAAGATTTTTGTGCAGATGAATTTAGCGAATACTATTCTAACAAGTTAAAAGCTGCAGCTATCCTTTGGAAAGAAGTTAGAGATTCAAAAAATGAAAAAATATATTCACGGGAACTTTTGAAAAAATATGAGGATAAAATAGAGGCGTACTGTAAGTAAACAAATCCCAAGTTATAAGTTTCTATTAGATGAAACCTATAAAATTTGTACAAATATTGTAGGTTAGGAGAAGAATTGTTTTCAAAAGATGTCTATAAGTGGGTAGGAGGAAGTGTACTTGGTTCGTATTTTGTAAGCACTACTTCAAGTCATTATGATTGGGCGATGAAGAAATTAAAAGCACATCAAAAAAATTGTAAGAAAAAATAAGCAGATATGGTATCTTTTTGGTAGCTAAACAGACAAAATATCTTGTTTTTTGCAAATAATACTTAAAAAGAATGTTGATTTATCAGCATTCTTTTTTATTTCAAATGTATTCTCGGAATTTGGTTTAAAAGCCTATAATACTCAATGATTAGACTAAAGATGAATAAAATGGAGAAAACTCTAATGGTTCTTCTCCATTTTTTGGCTAATTGGTAATGTTGAAAATTGGAAGTGAAATGATACTTTCAAAGAATTCATTTTGGATACTAGCAAACGAAATAGAACCCTGATGCAAATCAACAATTTGTTTTGAAATTTTTAGCCCAATTCCAGTCGTTCTAATTTTAGAAATATCAATGTTTTTAAAAGATAATTCATTAAGTTCAGCAATTTTTTCTGGTGAAGCTCCCTGTCCATTATCTTTGATTTCGACAATTACATTTGTATCTTTTTTGTATAAGTGGATTCTTATTGTGCAACCCTTTTCGTTATGTAAAACAGAGTTGTAGATGATATTATGGATAACTCTTGTGATTAAAAACTGCTCAATCATGATAGATTGATTAACAAGTGAATAATCGTAATCAAATTCAAATTCAAATTCATTCCAGATTTCTTGATTTAAAATATGGATGAGAATGTCTTTGAAGAAGGGGATAATTTTTGTTTCAGTCTGATTTAATTGAAGATGACCGGATGAAAGGCGAGCTACTATATTTAAGTCATTTAAAACATTTTGGATGTAATAGGATTCCGTCAATATTGGACGAATATGTTTTTTAAACTGTGTATCTAGTTCAGAATCATTTAACAAGGACGCGTTAGAAATGATGACAGAAAGAGGTGTTTTGATATCGTGTGCAATACCTGAAATCCATTGCTCTTTAAAGACTTCATTCTCTTTGAGTAGAGTATCGGTTTGATTAATTGCAGTTGTAAGATATTCTAGTTCTGATATAGAATTTATTGGATTTTTTAAACCATATGGGAGATTCTGAATAGCAGTTACAAGAGGCACAATTTTACGATTGATATGCGTCACGCCATAGTAGTAAAGAAAAGCGAAATAAAGGCAGTTGAAAAGCAATACTCCAAATGCTATTAGTGGAAACAGGCGGAGACTATCTATATCTAAGTAATTAAAACTATAACGAGCAATTTTATCTTTTGGAAAACCAACAACAATGATGTATCCACCTTTTATCTGACTAAAAACAGGATAATCTGAAAGATAATAGCGAGAAAACTGTAAAATGTCCCCGTAGTCAAATTGCGAAGGAACTTCTGTAGGTTTATACTGTTCGTACACTTGTTTTCCAGTCTGCTTATCCAATACCATGAGCCATAACTTTTGTTCTTTTAGACTAGAAATATCATTTTCAGGTATGTGGACGTTATTATTTGTGATGGTAATGTGTTCAGAAATTATTTTCACAGTCTCAGTAGCAGTTTGCTTTTTACTAATGTAGAAAACAAAACTGGCAATTAGAATAATATTGGTAATAAAGATAATGATGGAAGAAAAGATAAATTTCTTTAGTGAATACCTTAAAATTTTGGTTTGATTCATAATCATGATAACAATTTATATCCTAGCCCTTTAGCTGTCTTTAAATATTGAGGTTTTGAAGGATTTTCTTCTATTTTTTCTCGAATTTTCCGAATATGTACAGTCAAAGAGTTTTCATAACCAAAGCTATCCACTCCCCAAATCGTATCACAGAGAGATTCGGTTGAAACGATGTAATTTTTATTATCGTAAAGTTTTTTCAAAATCTGAATTTCAATTGGCGTAATAGAAATTTCTGCTCCATTTTTTTGTACTGTTGCATTCCGAAAACTCACCAAAGTCTGTCCAATCTGTATTGTTTCCTGTTCTGATTTATAACTTCTACGGAGCAGAGCCATAATACGATAGATAAGATTTTTTGGAATGAAGGGTTTCATGATATAATCATCACCACCAGCATTGAAACCAGCTATCTCATCTTCAGGATTATTTTTGGCAGTCAGAAAGAGGATAGGAGTATCGCCTTTTTTTCGGATATGTTTTGCTAATGTGTAGCCATCCCCATCGGGTAGCATAATGTCCAAAAGGAAAAGGTCGAACTGCTCTATTTCAATCATGTCCAAACTAGATTCTATATCATAGGCTGATGTTAGATTGGAAAATCCGTAGGCAGTGAGAATATCTCTTATGGAAGAGTTTAAAATTTTGTCGTCATCAATGATAAGGATGTGCTTATTCAGGAGTTGTTGTTCGAAACTCATAATCTTACCTCGCTTATTTAAATTATACCATTTAAAAGAGTGAAAAAAAGAAAAATACTTTAATCTTAATGTAAAATTAAGGTTAGCTTAGTTTAAAATTAATCTAGCATGTCTATAATAAAGACATAACCTAGATAGAGATACTTCTCAAATTAATTTTAATCAGTGAGGTATTTCCAAATGGTTAAACAACAAATGAATCTCGTTGAGATTGAAGCAATGAATTCTCTTCAAGAATTGACTCTTGAAGAACTTGATAACGTTCTTGGTGCTGGTGGTGGAGTAATCCAAATCCATTTTATTCAGACAAAACAATGGTAATAGTGACTCACCAATTAGATATTGTGAATTATGTTGATTCTATCATTTTTGTTGATAAGAGTAGTAGAGATGTTATCAAAGATACTCATGATAATTTGATTCATGGAAATCAAAATTATAGAAAATTTTTTAGTTTAATGGAGGAAGTTCATAATGATTAGTAATGTTTTACAGATAAAAAACTTACAAAAGGTATTTAAGGACACTCAGGTAGTTAACCTTAGTTCCTTATCAGTTCAACAAGGTGAGATTTATGGTTTTCTAGGTCCAAATGGAGCTGGGAAAACAACAACCATGAAGATGATTTTGTCTTTGATTTCTCGTACAGATGGGGAGATTGAAGTGTTCGGTCAATCTATAGGTACGGACAAGCAGTATCTTAATCAGATTGGCTCTATGATTGAAGAACCGTCTTATTATCCTAATTTGACAGGCTATGAAAATCTCTTGGTCTTTCAAAAAATCCTTGGATTTGATAAGAAAAACATTCAGGAAACCTTGAAAATTGTAGGGTTAGATCAACCTAAAAACAAGAAAAAATTGGTTAAAGATTATTCTCTGGGTATGAAACAGCGCTTGGCTTTAGCCTTTGCCTTAGTCAAGAAACCGCGTTTGTTGATACTGGATGAGCCAACAAACGGGCTAGACCCAGCAGGGATTCATGAAATTCGGGAACTGATTATCAAGTTGGCAAAAGAACATGGCATTACTGTCTTCATCTCTACCCATATCCTTTCTGAAGTAGAGCATATCGCTGACCGTGTGGGGATTATCAATCATGGTCAACTGGTTTACGAGGGAGAAATTCGTAAAATTCAGTCCAATAAATGGCTGGAAGTGCGTGGGGATTTTAGAGGTCTACGTGAAGCCATTAGCCAAGTGTTATTTGGTTATCCGTGCAAGATCTTAGAGATACAAGAAGATAAACTCAAGCTGACTAACCTTGCCGATCAGGAGATTTCTAGTTTGTTACGAGATTTAATAGTCGAGAAAGTTCCAATTTATGAAGTGAAGCAAGAACAAGAAACCTTGGAATCTATCTTCCTCAACTTAACCAAGGAGTGAGTCTTATGTTGAATAATTTGTCTATTGAATTGCTCAAGGCAAAACGAACCAAATCCTTCTTCATTATCATACTAGTTATGGGAGTCGGATTTGCTTGGGCAATTGCAGCCGCTACACGTTACCTAAGTAATCCAGCCATGCACCAGATTAACCTAATTTTCTATATGATGAAAGAAGTAAATGGCTTGATTCTCCCTATCGTGGTCGCTCTCTTTGTATCCCGGATTGTCAAGAACGAGAAGGAGGGCAACACTTTCAAACTGCTTTTGGCAAATGGTGAAAATCTACGGCATATCTTTCTGAGTAAGCTTGCCCTGACTATGTTCGTTTTGACCTTTCTCGCTTTTTTGGAGGGAGTAGTAGTCCAGTTGATTGCAAACTTTTCTGGTCTAGAAATGCCTGTTAGCCTAATCCTCTGGCAAATCGTCATTTTCTTGCTAGCATCTTTTGTCTTAACCTGTCTGTTTTTGACTTTGCAGTTTTTACTGAAAAAGCAGGCATTGATAATGGCATTAGGGATTTTCGGAGGATTTCTTGGAGTTGGATTTGGTCATGCAACAGCTTTTCTACAGCTGATTTTCCCATTTGGTGGTATAGCATATCTGTCTCTGGTGGATTACCAGAAAGTCGCCAGTCAAGTGAGTTATGTTTTTGCGACAAACCTAGGATTTAAACTCTTTACATATTTGCCAATAGCCCTAATCTATCTCTTCTTATCTCTCTATCTAGTTGAAAAGAAAGGAGGCAAGCTATGATGTCTTATCTATCAGTAGAATGGCGGAAAACCCAAAAATTTTCCATGTTGATGATTGGTATTTTCTTCTTAGCTTTTTGTAGCCTGATTGGTCTTGGGATTTACTTAGGTGCAGCTTATTCTATGGTTGCAGAAAGTGAAAAAGTGCCTGTTTTATGGGGACAATTGACCTTCTATTATAGCCAGCTTTTCTTTCCGATTTTGGTCAGCATTTATGTAGCCATGATGTTAGGAAAAGAGTTTGATAGGAAAAATATTGAATTTCTCAGAGCTAATAATGTCAGTCTTGGGAAATTATTGTTGGCAAAAGAAATAGTAATTATCTTGTTTATTGCTGTTTTACAGTTGTTCTTGTTTGGTATTTTTTATGTCAGTGCTCACCTAATTCATTTAGAAATTTCTAATTTGTTCACCTACCTTAAGTGGGATTTATTGGGGATTTTTGGAACAATTAGTATGATGGCAGTACAGTTTTTTGTGACAGCTAAAACTCGTGTTTTTAGTAAATCTGTGGGAATTGGTTCTATTGGTACTTTCGTAGGATTCATGATGATTTTTGTATCTGATAAATTATCTTTAATCTATCCCTACTCCCAAGCTATGGTGGCAATGCGGTCACGGAATTTGATAGACTTTAATTTAGTGGAAATATTGCTGTTTATCATTGTAAATATTCTTCTGTGGGGGATTTTTCATACATTGAGTAATAAAGAATTGCATAAGTAATGCGAAGACTCTTAGGGGTCTCAGATTGAAGACAAAGTCCTTAGAAGTTATACTTCATAGAAAAAGCGAGCCTAAAACTCGCTTTTTTTATTTAATCTAATAGCTCCTTATTTTCAATTAAGAGTTCTAGTGGAGATTTATCTCTTGCTTCAATAAAACCAGGTTCATATTGGGTATGAAGTGTTCTTTTCTGAGAAGTTGGATCAATATACAACTCTTTTCCATCTTCTGTGTATAGTTGGTTGCCTCTTGTTAGGTAAAGTAAATCCTCTAAGTACTGTCCATCAGTATGTAGGAAATGCTCGATGTATTTAACAGCTTTTAAGATTTCACTTACTTTATCAGAGTATTCATTAGATTCAAGAACACTCTTTTCTAACTCAATCTCTTTACTCGTTCCAAAGAGTTGGGTTGGAGTTGCATTAAAATATTCTGCTATCTTATCCAAATTTGCAAAGGTAGGATAGCTTTTTTGTTTTTCGTAATCAGAGATGGACTGTTTACCGATTCCTAAATCTTCAGCTAGTTGAGTTTGGCTTACTCCTTTTTCTATGCGTAGTCGTGCCAAATTGGGTCCAAAATTTTGAATAATAAAGGTCATGGGAAACTCCTATTTTTATTTTTAACTTATTTTATCACCTATAAACTTACAAATCAAGTTTTTGGTTGACTGATTAAAATATTTTTTATAAAATATATTTATAACTTATAAATAAGTTATAAATAATACAAAAATAGCTCGTGAGTTTAGGATTGGTGAGTGGGGAGGAAGTTGAGGACGAGACTATGACTTATGACTATTCGAAGCCTTGGAGCTAGAAATTGTGTGGACAAGGACAAGGGACGAGCCTGACGGGAAGTCAGGCGAAGTCCTGCAGACTGCCGTCCAGACAATTTCTAGCCAAGCAAAAGCTGGCTATTCTAACAGCCAGCAAAAAGGTACACTTAGGGCAACGCCCAAAGAACGACGGAACGAACAAACGTTGATTTGACGGTGTTTCTGAGACCTAAAAAATCTAAAAGAAAGGGGGACAATTTTGTTGGTTTCTATACAAGATTTAAGAAGTATTCAAGAACGATGTGATGTAGGAGAATTAGTACAGCGGTTAGATGTCAGTATTGATAGATTAACGGTTATCTGGGATACAGACATTGGTTCCCTAAGACGAATTTTCAAAAATCTGAAACAGGCAATAAGTACAAGAGTTGATTCATTTGAAATACATGATAACGTACGAGATGATGTCTTTACTTTAGTTAAAGTTTTTAATGAGTATGATTCAATCAATATTATATTTTTCCAATTATCCACTTATGGAAATGAACAATTGATTCGAATTGATTTTAATCCTAATACTTTAAAAGAATTTGGTGGAATGAAAGTATGGAGGCAATTAATGTACTTTGCTAGATTGAATTCATTGACGGTACGCTTGTCTCGTTTTGATTTGGCATTTGACATTTTCAACAGGCCTGAAATCGTTAATTTGCAACATATTAAAGGTGGTGTTACCCATAAGGCCTTCTATGGTAGAGGGGGTGAATTAGAGACGAAATATTGGGGTTCTAGCGGTAGTAATGTACAAGTTAGGTTATATGATAAGAATAAAGAAATCATTGCTCACAAGCGCGAAGAGAAGCTAGATTTGGCTGTAAATCCGTTTTGGTGGAGACTAGAGTTCCAACTCAGAACCAAAGCGATTGGTGAGGAGATGGTCCAAGATGTTATGAATCGTCTTGATAATTTCGGATTTTATAAGCTAGAACATATTCGAGTGGAGCAAAGAGCATTTACAATTATCTTTCTCAACAATCCTGAACTGTTATCATTGGCTTTTCCAAATTTAAAATCAGACAGCATCAAAAAGAAAAAAACAAGATTCCGCAAACTATTGAGAGAAGAAACGAATCAATTTGCGGAAGAACTAAAAGAAGTATTAATACAGAATCTCCCTAAATTAAATGCAGATTTACAACTACTTGTAGGCGAGTTTCTGAATTTAGAAAATAAATAAGGAGGATAACTATGGACAATAATTTAATTAGTAACAAAGAATTAATTGAAATGGGCTATCGCCCTCATACAGCAAATGATATCATTCATCAGGCAAGAGAATTACTTGTCTCACGAGGCTATACATTTTATAATCGCAAACGTTTGATGGTTGTTCCAAAAAGTGTTGTAAATGAGATTCTAGGAACTGAGGTGGCGTAATATGGCAAGTGTTCGTTATCGAAAGCGAGGAGATAGTAATTTATGGACCTATGAAATTCGTAACGAAGGAAAAACTGTTGTTCATAATAGTGGTTTTAAAACAAAAAAACTTGCAGAGACAGAAGCTGAGCCGATTCTGCAAGAACTTCGTTTAGGAAAAAGAATTTCTAGAGATATTTCTCTTGTCGATCTATATCAAGAATGGCTTGAACTAAAAATTCTACCGAGTAGTAGGTCGGAAGAGACAAAGAAAAAATATCTTCTCCGTAAAAACACAATTGAAAGATTATTTGGAAATAAAAAAGTCACTCAAATTCGTGCGAGTGAATACCAAAGAATTATGAATAAGTATGGGCAGACGGTTGGTAGAAATTTTCTTGGTAGATTGAATACTGGGATTCATCAGAGCATCCAAATGGCAATTGCAGACAAAGTTCTAATAGATGATTTTACACAACATGTCGAGTTATTTTCATCCAAAGAACAACAGATGACAGAAGAGAAATATTTACATACAGAAAAGGACTATCTGGATTTACTTTTAGCAGTAAAGAAAAAATTTGATTACCAACGTTCAATTGTTCCTTATATCGTCTATTTTCTATTAAAAACAGGCATGAGGTTTGGAGAGTTAATAGCGTTAACTTGGAATGAAGTTGACTTTGACAGAGGACTGCTAAAAACATATAGGAGGTTCAATACCCTTTCTCATAAATTTGTCCCTCCAAAAAATAAAACGTCTATTCGGATGGTACCGATAGACGAAGAATGTATTAAGATATTACAAGTCCTAAAAATTGAACAAGAGAAAGCTAATAAAGAGCTAGGAATCAAGAATAGGTATAAAATGATTTTTCAGCATTATGGATATATTCACTTGGTACCAGACATTGCAAGTGTCAATAAAGCTTTGAGTGTTCTTTTAAATGAATTAGATATTTATCCAATTATCACGACAAAAGGAGCACGTCATACCTATGGAAGCTACCTCTGGCACAAAGGATTTGACCTTGGAGTTATTGCAAAAATTCTAGGGCATAGAGATATTTCAATGTTAGTAGAAGTATATGGACACACTTTAGAAGAGAAAATTTTTGAAGAATTTAATCAAATTAGAGATGTCTGGAAAGATTGCTCATAAAAAAATGTGGGGCAAATGATGGGGCAAATCAGTTATAGACAAGCAAAAAAGCCTTATAAATCAAGGCTTTTTCCTGTTGATTTAGATGCCCCCTGCAGGGCTCGAACCTGCGACCCATAGATTAAGAGTCTACTGCTCTACCAACTGAGCTAAGGAGGCAAATAAAAAGCTGTATTGGTGCCGAAACTTCACGGTTTGTATTGAACCCGCGCAATTAAGCAGGTGGGCAACTCGCTCTAACTGAAGCTGTTTCCGTGTGAGACGGCCTACATGCTGTTAGAAGACTTTTGTTTCCCTAATAATACAAAAAATAGTCGGTCAACACTTAAATGTGAAGTCGTACACCACAGCGTTTCTATGATTATATGATACCACTTTTTCAAAAAAAATCAAGGGGAAATTATAATTTTTGAAAAGGATTTCACGAGTTTCGTAATTTATCAATGGTTTCCTTGCGTTGAGCCAGGGCCCGTTCGTATTTTCCACTATCTTCTGGAGAAAAGTAGTGATGGTCACGGATTTTTTCTGGTAGGTATTCTTGCTTGACCCAGTGACCAGGATAATTATGTGGATAGAGATAATTTTGGGCGTTACCTAATTCCTTGCTGCCGCTATAATGTCCATCTCGCAAGTGACGTGGAATCGGCAGATGCCCCGATGTTTTAAGGTCAGACAAGGCCTTATCTATAGCCACGTAGGCTGAGTTAGACTTAGGTGAAAGTGCCAGATCAATGACGACATTGGCAATGAGGATACGAGCCTCTGGGAAGCCGATTCTTTGCGCAGCATCCAAAGCAGTTACGGTATGGATTTGCGCTTCTGGATTAGCTAAGCCAATATCTTCATAAGCAATCACAGTCAAACGACGAGCTAGGCTAGGAAGGTCACCGGCTTCTATCAAGCGAGCAGCATAGTGGAGACTAGCATCGACATCGGATCCACGGATGGATTTTTGCAGGGCAGAGAGAACGTCATAGTGACCGTCTCCATCCTTGTCCATAGTGATGTAGCTTCTCTGAAGACTATTTTCCATGATGTCGAGCGTGATGTGGCGGACACCGTCATCATTTTCTGGGGTGGAGAGAACTGCCAAATCAAGCGAATTGAAGGCAGAACGGAGATCTCCATTGGTAGATGTTGCGATAAAATCAAGGGCATCATCATCTAACTCAACAGGGAAATCAAAACCTCTTTCAGGGTCAGTCAGGGCGATTTGAACGGCCTCTTTAACATCTTGATTGGATAAGGGTTCTAATTCAAAAATCTGAACACGGCTACGGATGGCTGGAGTGACAGAAAAGAAAGGATTTTCAGTTGTCGCCCCGATCATGATGACTAGACCACTTTCCAAGAGAGGAAGGAGGAAGTCTTGTTTAGTCTTGTCAAGACGATGAATCTCGTCTAGTAGCAGTACAAGGCCACCTGAGAATTTAGCTTCCTCAGCGATTTCTTGGAGGCGTTTTTTACTATCAACTGTGGCATTGAAGGTCCGAAAAGCATACTTGGTCGTTCCAGCGATGGCTGAAGCGATACTGGTTTTTCCGATGCCTGGAGGTCCGTAAAGAATCATGGATGACAAGCGGTTAGCCTCTACCATGCGGCGGATGATTTTTCCTGGTCCTACCAGATGCTCCTGACCGATGACCTGGTCGATGGTTTTGGGGCGCATACGAAGCGCGAGATTGTCTGGCATAGCAGTCCTTTCTAACATGGATTTTCTGATACTAATGTGGTAATATGGTAGTATCTATTTTAGCATATTTCCGAGTATTCGGGGCGATTGAAGAGTCGTATAGAAAGAGGACAAAATGGCAACATATGGATTTTTAGATGTTTTACAAGAAGAGTTGGACAAGAACTTTCCTTTTGATTATGAGATTAGTTGGGACAAGCGCAATCATGCGGTTGAAGTGAGTTTTCTATTAGAGGCACAAAATGCTGCAGGGGTGGAGATGTTAGATGAAGACGGAGAGGTTTCGTCAGATGATATCCTTTTTGAAGAAGCAGTCCTTTTTTACAACCCTGCCAAGTCAACAGTTAATGCAGAAGACTATCTCACAGTCATCCCTTACCTGCCTAAGAAAGGTTTTTCTCGTGAATTTTTAGCTTATTTTGCGCTATTCCTTAAAGATACTGCAGAGGTTGGACTAGATGCCCTCATGGACTTTTTGGAAGACCCAGAAGCAGAAGAATTCGTCATGGAATGGAACCAAGAAGTCTTTGAAGAAGGAAAAGCAGGCTTGGAAGAGGGAGAATTTTACCCTTATCCGAGATACTAGGAGCTTGTAGTGGATATAGATATTTCAGATTTCACAGGCTGCAAAATTGCCCTCTTTTGTGGAGATAAGCTACTGACCATCTTGCGTGATGACAAGGACAATATCCCTTGGCCCAATATGTGGGAGTTGCCAGGTGGTGGCCGTGAAGGGGACGAAAGTCCATTTGAGTGCGCGGCGCGTGAAGTTTATGAGGAACTAGGCATTCACTTGACCGAAGATTGCCTGCTCTGGAGCAAGATCTATCCCAGCATGCTCTATGAAGGCAGACAGTCAGTATTTATGGTCGGTCAGTTAAGTCAGGATCAGTTTGACAGTATCACCTTTGGAGATGAAGGACAGGCCTATAAACTGATGCCTATTGAGGAATTTTTGACATCCAGTCAAGTAGTGCCTCAGCTACAGGGGAGATTGAGGGATTATTTGGAGGAGAGTTTATGATAAGACTTGAACGAACAGGAGCAGAGGATTTAGAGGACGTCATTGCGATTCAAATAGCTAGCTTTAAGGCTGTATATGACAAATACCAAGATGAATATGATCCCTATCTGGAGGACCGTGAACGAATTAAGTGGAAACTAGTCGAGCGTCCCAATAGCTATTACTACTTTGTCAAAGAAAACGAAGATAAAATTGGATTTCTTCGAATTCAGACCAATGACGAGTTAACGAAAGCTTGGTTAGGAACGGCAGCGATTTTATCTCCCTATCAAGGAAAAGGGTATGGATCTAAAGGTTTAAGCTTGCTGGAAAAAGAATTTCCAACCATCACACAATGGGATTTGTGTACGGTATTACAGGATGCGGGAATGGTTGCCTTCTACAAGAAAAATGGCTACCGTCAAACTCATATCGAGCCTGAAAAAGAAGGTATGGATATGGTCTACATGAAAAAATTGATTGACAAATAGAAAGGATGGTTCAGTTAAATTTCTAAACTGAACCCGCCCTAAACACGGTGCCAAAAAGATAAACTTCTCTTAGACACAAACGTCTTCAGAGAGTTTCTTATTTTGGCTTTGTGTTTTACGGGCTTGGTATCTTAATGATGGAAACATGGCAAGAATTAAAGGTTACAGTGAAGCGTGAAGGCGAGGAGCTAGTCTCCAACCTCTTGATTGAGCTAGGAGCGCAGGGTGTTGCGATTGAAGACAGCATGGACTATGTGGGGAATGTGGATCGTTTTGGTGAAATTTTCCCAGAGGTCGAGCAACAAGAAGAAATTGTGGTCACAGCCTACTATCCGGAAACGGTTGATGTGGTAGCGGTTGAAGCGGATTTGCAGGCTCGTTTAGCAGAATTGACAGACTTTATGGATCTAGGAGAGGTCAAGATGGGGACGACTGCCTTGGCTGAGGAAGACTGGGCGGACAACTGGAAGAAATACTATGAACCTGCTCGTATCACTCATGATTTGACCATTGTGCCATCATGGACGGACTATGAAGCAACAGCGGGAGAAAAGATTATCAAGCTAGATCCAGGGATGGCCTTTGGGACTGGAACACACCCGACGACCAAGATGAGTCTTTTTGCTTTGGAGCAAGTCCTTCGTGGTGGCGAAACAGTGATAGATGTAGGGACTGGATCAGGCGTCCTTTCTATTGCTAGCTCTCTTCTGGGTGCCAAGGAAATCTTTGCCTATGATTTGGATGATGTAGCGGTTCGAGTCGCTCAGGAAAATATTGAGCTCAATCCTGGCATGGAAAATATACATGTGGCGCCAGGTGATTTGCTCAAGGGCGTGGAGATTGAGGCAGACGTCATCGTGGCCAACATCTTGGCGGATATCCTCATTCATCTGACGGATGATGCTTATCGCTTGGTCAAGGATGAAGGCTACCTGATCATGAGTGGCATTATTAAGGACAAGTGGGAGATGGTGCGTGAGTCAGCAGAAACAGCTGGATTTTTCCTTGAAACCCACATGATCCAAGGGGAGTGGAATGCTTGTGTCTTCAAGAAGACCAAGGATATTTCTGGTGTGATTGGAGGCTAGCATGCAACAGTATTTTGTCAAGGGGAGTGCAATCTCTCCTGTCACTATCGAGGACAAGGAGACAAGCAAGCACATGTTTCAGGTCATGCGCCTGAAGGAGGATGACGAAGTTACTCTAGTCTTTGATGATGGGATCAAACGCTTGGCGCGCGTGGTCAATGTGGAAGCACGTCAGTTTGAGTTGGTTGAAGAATTAGCTGACAATGTAGAACTACCTGTCCAAGTGACCATTGCCTCTGGCTTTCCCAAGGGAGATAAACTGGAGGTCATCACTCAAAAAGTGACGGAGCTGGGTGCTAGTCAGATTTGGGGCTTCCCCGCGGACTGGTCCGTTGCCAAGTGGGATGGCAAGAAATTGGGCAAAAAGGTTGAGAAGTTAGAAAAAATTGCCCTTGGAGCAGCAGAACAAAGCAAGCGGAATTTGGTACCGAGCATTACCCTTTTTGAAAAAAAAGCAGACTTTCTAGCTCAGCTCGACCAGTTTGACCGCATCGTGGTGGCCTATGAAGAGTCAGCCAAAGAAGGAGAATCAGCTGCCCTCATCCAAGCTGTCGCTGGTCTTGAAAAAGGAACTAAACTTCTCTTTATCTTTGGACCAGAAGGTGGCCTTTCACCTGCGGAAATCGAATCTTTTGAAGCTAAAGGAGCTGTTCTTGCAGGACTTGGGCCTCGCATCCTACGAGCAGAAACAGCACCACTTTACGCCTTATCTGCCATAAGTGTTTTGCTTGAATTGGAAAAATAAGAGATTATGAAAAAATCACCTAGAAAAGGTGATTTTTTATGCGATTGAGAAGGCGAGTGAAAGAGTCAATAAACGTATCCATGGCGGTAATGGGAATCTTTAATTTTTTGATGATTTCGCAGAAAAATGGATATCCAAACTGTTCCTAAACTCGTGTTCTATTAAAGCAGAGGAAATCACACTATTTAGAGCAGGAGAGTATTTCTAGTCTTGAAGAAAGATTATTTTCATTAACAAAAAAATTTTATTAACAAAAAAAGGACTCTAATGTAGAATCGCTAGATATTAAAAAAGGTTGGATTATTTTCCAACCTCTTTTTTTATCTTAATGGAATTGCATACCACCATCGACGATAATGGTTTGACCTGTAATGTAGTTTGAATCTGGTCCAGCAAGGAAGCTAACCGCTGCAGCAACATCTTCTGGTTCAGATAGGCGTTTCAATGTAATATCTTTTGCGAATGTTTGCATACCCCATTCGTCGTCTTTTCCTGCATTTTTCCCAACTTCGTGAGCGATATCATACATCATCGGTGTTTTAACGATACCTGGAGCATAAGCGTTAACAGTGATACCTGAATCAGCTAAATCACGCGCCAATGTTTGAGTAATACCACGAACAGCAAATTTTGTACCACCATAAACAGTCAAGTTTGGATTTCCAACAACACCTGCTTGAGAAGTAGCGTTGATGATTTTACCACCGTGACCAAGTGCTTTAAATTGAGCTTGAGCAGCTTGTGCTCCCCAGATTACCCCACCGACGTTAATAGCAAAGGTACGATTGAACTGTTCTTCTGTAATCGTATCTAGAGGTGTAGTCGGAGCGACACCAGCGTTGTTTACCACAACGTTCAAGTCTCCGAAATGGTCTACAACTTTTTGGAAAGCTGCAGCAACCTCTGCTTGTTTAGACACATCTGCTACAACAGCTAAAGCATTCTCTGCTGACAATTCAGCAACTGCTTTTTCAGCTGTTTCAGTATTATAGTCTAATACTCCAACCTTAAAACCATCTTGGACCAAGCGTTTTGCGATTGCAAAACCGATTCCTTGACCTGCACCTGTAACAATAGCTACTTTAGACATATGATTCCTCCTTTGGTATCCGTGATACCATTTCAACGTTCATAAAAGAACAGCAAAGGGTTATAAGTGAGTTGTGATAAGTTTCTAAAAGAAGTCCTATCACGTTTTAGTATACAACTTTGTGAAATTTGTGTCAAACAAAGACTGGTTTTTGGAAAAAATTAACCCTCTAAGAGTGAAAAAACTATCTGGGACTGGAGCTGAAGACTGGCTCAATCTCCTCAAATCAGGTGCCACTTGAGTCTGCTATGATTATCGGAGCAGATATCTCAACTGATAAACCTCTCCGCGATACCATTCAGTTCTTGTCTAATACGGTTGATCAGATTATCGCCTACAGTGCTGAGTTATGAGTATAAGCAAAAACAGATTGGATTTTTCCAATCTGTTTTTCTTATCCCCAAAAGCTATCTTCTTCAGCTTGATCTGAAGAGAAGAGCCAAACTTCTTTGATTTTCCCGTCTTCAATACGGAAGAGGTCAATCCCGTTCATATTGAGTTCAGTACCATCAGCCCGTGTTCCAAGAAAAGTAACATTAGCTGCGATTAAATCCTTATTGTCAGAAACCCAATTTGTTATCACCTTAAAGGTTCCATTAGTTTTCTCAGCAAATGTAGCTAGGTGAGATCCTAGTTGGTCCTTACCAACAACTGTACCAGATATACTATGAGTACCAGGTTGATGCCAGACAATATCGTCTGCCATCGTTTCAAAGACACCAGGAAAGTCACCAGCAATTAAAGCTTGGTTATAAGTATTAAAAATTTCTAAGTTTGTTGACATATCTATTCTCCATTTCTTTTTTATGATATAATTGTAACAGTTACAAACAAAAAAACAAGTAGACACTTTTTTGATAGCTGGTATCAAAAGTAGTACTTTTATTGATACTAAAAGATTAATTTTTTTAAAAAAATAGAAAGAAGATATTTTATGCCAAATAAAGTGAGTGAGTATGGTATTTGTCCATTTGCGACAACGCAGAGGGTTTTAACGGGGAAATGGGCACTGGTAATCATTTATCAGTTGAGTACGGGTACCAAACGATTTAAAGAATTGCAGAGATTATTGCCTGGGATTACTCAAACTATTTTGACCCGTCATCTCCGTCAATTAGAAAAGGATAAGATTGTTCAACGAAAGGTCTATGCCGAAGTTCCACCACGAGTTGAGTACAGCTTAACTGAAATGGGGCAGGAATTCAGAGTTGTATTAGATGCTGTCGAGAAATGGGGTCTAGATTATATCAAGTTGCTAGAAATGTAGAGGTATTGACCATGTATCAAGAATTAATTAGAAAAATAGCAGAAGCAAAACCGAGTTATAGTCAAAAAGAACTCCAGTGGTTACTTGAGCACTTAGGGGATCCGAGTCCAGAAATTCGCGATGACCTTGTTTTTACAAGCTTTGCTAGAGGGATTCAGGAAGAGATATTTACACAGGAACAATTTTATTTCATTGCTGAAGAGATTTCATCTGATGGAGGGTTAGATAAAGAGATTGATAAGGTAGGACTGTCAACCCTTGAACGTTCTTTTAGGGCGCTTATTTATGCAAATCTCTTGTCTGCAGATGCCAACCAGCAATCGATTTTTTATCAGGAATTAAATGCAGGAATTCGTAATGTCCTTTTAAATCAAGGTTTGTATTATCTTTCAAAAGAAAAGGATACAACGGGTTTTTCAAGTCAGTATGGTTGGGTTCATGCTTTTGCACATGGAGCCGATTTACTGACAGAGGTGGTTTGTCATCCAGACTTTCCTAAAAACAGAGTTCATGAAGTATTTGAGATCCTTGGTCAACTGTTTAAAAGAATTTCGATTCGATTTATAGATGATGAGGAATGGCGCTTAGCCAGAGTGCTTTACGAACCTATTTTGCAAGGCAAGGTGGATCAAGCGACACTAGCCTCTTGGATAAAGTCACTTGATTTCCCGATAGAAGCGACGGAAGATTTTTATAAATTTTCCAATTTTAGATCTTGTCTATTAGAAGTCTATGTTCAACTCGACCAGAGAAATAGTTTACAAGATGACTTGAAAGAAGCAATTCAATCTTTTCAATATTAGATTTCGACTATTAAATGTGAAAACTTACACAAAATTTTCCAAGCACTTTTCTTGAAACCCTTTCCTTCTTCTGATAGACTAATACATAGTTTGAAAAAAGGAGACTTAACATGAAAAAATTTGTTGCTGAATTAATCGGTACTTTTATGCTTGTGTTCATCGGAACAGGAGCTGTTGTTTTTGGAAATGGTGTTGAAGGACTTGGACACCTTGGAATTGCTCTTGCCTTTGGTTTGGCAATCGTAGTCGCAGCTTTCTCAATCGGAACTGTTTCAGGTGCTCACTTGAACCCAGCTGTTTCTATCGCTATGTTTGTTAACAAACGTTTGTCATCTTCAGAGCTTGTAAACTACATCCTTGGTCAAGTAGTTGGTGCTTTCTTAGCATCAGGATCTGTGTTCTTCCTCTTGGCAAATTCAGGTATGTCAACTGCAAGTCTTGGTGAAAATGCCTTGGCAAACGGAGTAACTGTCTTTGGTGGTTTCTTGTTTGAAACAATCGCAACTTTCTTGTTTGTTTTGGTGATCATGACTGTAACTTCAGCAAGCAAAGGGAATGGCGCAATCGCTGGTTTGGTGATCGGTTTGTCATTGACAGCTATGATCCTTGTTGGATTGAACATCACTGGACTTTCAGTAAACCCAGCTCGTAGCTTGGCTCCTGCTGTATTGGTAGGTGGCGCAGCACTTCAACAAGTTTGGATTTTCATCCTTGCACCAATCGTTGGTGGAGTTCTTGCAGCCCTTGTTGCTAAAAACTTCCTTGGAACTGAAGAATAATTTAACTAGATCGAAAAAAATCCTACTCTCCATCTTGGAGGGTAGTTTTTTTATAGAAAAAAACACTCCCATAATCAAATATGGGAGTGTTTTGTGATTAACTCAATTCAGCAACGATTGCTTTGATTTGTTCTGCAGTGTGGACACCAGCCACTTGTTTAACAACTTGTCCATCTTTCTTGAAGAGAAGAGTAGGGATAGACATGATACCAAATGCACGAGCTGTGTTTGGATTTTCATCAACATCCATTTTAACGATCTTCAAGACATCTTCTGAAAGTTCTTCAGACAATTTGTCCAAGATTGGACCTTGCATACGACATGGACCACACCAAGTTGCCCAGAAGTCTACCAAGACCAATCCGTCTTTAGTTTCTTGTTCAAATGTTGCATCTGTAATTGCTTTTGCCATAGTATTTCTCCTTTTTAATTATATTGGCTTAAATCTTGTTTCATGAGATAGAAGAAGACATCTCCATAAGTCCCATGGTAGTCCAAATCATGTCCCTTGTAGGTTACTTTTTGGACAGGGTAGTAGTCTGCGACACCAATCAGGCAGGCATGTTGAGAACGTTCAAATTCTTCGTATGACTCGAAGGTCATAGTTCTCTCTTGCTTGCTGGCATCAAGATAAGTGATTTCAATCATAGGATTCTCCTTTGCTAAATCATATCTTCATTTTACTCCTTGGAAAAAGGAATGTCAAGAAAATTGCTTGCGCACGCAAGTTTTTTTGTAAAAATTTTAGGAAAGCCAACTTGCTTTTGTTTCAAGGCTTTCTTCTACAACTTTTTGTAGATAGGCAAGAGTTGTCTGACCCTCCTTAGTGAGGCAGATAAAACTAGCTCGCTTATCCTGGTCACAACATCTCCGACTAAGTAAAGCACAATTTTTGGCTTCTAGGCGTGCCACCATTCGTGATACAGCACTTGGACTCAGATGGAGTTTATCAGGCAGGTCAATCTGTCTCAAAGATTTTTCTTGAGCCTGATTTAAAAAGTGCAAGAGATAGAATTCTTTGAGCGTTAGGCTTTGGTCACTCTGCTCAGCAATCGTTTGCTCTAAAAGAGCTTCTAGCTCTACTTGTCGGCGGTTGAAGTCAAACCATTTTTCTAAGTAAGTCATATCAATCTCCTTTCTATATGGTAGTTATAAACAGATTTGCCTATCTGAGATGCTTGCGCACGCAATTAGTATACAACTTTTTGGAATAGATAGCAAGAAGGATGTTTCTTGTGTATTTCCTTGAAATTTTCTGAAAAAAGAGTAAACTGGTATGCAGAAAGTCTATTTGTGGAGTAAACGATGAAATTATATGTTCAGTTAATGATTCTCTTTGTCATTTCTCTGATTGGTGAGGGAATCTCTAGCTTTTTCCATTTGCCTATTCCTGGAAGCATTATCGGTTTAATTATTTTATTTTTAGCCTTGCAGTTCAAGTGGTTGCGGGTACGTCATGTCAACATGGTTGGGAATTTTCTCCTAGCTAATATGACTATCCTCTTTCTACCCCCTGCAGTTGGGATTATGGAGAAATTTGATGTGATTGCTCCCTATTTATTGCCCATTGTCTTGATTGTCTTTTTTGCAGCAGTTATCAATATTATCTTGATTGCGCTAGTCGTTCAGTTTATCAAAAAGCGTTATGAAGGAGATTACGAAGAAAGAGGTGCCAAATGAGCGAATTTGTATCCAATCCACTTTTTGGGATAGCCTTGTCTATTTTGGCTTATCTTGGAGGCATGATTATCTTTAGACGGTACCCTCATCCTCTGACCACTCCCTTGCTGCTAGCAACTTTATTTATCATTGTTTTTCTAAAACTGACTGGTATTTCTTATGTTGCCTATTATCAAGGTGGGGTCTACCTCAATAACTTGATTGTTCCCTCAACAGTAGCTTTAGGAATTCCTCTTTATAAGAGTTTTCACCTCATGAAACACCATGTTAGAAGTATTCTACTCAGTAGTTTCCTTGCTGTTGTTGTAAATACAGTTTTTACAGCTTTAGTTGCAAAAATTTTCGGTATGGATTTCTTCTTGGCGATTTCGCTTTTCCCAAAGTCTGTAACGACGGCCATGGCAGTTGGAATTACGGATAAGCTACAAGGGATAGCGACAATCACCTTGGTAGTTGTGGTAGCAACTGGCATTTTGACTAGCGTTATTGGACCAACACTTTTAAAATGGCTCAAGATTGACGACCCAGTAGCTGTTGGTCTTGCTCTTGGAGGAACTGGTCACGCAGTTGGAACAGGAACAGCCTTTCGCTATGGACCAGTTGCAGGTGCTATGGGAGGACTAGCCATCGGTGTTACCGGTATTCTCTATGTATTTGTCAGTCCCATCGTAGCAGGTTTGATATTGAGTTAAAAGTAAGAATTTTATATTTCTTTGTGTAAAAAGAAGCCCCTAGCTTTATTTGCTAGGGGCTTCATTCATTATTGTAAGTTTACTTTGTTCTTTAAAATATAGTAGGTTCCGAGATAGAAGCCGACGCTAAGGATTAAGTCTTTGAAAATTTCAAAGGATAATACCCAATTGTAGTCGAAATCGATGCGAAGATTTAGGGTGATAAAACCAAGGACTATTTGGATAGCGATGTAGGCGACAGCCGCAAGAGCTGTACGGTATTCATTAAAGAGTTGACCGATAGAGATAGAAAAGTAGATACAAAGGATACTTGCAAGAGTGTTAAAAATATAGGAAATCAAGGCTAACCAGAAATCATCTTGATAATTTTTGAGAATAAACTCGGCAACGTTGGATATGAAGGCGTCTGGTTGAATCATAGCAATGATAATGTAAAGACTCAAAAGAAATACTACTGTACTTGCCAAAGACCAAACAAAGGCTCCAAGGAGTTTAGAGGAGAGAATCTGGTGCTCAGATACTGGAAGGGTGAGGGTTAGATAGCCACGACGATCATAAACGCTTCCTTTAAATCGTTGAATAATCAAAATCAAGGTTGAGATACCCAAAGTAATAACCAGACCCCCAAAAACCAGAGATAGAAAGACTAACATGACAACGCCCTTGTCTTGATAATAGGTGCTTGAGAGGGTGCTGCCCTGAATTCCTATGATGACAGAGAGGGAGAGTACAGCAGCATAGAGGGCTAAATACCATTTGTTAACATTTTTAAATTCATAACGAACTAAATTCCAAAACATAATAATCTCCTTTATCTAGGCTTTGAATTCATGACGGAAGAGTTGGTCAATTGATTCACCTGACTCGTAACGAATATCATCCACATTCCCTTGACGGACGACTTTTCCATCCTTGAGAAAGACAATCTCATCCAAGATTGGTTCGATGTCCGAAATCAAGTGAGTTGAAATCAAGACAGTCGAAGTTGGAGAGTAGTTGTTGATGATGGTGTTCAAGATGTAGTCACGAGCTGCGGGATCGACCCCACCGATTGGTTCGTCAAGGACGTATAGACGAGCATCACGACTCATGACAAGGATCAATTGAACTTTTTCTTTGTTCCCTTTTGAGAGTTTCTTGAAACGGCTATTCTCATCGATACCAAGGTCACGAAGAAGACCTTGAGCACGTTCCAGATTAAAATCTTTATAGAAGGTCTTGAAAAAGGTAAGAGCTTCTTTGACCTTCATCTGTTCGTTGAGATAGGTCGTATCAGGTAGATAAGAAACGATAGCCTTAGTTGCTGGGCTTGGTTCCATACCATTGATGAGGATACGCCCTTGCTCTGGTTGGAGTAAACCGTTGATTAGTTTAATCAAGGTTGTCTTTCCAGAGCCGTTTGGGCCAAGGAGACCCACAATCTTTCCTGCCGGGATTTCAAGGGAAACATTTTGAAGAGCAGGGCTTGCTCCATAGAATTTTGAAACATTTTCAAACGTTAACAAGGTCATAGTCTAAACTCCTTCAATATAATCTCTCAAAACAGTTGGTAGTTCTTCTTTTTCATAGCCAAATTCTACCATGCCTGTTACAAACTGCTGCAGTTGTTCTTCAGATAGTTGCTTCCGTGATTGGAGGATTAGGTCCAAATCCTCGGTGACAAAACGCCCTGCAGTCCGCTTGGTGTATACGAAGCCTTCTCTTTCTAGGTCTGATAGGGCACGCTGGATGGTATTAGGATTGACGCCAGCCTCGCTAGCCAGTTCTCTGACAGTTGGCAGTTGTTGGTTGGGTTCTAGTTTATGAGAAACGATTTGCAGTTTGATCTTATCCATGATCTGCAAATAAATGGGTTTGTTGTTATCAAATGTCCAGGACATCACGGTCTCCTTTCAACAATTTCTTTTTGTGTTACTTAAATAATACAACTAAACAAAAAACTTGTCAAGCCAAAAGGAGAATTATTTTGGGAATTGCTTAAAAAATGGTATAATGAAAAGAAAACGACAAGGAGGGGAAGGCATGCGTTGTCCAAAATGTGGCGCTACTAAATCAAGTGTTATCGATAGCCGTCAGGCTGAAGAAGGAAATACGATTAGAAGAAGACGTGAGTGTGAAGAATGTCAGCATCGTTTTACGACCTATGAACGTGTAGAAGAGAGAACGCTGGTTGTGGTCAAGAAGGATGGCACACGGGAGCAGTTCTCCAGAGATAAAATCTTTAACGGGATTATTCGTTCGGCTCAAAAACGTCCGGTGTCTAGTGATGAGATTGGCATGGTGGTCAATCGTATCGAACAAAAACTCCTCAGTCGCAATGATAATGAAATTCAAAGCGAAGATATTGGTTCTCTGGTCATGGAAGAATTGGCTGAACTGGATGAGATCACTTACGTTCGTTTCGCCAGCGTCTATCGTAGCTTTAAAGACGTGAGTGAGCTCGAAAATCTTCTCAAACAAATTACGCAATCTTCAAAGAAGAAAAAGGAAAAATAAATGAAGCCTAATGATCGTTTTTCTTTTCTAAAGAATAATCGGGTGTCGCAAGATCCCACAACTTTGGTGCAGTGCTACCTCCCGATTATCGGTCAGGATGCGCTGAGTCTTTACCTTTATACCTTAGCTTTTTGGGATGATGGACAAAAAGAACACCTGTTTGCAGCTATCCTCAATCATCTCAATTTTGGGATGGACAGGCTGTTAAAGGCTTTTAAAATCTTGTCAGCTTTCAACTTGGTTACCCTCTATCAAAAGGGTGACGGCTATGGACTTGCTATTCAGCCGACGCTTTCTAGCTCGGATTTCTTGTGTCATACGGTTTATCGTACCTTATTGGAGAAAAAAATCGGTGAGCCAGCAGTTTCTGATTTGCGCCAAGAGCAGGCAGGCGGAGAGCCTTTGACTGTTCCTTTGAGTCAGGCCTTTCCAGAGATAGAAGAATTGACTAGTCATGATGAGACACCAGTAAAAGCTGATTTTAAAAATGATTTTGATTTGGAGCATTTTCGTCAGCTTATGGCGAGAGATAATCTCCGTTTCCAAGATGAACAGTCAGATGTCTTAGAGTTATTTAAAATTGCTGATGAGAAAAAATGGACATGGTTTGAGACTTATCAATTGGCTAAGGCGACAGCAGTTTCACAAGTTATTTCTGTCAAGCGTATGCATGAAAAATTAGCGCAAAAGCCTGTTTCGTCGGACTTTAGTCCTCAAGAAGCAACCATTATCCGAGAAGCTAAAAGCAAAACGGCCCTAGAATTTTTAGCGGGAATCAAACAAACCCGAAATGCTGGAATTATCCAAGCTGAACGCGATTTGCTAAAACAGATGGCGGATTTGGGACTGCTTGATGAAGTCATCAATGTCGTTATACTCTTGACCTTCAATAAGGTTGATTCGGCCAATCTCAATGAAAAATATGCCATGAAAGTGGCCAATGATTACTCTTATAACAAAGTCAGGTCTGCTGAAGAAGCTGTACTTCGAATCAGAGAGAAGAATCAAAAGGGGCAAGAACAAAAATCAGCGAAGCCAAGCCAAGCCAAAAGCAATGTCCCAAAATGGAGTAATCCAGAATATAAAAATGAAACCAGCGAAGAAACTCGCTTGGAGTTAGAACGTAAGAAAAAAGAAATGTTAGATCGATTAGGAAAAGGAGGAGACTAGATGGAAAGTGTAGGAGATGTGCTTAAAGATCATCCCAGCCGTTTTCAATACCAAGACTTGGTTCAGCAGATTGTAAAAGATCCTGATGTTGCGGCTTTTATCCAGAAGGAATCTCTCAGTCAAGAGGAATTGAATCGTAGTATCTCTAAGTTTAACCAATACATCACCGAGCGAGATAAGTTTCTTCGCGGAGATACTGACTATATCGCGCGTGGTTATAAGCCCATTCTAGTTATGAATCATGGTTACGCAGATGTATCCTATGAGGAAACTCCGGAACTGATTGCGGCTGAAAAAGAAGCGGCTATCAAGAACCGTCTCAAACTGATTAATCTTCCAGCTAGTCTTAAAAAAGCTAGTTTGGCTCAAGTTGATTTGGATGATTTGGGACGTTTGCCAGTTTTTGAAAAGCTCTTTACCTTTGTTGAGCAATATCCAGAAATCCGTAAAGGTCTCTATCTCTATGGAGACTTTGGAGTTGGAAAGAGCTTTATGGTTGCTGCCCTTGCCCATGATTTGTCAGAAAAACGTGGGGTTTCATCAACCCTTCTTCACTATCCTAGCTTTGTCATTGATGTCAAAAATGCTATCGGAGATGGGAATGTTAAGACCTTGGTGGATGAAATCAAGCAAGCTGAAGTCTTGATTTTGGATGATATTGGCGCCGAGCAATCAACACCTTGGGTTCGTGATGAAGTCTTGCAAGTCATTCTCCAGTATCGTATGCAGGAAGATTTGCCAACCTTCTTTACCTCAAATTTCAATTTTGAAGATTTGGAAAAACATTTTGCTAAAGGCAAGAACGGAAACGATGAAACATGGGAAGCTAGACGCATTATGGAGCGTATCCGTTATTTAGCAGAAGAAACACGGCTAGAAGGAGAGAATCGCCGATGAGTGAAACAATCACCTTAATGAAATCTCATGCTTCGGTTCGCAGATTTAAAGAAGAAGCGATTCCTCAAGAGGACTTGAATGAGATTTTATCAGCTGCTCAAATGGCTTCTTCTTGGAAAAATTTCCAATCTTATTCTGTGATTCTAGTCAGAAGTCAAGAAAAGAAAGATGCTCTTTTTGAGCTAGTTCCTCAGGAAGCGATTCGTCAGTCTGCCGCCTTCCTCCTCTTTGTAGGAGATTTAAACCGTGCAGAAAAAGGGGCTCGTCTCCATACCGATACTTTCCAACCTCAAGGGGTGGAAGGACTCCTCATTACTTCAGTAGATGCAGCCTTGGCTGGACAGAATACCTTGCTTGCGGCAGAAAGCCTTGGCTATGGTGGAGTAATCATCGGTTTGGTGCGTTACAAATCTGTTGAAGTGGCAAAATTGTTCAAGCTGCCTGACTATACCTACCCAGTTTTTGGGATTGCACTCGGTGTGCCGAACCAAAAACATGATGTAAAACCAAGATTGCCACTAGAGAATGTTGTTTTTGAGGAAGAATACCAAGAACAAACAACTGAGGCTATTGAAGCCTATGACCGTGTGCAGACTGAATATGCAGGAGCTCGTGCGACTACCACTTGGAGTCAACGTCTTGCAGAGCAATTCGGTCAGCCTGAACCAAGCTCAACTAGAGAAAATCTTGAACAAAAGAACTTATTATAGAAAGTGAGAAAACATGGCCTTACCAACTGTTGCCATCGTAGGACGTCCCAATGTTGGGAAATCAACCCTGTTTAACCGTATTGCAGGGGAACGCATCTCAATCGTAGAAGATGTCGAAGGAGTGACACGGGACCGTATCTATGCTACTGGTGAATGGCTTAACCGTTCTTTCAGTATGATTGATACTGGAGGGATTGATGATGTTGATGCTCCATTTATGGAACAAATCAAGCACCAGGCAGAGATTGCCATGGAAGAAGCTGATGTCATCGTTTTTGTAGTTTCTGGAAAAGAAGGCATCACAGATGCTGACGAATACGTAGCCCGTAAACTCTATAAAACTCATAAACCTGTTATCCTTGCAGTTAACAAGGTTGATAATCCAGAGATGCGAAATGATATCTATGATTTCTATGCTCTTGGATTGGGAGAACCATTGCCAATTTCATCTGTGCACGGGATTGGTACAGGGGATGTACTGGATGCAATCGTCGAAAATCTTCCACATGAAGTCGAAGATGAAAATCCAGATGTCATTAAATTCAGCTTGATTGGTCGCCCGAATGTCGGAAAATCTAGCTTGATCAATGCCATCTTGGGAGAAGACCGCGTGATTGCCAGTCCTGTTGCTGGTACAACTCGTGATGCCATTGATACACATTTTACAGATGCGGATGGCCAAGAGTTTACCATGATTGATACGGCTGGTATGCGTAAGTCTGGTAAAGTATATGAGAACACAGAAAAATACTCTGTCATGCGTGCCATGCGTGCTATTGACCGTTCAGATGTAGTCTTGATGGTCCTCAATGCTGAAGAAGGCATCCGTGAGTATGATAAGCGTATCGCTGGATTTGCCCACGAAGCTGGTAAAGGGATGATTATCGTAGTCAATAAGTGGGATACTCTTGAAAAAGATAATCACACTATGAAAAAATGGGAAGAAGATATCCGTGAGCAGTTCCAATATCTGCCTTACGCACCGATTATCTTTGTTTCGGCCTTGACCAAGCAACGTCTCCACAAACTTCCAGAGATGATTAAAGAAATCAGCGAGAGTCAAAATACCCGTATCCCATCAGCAGTCTTGAATGATGTCATTATGGATGCTATCGCCATCAACCCAACACCGACAGACAAAGGGAAACGTCTTAAGATCTTCTATGCGACTCAAGTGGCAACTAAACCACCGACCTTTGTGATTTTTGTCAACGAAGAAGAACTGATGCACTTCTCTTACTTGCGTTTCTTGGAAAATCAAATCCGCAAGGCCTTCGTCTTTGAGGGAACGCCAATCCATCTGATCGCAAGAAAACGGAAATAAAATGATAAAAAGAAGAAGGTTAACAGACCTTCTTTTTTGTAGATGATACCAAGAGCGTAGATCTAAATTTGTCATCAAATTAACATCATTTTCCTAGTCCTTGTCACGGTTTTGTAATGGAAACGTACTTTCTTTGTAAGATTCAAAATGCTATAATGCTCTAAACAATTTTCCTTGCATAAGGAGGTTATTATGAAAAAAGATAGATTGTTAAAAAATCCTTTCTTGGTGCGTCTACTTGGATTGCTGATGGCATTTTTCTTCCTATCAGCATTTACTGCACCTGAAAAACCAGACTATGGTATCTATGACCCAAATCATTATTTGACAGAGGAAGTAGTTACTCAGATTCGTGATTTGAATGAAGCCAATAGTCAAAAGGCAGAAAAGCTTCAAATAGGCGTCTATATTGTAGATAGTCTGGAAGGAGAAAGCATTGAAACGGTGGCTAATGAAACTGCCAGGGCTTGGAAGATTGGCTATTCAGGAGATAATTTTGGAAGTCTCATTGTAGTAGCCGTTCAAGACCGTAAATCAAGAATTGAAACCAGTAATAACACCGCCATTAGAATAACGGACTATCAAACAAAACAGATCTTGGCAGCCAGCCGTACAGATTTTAAAACTGGTGACTATGGTAAAGGAATTCTAGCGATTGCCAAAGGCTTGGACAATCAGTTTTATAGAGGAAGTGGAACATTTCCATCTGATGACTCCTCTGATATCAAACGTTATTCTGATAGCATCAGTGGTAAAAAATCGAGTCGCAATAGTAGCTCGTCTAGTCATCGTAAGAACAGTGACCCTATGGACAATGTGTTTGGAGTCGGGATAATCATTTATTTCATTATCGTATTTATAGCCATTATTAGAGGAGGAGGCGGCGGACGAGGAGGAGGTTCCTCTGACGGCGGATGGTGGTTTAGTGACTCATCCGACTCAGGTTCTTCTTGGTCAGATTCAGGCTCAGACTCTTCTAGTAGCTGGGATGGTGGCGGCTTCGATGGCGGTGGTTCATCCGATGATTGGTGATGCTCGTATAAAATTTAAGGAAATAAGTAGGTTTAGATATGAAAAATAAAGGAATTATTTATGTGTTGGGCATTTTGCTGGCTATTATCTTGCTTGGCGGTTGCTCAGTAGTAGGCACTTATAACGGACTTGTCTCCGAACAAACCAAGGTCGAACAAGCGCAAGCCGATGTAGCGACAGCTCTTCAACGTCGTTCTGACTTGATTGGAAATTTGGTAGAGTCTGTAAAAGGCCAGATGAACCATGAGACAGAGGTTTTCACCAAGATTGCGGAAGCTCGTGCTAAAATTGGGAATGGCTCCGTAACTTCAAAAGAAAATCAAGAGGCTCAAGGAGAGTTGAGCTCAGCTATTTCACGTTTGATATCGCTAACAGAAAATTATCCAGAACTCAAGAGCAATCAAAATGTGGAACAACTCATGACAGAACTGGCTGGAAGTGAAAATCGTATTTTTGTAGCCCGCAAGGATTACAACAAAGTGGCAACAGAATACAATCAAAAATTAAGAAGCTTCCCAACAGTTCTTTTCGCCAATATGATGAACTTTAAAGAGGCAGAAACCTTTAAAGAAAGCGAAGAAGCTAAGACAGCTCCAAAGGTTGACTTTGGCAATTCTACAACCAAAGAATAGTCTTGAAATTTCTAAAAGAAAATCAATGATTAGCAATAGTTTGAACATTTACAAAAAAAGGCTCTAAATGAGCCTTTTTTAGCTTGTATAAACACGGATTCTTTCTTGAAAAAGCTGGGCAAATATGCTACAATAAAAAGAACATTCTAAAATATTCAGAATTTAAAGTAAGGAAAAAAATGGCAAATTTATTAAAAACAATCATCGAAAATGATAAAGGGGAACTTCGCCGCTTAGAAAAGATGGCTGATAAAGTCCTCAAATACGAAGATGAAATGGCTGCTTTGACAGACGAGCAGTTGCAAGCTAAGACAGAAGAATTTAAGCAACGTTATCAAAATGGTGAAACGCTCGATCAACTCTTGTACGAAGCCTTTGCGGTTGTACGTGAGGGAGCTAAGCGTGTTCTTGGACTCTTCCCATACAAGGTTCAGGTTATGGGTGGTATCGTTCTTCACCACGGTGACGTTCCAGAAATGCGTACAGGTGAAGGGAAAACCTTGACAGCGACAATGCCGGTATACCTTAATGCCCTTTCAGGAAAAGGTGTACACGTAGTTACGGTCAATGAATATCTTACAGAACGTGACGCGACTGAAATGGGTGAGTTGTACTCATGGCTTGGTTTGTCAGTAGGGATCAACTTGGCTGCGAAATCTCCAATGGAGAAAAAAGAAGCTTATCTCTGTGATATTACTTACTCAACGAACTCAGAAATTGGTTTTGACTATCTTCGTGACAACATGGTTGTTCGTGCAGAGAACATGGTTCAACGTCCGCTCAACTATGCCTTGGTCGATGAGGTTGACTCTATCTTGATCGACGAAGCTCGTACACCATTGATTGTTTCAGGAGCTAATGCAGTTGAAACAAGCCAACTTTACCATATGGCTGACCACTTTGTGAAGTCTTTGGATAAAGATGACTATATCATTGATATTCAGTCTAAGACAATCGGTTTGTCTGATTCAGGTATTGACAAGGCTGAAAGCTTCTTCAAACTAGAAAATCTTTATGATATCGAAAATGTGGCTTTGACTCACTTTATCGACAACGCCCTTCGTGCCAACTACATCATGATTCTTGATATTGACTATGTGGTTAGCGAAGAACAAGAAATCTTGATTGTCGACCAATTTACAGGTCGTACCATGGAAGGTCGTCGTTACTCTGATGGCTTGCACCAAGCGATTGAAGCTAAAGAAGGTGTGCCAATCCAAGATGAAACTAAGACATCAGCATCGATTACCTACCAAAACCTTTTCCGTATGTATAAGAAATTGGCAGGTATGACAGGTACTGGTAAAACAGAAGAAGAAGAATTCCGCGAAATTTACAACATTCGTGTTATTCCAATTCCTACTAACCGTCCGATCCAACGTATCGACCATTCAGACCTTCTTTACGCTAGTCTTGATGCAAAATTCAAGGCTGTAGTAGAAGATGTTAAGGCGCGTTACCAAAAAGGTCAGCCTGTCTTGGTAGGTACTGTTGCCGTTGAAACCAGTGATTTTCTTTCTAAGAAATTGGTTGAAGCAGGCGTACCTCACGAAGTATTGAATGCTAAAAACCACTACAGAGAAGCGCAAATCATCATGAATGCTGGTCAACGTGGTGCGATCACTATCGCAACCAACATGGCCGGTCGTGGTACCGATATTAAGCTTGGTGAAGGGGTTCGTGAACTTGGTGGTCTTTGTGTCATCGGTACAGAACGTCATGAGAGCCGTCGTATCGATAACCAGCTTCGTGGACGTTCAGGTCGTCAAGGTGACCCAGGTGAGTCACAGTTCTACTTGTCACTCGAGGATGATTTGATGAAGCGTTTCGGTTCAGAACGTTTGAAAGGTGTCTTTGAACGTCTGAATATGTCTGACGAAGCCATCGAATCTCGTATGTTGACACGTCAGGTCGAAGCAGCGCAAAAACGTGTTGAAGGAAATAACTACGATACTCGTAAACAAGTCCTCCAATATGATGACGTTATGCGTGAACAACGTGAGATCATCTACGCACAACGTTATGATGTTATCACTGCAGAACGTGACTTAGCTCCTGAAATTCACGCCATGATTCGCCGTACGATTGGACGAATTGTCGATGGGCATGCTCGTTCTAAACAAGATGAAAAACTTGAAGCAATCTTGAACTTTGCCAAGTACAACTTGCTCCCAGAAGATTCGATTTCACTTTCAGACCTAGAAGGTTTGTCTGACCAAGCTATCAAAGATGAACTATACCAACGTGCATTGAAAGTCTACGATAGCCAAGTTGCTAAACTTCGTGATGAAGAAGCCGTTAAAGAATTCCAGAAAGTCTTGATTCTACGTGTTGTAGATAACAAGTGGACTGACCATATCGATGCCCTTGATCAGTTGAGAAATGCTGTTGGTCTTCGTGGTTATGCCCAGAATAACCCAGTCGTTGAGTATCAAGCGGAAGGCTTCCGTATGTTTAATGATATGATTGGTTCGATTGAGTTTGATGTGACTCGCTTGATGATGAAAGCACAAATTCATGAACAAGAACGACCACAAACCGAACATCATATCAGTACGACAGCAACACGAAATATTGCTGCTCAACAGACAAATCTTCCAGCTGATTTAGACCTCAGTCAAGTAAGACGTAATGACTTATGTCCATGTGGATCTGGTAAGAAATTTAAAAACTGTCACGGTAAACGACGTTAAGAATGACTAATTTTCAGGCGGATGCCTAGTGAAAAGTGAATTTTCGCTTGGCGTCCGTTTGCTTTATAAGGAGATGAATGATGGTATTTACAGCAAAAAGCCCTAAAATTAATATTGATGAAGTTCGTAGTTTGTCTAAACTAGAAGGACAAGTACTTGCGAACAAACTCCAACGTGATCAAGAGCTTGAAGCAATTATTCGTGGGGAAGACCAACGCATCTTGTTAGTGATTGGTCCTTGCTCGTCTGACAATGAAGAAGCAGTCCTAGAGTACGCTAAGCGTTTGTCAAAACTTCAGGAAGAAGTCAAAGACCGCGTCTTTATGGTCATGCGTGTCTATACTGCTAAACCACGTACTAATGGTGATGGATATAAGGGCTTGATTCACCAACCAAATGCCAAAGAAGCGCCTAGCCTCATCAATGGGATCAAAGCGGTTCGTCATCTGCACTACCGTGTTATTTCTGAAACAGGAATGACAACAGCAGATGAAATGTTGTACCCAGAGAACCTTCCCTTGGTAGATGATTTGATTTCTTATATGGCGGTTGGAGCCCGTTCAGTTGAAGACCAACAACACCGTTTTGTAGCTAGTGGAGCAGATTTTGCGACAGGTTTTAAAAATCCAACCTCTGGAAATCTCAATGTCATGTTTAACGGTATTTATGCAGCTCAAAACAAGCAGAGTTTTCTTTTCCTAGGGAAAGAAGTCGAAACTACTGGAAATCCTCTATCGCATGCTATTCTCCGTGGAGCTCTTAACGAGTACGGGAAAAACATTCCTAACTACTACTACGATAATTTGATGGATACTATTGCTCAGTATGAAAAGATGGGACTTGAGAATCCATTCATCATTGTTGATACCAACCATGATAACTCCGGGAAACAGTATATGGAGCAGATTCGTATCGTTCGCCAGACTTTAATTAACCGTGATTGGAATGAAAAGATTAAAAAATATGTTCGTGGATTCATGATAGAGTCTTATCTAGAAGACGGTCGCCAAAACGAACCTGAGGTCTTTGGAAAATCTATCACCGATCCATGTCTAGGATGGGAAAATACGGAAGCTCTTGTTCGCGAAATCTACCAAAAACTAGGAGAATAATATGGCATTTATCGAGAAAGGTCAAGAAATCGATATTGAAGCGATTAAGGCGGAAACACGGTTATCTGCAGAAACCTTGCAACATAAGGAAAATCGTGATCAAGAATTAGCAGATATCCTTTCAGGTAAGGATGATCGTATCCTTTTGGTCATTGGGCCTTGTTCGTCTGATAATGAAGAAGCAGTCCTAGAGTATGCCCGTCGTTTAGCAGACTTGCAGAAAAAAGTGGCAGATAAGATTTTCATGGTTATGCGTGTTTACACGGCCAAACCACGTACCAATGGAGATGGCTACAAGGGCTTGGTTCATCAGCCAGATACTTCTAAAGCTCCAAGCTTAATCAATGGTTTACAGGCTGTACGTCAGCTTCATTATCGGGTGATTACAGAAACAGGATTGACTACAGCAGATGAAATGCTTTATCCAGCCAATCTCGTCTTGGTTGACGACTTGGTGAGTTATCATGCAGTGGGTGCGCGTTCAGTAGAAGACCAAGAACACCGTTTTGTAGCTTCAGGAATCGATGCACCAGTAGGGATGAAGAACCCAACATCTGGAAACCTATCTGTGATGTTTAATGCCATCTATGCTGCACAAAACAAACAAACCTTTCTCTTTCATGGTCAAGAAGTTGAAACTTCAGGAAATCCCTTGGCTCACGTCATCCTTCGTGGAGCTATGAATGAATATGGGAAAAATGAACCTAACTTCTACTATGAAACTCTTCTAGATGCTATTGGGCGTTACGAGTCTATGGGGCTCGAAAATCCCTTTATCATGATTGATACCAACCATGATAATTCAGGAAAACAGTATATGGAGCAAGTTCGCATTGTTCGCCAAACTCTTCTCAACCGTGACTGGAATGAAAAGATTAAGAAGACAATTCGAGGCTTCATGATCGAGTCTTACTTAGCAGATGGGCGCCAAAACCAGCCAGAAATCTTTGGACGTTCCATTACAGACCCATGTTTGGGCTGGGAAAACACAGTAGCTTTAGTAGAAGAAATCTATTCTACCTTAACAAAATAAGTGAAAAGGATGGAGTTGGGGGAATCTCAACTCCTTTTGATGAAAATGATAGTTGGACACGGAATCGATATCGAAGAATTAGCATCAATACAAAATGCAGTTGAAAAAAGAGAAGACTTTGCGAAGCGTGTCTTGACAGACAAGGAAATGGAGCGCTTTACCAGTCTCAAAGGTCGCAGACAGGTCGAGTATTTGGCTGGCCGTTGGTCAGCTAAAGAGGCTTTCTCAAAGGCTATGGGGACGGGAATTGGGAAGCTAGGCTTTCAGGATTTGGAAGTCTTGAACGATGAGAAGGGAGCTCCCTACTTCAGCAAATCCCCATTTTCAGGAAATGTTTGGTTATCGATTAGCCATACAAAACAGTTTGTGACAGCTAGTGTTATTTTGGAGGAAAATCATGAAAACTAGTCCACATAGACCAACCAAGGCCCTTATTAATCTAGAAGCAATCTGCTACAATATCCAACAGATGGGAGCACACATTCCTAAAGACACCCTCAAATGGGCGGTTGTGAAAGCCAATGCCTATGGACATGGAGCGATAGCTGTTGCAAGAGCTATCCAGGATGATGTAGATGGCTTTTGTGTGTCAAATATTGATGAAGCCATCGAACTCCGTCAGGCAGGTATCGCTAAGAAGATTCTTATTTTGGGAGTATCTGAAGTTGAATCTCTTTCATTGGCTAAGGACTTTGATATTACCTTGACAGTGGCAGGATTGGAATGGATTGAGAATCTCCTTGCTGCTGAGTCAGACTTAGCTGGTTTAACCGTTCACCTTAAAATTGACTCAGGCATGGGACGAATTGGTTTTAGAAGTGCTAGTGAGGCCGAACAAGCCCAAACTTTACTCAAGGAACATGGAGCCAATGTTGAGGGAATCTTTACGCACTTTGCAACAGCAGATGAAGAGTCAGATACCTACTTTAAGCAACAGCTAGAGTATTTCAAGGGAATCCTAGATGATTTGAAGGAAGTGCCAAAATTCGTTCATGCTAGTAACTCCGCAACTACTTTATGGCATGCGGAAACGATTTTTAATGCTGTTCGCATGGGGGATTCCATGTATGGTCTCAATCCAAGTGGACAAGTTTTGGAATTGCCTTATGAACTAAAACCAGCCTTAACTTTGGAGTCAGCCATCGTTCATGTCAAAACAGTAGAGGCTGGAGCTTGTATGGGCTACGGAGCGACTTATCAGGCAGACAGTGAGCAAGTCATTGCCACTTTGCCAATCGGTTATGCAGATGGTTGGACACGAGATATGCAGAATTTCTCAGTTCTGGTAGATGGACAATTGTGCCCTATTGTAGGACGTGTATCCATGGACCAAATCACGATTCGTTTGCCTAAGCTTTATCCCTTGGGAACAAAAGTTATCTTGATTGGCTCAGACGGTGATAAAGAAATTACTGCAACAGACGTAGCAGTTTACCGAGGAACCATCAATTATGAGGTAGTTTGTCTCCTCAGTGATCGAATTCCAAGAGAATATTATTAAGAAACAGAAAGAAAGGAGTAGAGCATGAATTTACATCAACCCTTGCATGTCTTACCAGGAGTAGGACCTAAATCAGCAGAGAAATATGCCAAACTAGGAATTGAAAACTTGCAAGATCTCTTGCTTTACTTCCCTTTCCGTTATGAAGATTTTAAGACCAAACAGGTACTAGAGCTAGAAGATGGTGAAAAGGCAGTCCTATCTGGTCAGGTAGTGACACCAGCTAGTGTTCAGTATTATGGTTTTAAGCGCAATCGCCTGCGCTTTAGCCTTAAGCAGGGAGAGGTTGTTTTTGCGGTTAACTTTTTTAATCAACCCTACCTAGCAGACAAGATAGAGCTTGGTGCGACACTAGCTGTTTTTGGCAAGTGGGATCGTGCCAAGGCTAGCCTCACAGGCATGAAGGTTTTAGCTCAAGTCGAGGATGACCTCCAACCTGTCTATCGTCTAGCGCAAGGCGTCAGTCAAGCAGGACTTGTGAAAGTCATCAAGACAGCCTTTGATCAGGGATTGGACCTCTTGATAGAGGAAAATATCCCCCAGTCCTTGCTAGACAAATACAAACTCATGCCCCGTAGTCAGGCTGTTCGTGCCATGCATTTTCCAAAGGATTTGGCTGAATACAAACAGGCTCTTCGTCGAATCAAGTTTGAGGAACTCTTCTATTTCCAAATGCAATTACAGACCCTCAAGTCTGAAAATAAGGTTCATGGAAGTGGCTTGGTTCTGAATTGGTCTCAGGAAAAACTAACGGCAGTAAAAGAACAGTTACCTTTTGCTTTGACCCAAGCCCAAGAAAAGAGTCTGCAAGAAATCCTAACAGATATGAAGTCAGACCATCACATGAATCGACTCTTGCAAGGGGATGTCGGTAGCGGGAAGACAGTGGTTGCAGGTCTTGCTATGTATGCAGCTGTAACGGCAGGGTATCAGGCTGCCCTCATGGTTCCAACAGAGATTCTTGCAGAGCAGCAATTTGAAAGTCTAGAGAGTCTCTTTCCTGATTTGAAATTAGCTCTTCTGACAGGTTCATTGAAAGCTGCAGAAAAACGCAAGGTCTTGGAAACCATTGCCAAGGGGGAAGCCGATGTGATCATCGGTACCCATGCTCTTATACAAGACGGCGTGGGCTATGCCCGACTCGGCCTGATTATCATCGATGAGCAACACCGCTTTGGTGTAGGGCAAAGGCGTATTTTACGGGAAAAAGGAGAAAATCCAGATGTCCTCATGATGACGGCAACTCCCATACCACGGACCTTAGCCATCACTGCCTTTGGGGATATGGATGTTTCTATTATTGATCAGATGCCAGCAGGGCGCAAACCCATCGTAACGCGCTGGATCAAGCATGAGCAATTACCACAGGTCTTGACTTGGTTGGAGGGTGAGATTCAGAAAGGCTCTCAAGTCTATGTTATTTCTCCTTTGATTGAAGAATCTGAAGCTCTGGACCTTAAAAATGCTATCGCTCTGTCAGAGGAGTTAACAACTCATTTTGCTGGGAAAGCAAAAGTTGCTCTCTTACATGGGAAGATGAAGAGTGATGAAAAAGACCAGATTATGCAGGATTTCAAAGAGAGAAAGACAGATATCCTGGTCTCTACAACGGTTATCGAAGTTGGGGTCAATGTTCCAAATGCGACAGTCATGATTATCATGGATGCTGACCGTTTCGGACTTAGTCAACTTCACCAGCTCAGAGGTCGTGTCGGTCGTGGAGACAAGCAGTCCTATGCAGTTCTAGTGGCCAATCCAAAAACTGACTCTGGGAAAGACCGCATGCGTATCATGACGGAAACGACCAATGGTTTTGTCCTTGCAGAAGAAGATTTGAAAATGCGAGGTTCTGGTGAAATTTTTGGAACTAAACAGTCAGGTCTACCAGAGTTTCATGTGGCTGATATCATTGAAGATTTCCCAATTCTTGAGGAAGCCAGAAAGGTAGCTAGCTATATTAGCTCCCTTCCAAATTGGAGAGAGGATCCAGAGTGGCACATGATTGCCTTGCATCTGGAAAAGAAAGAATATCTGGATTAAGCTTTTTCTAAGAAATTGTTAAGTTTGCTTTTAGGATGATTGCCTATACTAGGGTCATCAAAAAGAAATGAGGACTCTCGCATGACTATTAAAGTAAATTACCAAAAGACATTTCAAAAGGAAACTCAACCTTCTCCTAAATACTAAGAAAAGAGCGGCAACGCTCTTTTTTATTTTTTTAAAACTACTTTCAGAGGGATTCTTGCTGGGGTCGGACATTAAATCCACTTTCCGTTTCCCTTTCTTTCTTGCATTGCTTCTCCATATGTGCTACAGTTATGATAACGGTTACAAAATAAAGGAGAATTCTATGAGAAATCCAGCATTAGTAGAAGAAATGAAAACATATAAAGGAAGAGATGAAGTTCCTCAGGATTTTGATGCTTTTTGGGATGGTGAGATTGACAAGGTTTCGGTCTTGCCAGACTACCAACTAGAGGAACGTGATTTTCATATTCCAAATGTGAAGTGCTATGAGTTAACCTTTAAAGGTACACGTGATGGCCTTGTCTATGCGCGTGTGGTCTTACCAAAATCAGATAAGAAAGTACCAGTTATTTTCCACTTCCATGGCTATATGGGACGTTGCTGGGATTGGACAGATATGCTAGCCTTTACCGTCGCTGGTTATGGGGTTGTATCGATGGATGTTCGTGGGCAATCTGGTTACTCACAAGATGGTTTACGTTCGCCTCTCGGAAATACAGTTAAGGGGCAAATCATCCGTGGTGCAGTAGAAGGAAAAGAGCAACTCTTCTATAAGGATGTTTATCTTGATATTTATCAATTGGTTGAAATTGTTGCTAGCTTCCCGCAAGTAGATGAGGGGCAGTTGGCTAGTTATGGAGCTTCGCAAGGTGGAGCCTTGGCTCTAGTGGCTGCTGGTCTCAATCCACGTATCAAGCGAACAGTTGCAATCTATCCATTCTTGTCAGACTTTAGACGAGTGCTAGAAATTGGGAATACCAGCGAAGCTTATGATGAGCTTTTTCGTTACTTTAAGTTCCATGATCCTTTCCACGAGACAGAAGAACAGATCATGGAAACACTTGGCTATATCGATGTGAAAAACCTTGCCCATCGCATTAAAGGTGAGGTGAGAATGATTACAGGGCTTGATGACGATGTTTGCTATCCAATCACCCAGTTTGCTATTTACAATCGTTTGACTTGTGAAAAGAGTTATCGTCTCATGCCAGAATATGCCCACGAGGCTATGAATGTCCATGTCAATGACCAGGTATACAACTGGTTGTGTGGTAGTGAGATTCCCTTTACCTATGTAGGTCATTAGAAATATGTAAAAGAGCCCTGCTAAAACAGGGCTTTCTTTTTGGGAGACTTAAGAAAGTAGTTTCAAAAAGTTTGAAACATAGAAATATATCCGAAAGTAAATTCTATTATAGATTACTAAGGCTAAAATTTGGAATATTTATTATATAATAAGTGTAGTATCAATTTGAAAGGAGTAAAATTGTTGCTTGCTTTAAGATATAAAGTAGAAAAACGCAACAGAAATTCAGATAAAAAGAATGGGAGAAACCCATCAACAATACAGTTTCTTTCTTGCTCAAAGTCCTAGGGGCTAAAATTTTTAAGCAAAAAAGAAAGCGCTTTATTTTTGTGGAAAATGGAAGGAAATATATGACACAGAGAGATTTTGAACGGAAACAACGTTTTGGAATTAGAAAATTTACAGTAGGAGCTGCATCAGTTGTCATTGGAGCAGTTGTTTTTGGTGCTTCACCAGTTTTAGCTCAAGAAGCTCCAGCAACCAGTGGTGAAACAGCTGGACAAGCTTTGCCAGAATTGCCAAAAGAAGTAGAATCAGGAAATCTAGCTAACCTTGATAAGGAACTTGCTGATAAGTTGGCAAAAGCGACGGATAAAGGAACTGAAGTAAACCGTGAAGAGCTGAAAGCAAACCCAGGTTCTGAAAAACCGACAGAAACTGAAAACCCAACAGAAACTGAAACTCCAGCAGAGACTCCAGCAGCGGATACTAAGGACGAGGAAGTCGGTAGTGTCCCACGTGACTTCTACGCAAGAGAATTAGAAAATGCCAATGTTGTCGTTGAAAAAGAAGATGTAGAGACCAATGCAACAAATGGTCAACGAGTTGATTTGAATGATGAACTTGATAAACTGAAAAAACTTCAGAATGCTACCGTTCATATGGAGTTTAAGCCAGATGCGTCTGCTCCACGTTTTTACAACCTCTTCTCAGTTTCTAGTGATACCAAAGTAAATGAGTATTTCACCATGGCTATCCTTGATAACACAGCTATCGTTGAAGGTCGTGATGCAAATGGAAACCAATTCTATGGTGATTATAAAACTGCTCCTTTGAAAATTAAGCCAGGTGAGTGGAACTCTGTAACCTTTACAGTTGAAAGACCAAATGCTGCCCAACCAAATGGTCAGGTTCGCGTCTATGTAAATGGTGTCTTGTCGCGCACAAGTCCTCAGTCTGGTCGCTTCATCCAAGACATGCCAGATGTTAATCATGTACAAATCGGAACAACAAAACGTACAGGCAAAAACTTCTGGGGTGCTAATCTTAAAGTCCGTAATCTAACTGTTTATGATCGTGCCCTTTCTCCAGAAGAAGTTAAAAAACGTAGCCAGTTCTTTGAAAGAGGTGAATTGGCGAAAAAACTTCCTGAAGGTGCAGAAGTAACTGAAAAGTTAGATGTATTTGAAGGTGGTGTGAACCGCAAGCCAAATAAAGATGGTATTGCAAGTTACCGTATACCTGCACTTCTAAAGACAGATAAAGGTACCTTGATTGCCGGAACGGATGAAAGACGCTTGCATCACTCTGACTGGGGTGATATTGGTATGGTCGTTCGTCGTAGTGATGACAATGGAAAGACATGGGGAGATAGAATTACCATCTCTAATCCTCGTGACAATGAGAAAGCTAAAAATCCAGAATGGCCATCACCAGTTAATATTGACATGGCTTTAGTCCAAGATCCGAAAACCAAGAGAATCTTCTCAATTTATGATATGTTCCTCGAAGGGAAGGCAGTATTCTCTCTACCAGGGAAAGCACCACAAGCCTATGAGCAAATCGGTGATAAGGTTTACCAAGTCTTGTACAAACAAGGTGATGCGGGACGTTATACTATCCGTGAAAATGGTGAAGTTTTTGACCCTGAAAATAGAAAAACAGAATACCGTGTTGTAGTTGATCCTAAACAACCAGCTTATAGCGATAAGGGTGATCTATACAAGGGTGAAGAACTAATTGGCAATGTCTATTTCGAATACAGTGACAAGAATATCTTTAGAGTTTCAAATACCAACTATCTCTGGATGTCTTATAGTGATGATGATGGAAAAACTTGGTCTGCACCTAAAGATATTACATACGGTATTCGCAAGGACTGGATGCACTTCTTAGGTACTGGACCTGGTACAGGGATTGCCTTGCACTCAGGACCTCACAAAGGTCGTCTCGTTATCCCAGTCTATACTACAAATAACGTATCTTACTTGAGTGGTTCTCAGTCTTCACGTGTTATTTACTCAGATGACCATGGTGAAACTTGGCAAGCAGGTGAAGCAGTCAATGATAACCGTCCAGTAGGTAACCAAACAATTCACTCTTCAACTATGAATAATCCAGGTGCTCAAAATACTGAGTCAACTGTTGTTCAGTTGAACAACGGAGACCTCAAACTCTTCATGCGTGGACTGACAGGAGATTTGCAGGTTGCAACAAGTAAAGATGGCGGAGCGACCTGGGAAAAAGATGTAAAACGCTATTCAGATGTCAAAGATGTCTATGTTCAAATGTCAGCTATTCATACTGTACAAGATGGTAAGGAATATATCGTCCTCAGTAACGCAGGTGGACCAGGACGTTACAACGGTTTGGTACACTTGGCACGTGTGGAAGCTAACGGAGAATTAACTTGGCTTAAACATAATCCAATTCAAAGTGGTAAATTTGCCTATAACTCATTGCAAGATCTTGGGAATGGTGAATTTGGCTTACTTTATGAACATGCAGATGCCAATCAAAATGAATATACTTTGTCTTATAAGAAATTCAACTGGGATTTCTTGAGCAAAGATATGGTTGCACCAACTAAAGCAAAAGTAAAAAGTGCAGTAGATATGGGTAACAATATTGTTGCACTAGAATTTGATTCAGAAGTCTTGGTAAACCAAGCTCCTGTTCTTAAATTAGCGAATGGAAACCTAGCAACCTTCTTAACTCAGTACGATACAAAAACACTGCTATTTGTTGTCAAAAAAGAAGATATTGGCCAAGAAGTTACAGAGATAGTTGATGGTGCGATTGAGAGCATGCATAATTTGCCAGTTAGCCTTGAAGATGCAGGAATCCCTGGTGGAATTAATGGTAAAGAACCTGCCATTCATGAAGTTCCAGAGTTCACTGGAGGCGTCAATGGTGACGAAGTGGCAGTACATGAAGTTCCAGAATATAATCCAGTGGAGACCTCAAAAGGGGAACCGGCAGTACATGAAGTCCCAGAATTCGAAGGTGGCGTAAATGGCGAAGAAGCAGCTGTAACAGAGACACCTGAGTATACAGAAGCCATTGGAACAGTAGGTGACGAGCCAGCACCAATAGTAGAAGTTCCGGAATTCGAAGGTGGCGTGAATGCTGAAGAGGCTGTTGTAACGGAACTTCCAGAGTATACAGAAGCTATTGGAACAGTAGGAGAAGAAGCAGCACCAACTGTAGAAGTCCCAGAATTCGAAGGTGGCGTGAATGCTGAAGAGGCTGTTGTAACGGAACTTCCAGAGTATACAGAA
>NZ_JUUZ01000028.1 GCF_001074155.1 Streptococcus pseudopneumoniae
GGAATTACCTTAGTTGTTGAACCATCTTCGAAGGTTGCAGGTGTATCATCATCCATCGGTACATCTGGGTTACCTGGTGTGAATGTTGGTTTACCTGTTTGTGTTTTACCTTGAATATCAGTAGATGTTGTTGGATCAGCTGTTGGAACAACTGGAGTAATCTTAGGTGTGTATGTTGTTTCAGCTGGAGTGCCGTTAGCATCCTTAGCTTGAACTTTAACTGGAACTACTTCACCTGAGTATGACTTATCAGTTGGTGTAAAGGTTACAACACCTGTTTCTTTATCAACTGTGAAAGTACCAATAACTTCACCACTTGGAGATTTAGCATCTACAGAAGCCGCCGGTTGACCATTTTCGTCAAGAAGAGTAATGGTATCTTTGTCGATTGGTGCAACTGGATCACCTTCTGTGAAGGTTACAGTACCAGTTTGAACCACACCTTGAGGTGCAACTGATTCAGCTGGAGTTGCTGTTGGTGTTACTGGAGTTACTGTTGGTGTGTAGGTAGCTGTTACTGGTGTACCGTTCTTATCGACACGTTTAACAGTCACGCCTGTTCCTTTACCTGTGAATGATTTTTCTGGAACAAATGTTACTGTTCCATCTGGTGCTACTGTGTATGTACCTTCACCTGGAATTGTCTTAGTTGTTGATCCATCGTCAAATGTTGCTGGAACATCATCATCCATTGGTACGCTTGGGTTACCTTCTGTAAAGTTAGGTTTACCTGTTTGTTCTTGACCTTGTTTGTCAGTTGATGTTGCATCTTCAGCTGTTGGAACAACTGGAGTAATCTTAGGTGTGTATGTTGTTTCTACAGCAGTACCGTTAGCATCTTTAGCTTGAACCTTAACGGCAACAACATCACCTGAGTATGACTTGTCAGTTGGTGTGAAGGTTACAACACCTGTTGCTTTATCAACTGTGAAAGTACCGATTTCTTTACCTTCTGGCGACTTAGCAACTACTGATGTAGCTGATTGACCATTTTCGTCAAGAAGAGTAATCGTATCCTTGTCGATTGGTGCAACTGGGTCACCTTCTGTGAAGGTAACAGTACCAGTTTGAACTACACCTTGAGGTGCTACTGATTCAGCTGGAGTTGCTGTTGGTGTTACTGGGGTTACTGTTGGTGTGTATTTAGCTGTTACTGGTGTACCGTTCTTATCGACACGTTTAACAGTCACGCCTGTTCCTGTGCCTGTGAATGATTTCTCTGGGACAAATGTGACTGTTCCATCTGGAGCTACTGTGTAGGTTCCTTCACCTTGGATAGTCTTCGTTGTTGAACCATCTTCGAATGTTGCTGGTGTATCATCATCCATTGGAACTACTGGATCACCTTCTGTAAACTTAGGTTTACCTGTTTGGGTTTGACCTTGTTTATCTGTTGAAGTTACATCTTCAGCTGTTGGGGTTACTGGAGTTACTGTTGGGGTGTATTTAGCAGTAACTGGTGTACCGTTCTTATCGACACGTTTAACGGTCACGCCTGTTCCTGTGCCTGTGAATGATTTCTCTGGGACAAATGTGACTGTTCCATCTGGAGCTACTGTGTAGGTTCCTTCACCTGGAATTGTCTTCGTTGTTGAACCATCTTCGAAGGTTGCTGGTGTATCATCATCCATTGGTACACGGCTATCGCCTTCAGTAAATACAGGTTTACCAGTTTGTGTAGCACCTTGGATATCTGTAGTTTCAACTGGTGTTGCAGTTGGGGTTACTGGGGTTACTGTTGGTGTGTAGGTTGCTGAAGCTTTTGTTCCGTTCTTATCTTCGCGAACAACTGTCACAGCTGGTGCAGTTCCGACAAATGATTTCTCTGGTACAAATGTAACAGTACCGTCTGCTGCTACTGTGTAAGTACCAACACCTTCAACTGTCTTAGTTGTTGAACCATCTTCAAATGTTGCTGGAACATCTTCGTTGATTGGAACAGTTTTTTCTACTCCATCAACTGTAACAGTTCCACCCTTGAATTCAGGCTTACCTTTTTGAGTTGCGCCTTGGATGTCTGTTGTTTCAGCTGGTGTTGCAGTTGGTGTGACTGGAACAATCTCAGGTGTGTAAGTTGTATCAACCTTGATTCCGTTTGTGCTTTCAGCTTGAACCTTAACAGGCGTTACTTTACCTGTGTAAGACTTATCAGTTGGTGTGAATGTTACAGTACCAGTTGCTGGGTTGATCGCGAATGTACCGATTGGTGTTGTTCCATCTTCAGCATAAGCTGGTGTAGTTGAAACTTCGTTACCATCTTTATCTAGCAATGTGTAGCTATTGTCTTTAATGGTAATAGCTTTATCTTCACCATTTACTTGAACAGTTGTTCCTGCAAAGGTTGGTGTACCGGTTTGAGTCGCACCTTGGATATCTTTTGAAGTTGCAGGGCTTGCAGTTGGAACTGCTGGCACAACCGTTGGTGTGTAGGTCGCATCTGAAGTAATGGTTGCAGTCTTACCATTAGCATTTGTAATAGTAGCAGTTGCCTGAACAGTTACTCCTTTTGCAGTACCGACAAAGTCTTTTTCTGGCGTAAATGTTACTGCTCCAGTCGTTGGGTCGATAGTATAGCTACCTTCACCTGCTACTGTCACTGTTGTTTCATCAGTTGGTTGACCAGTTGCGGGATCCACCAATTTCTTACTTGTGATTTTCGCAGTCTTATCGTTACTCAAATCAAAGGTTGGTGTTTGTGTTTGAGGAACATTTTGAACATCCTCAGAAACCTTGTTTGTAGGAGTCACCGTAATTGGAGTTACAGTTGGAGTGTACTTAGCCGTAGCAGTCTTGAGGTATTCATCACGAACTGTTCCATCTTTATCTCTTCCGACAGGTGCAGTCAATGATACAGTAATACCTTTTGCAGTACCAGTAAATCCTGGTTCTGGAACAAAGGTAACTTCTCCTGTAGCGTCATTGATTGAGTATGTTCCTTCGCCTGCTACTGTTACAGAGGTTGCATTGGTTACTTGACCAGTCGCTGGGTCCACCAATTTAGCAGGGTGTTCCAAGCTTGGAGTGACAGAGATCTTGTCGCCATTAGCATTAGTTGTAGTTGTGTTAAAGGTTGGGGTACCAATTTGAGTCGCACCTTGGACATCTGTTGAAGTCTTATCTACCCCTTCAATTTCCGTTGGTGTAACAGTTGGGATATAAAGACCATCCATAGTATTCAAAACAGTATCTACATTGGCTTCATCAGCTGGGAATTTTGTTGACCAACCAGTATCGTAGCCATTGCTGTCCGTACGACGGATAGAGATTCCATCAGCCGTTCCTAAGAAGTGATCTTCTGGGATGAATTCCACATCAACAGAAGTTCCGTTTGGAGTGATCTTATATTTCCCTTGACCAGCTACAGCATAGTAGCCATCTGCGCCAGGTGTTACGACTTGCCCTGTACGGTTATCGATCATTTGTGGAGCTACTGTTTCATCAATTTTTGCTGACTCAGTTAGGCTATAGCCTTGCAAACCTCGAGCAGTAAAGGCAACGGTTGCTGTTTGTTTGGCACCTTGAGGACCAGTTGTTTCTTTGACTTCTCCTTTTGGTGGGTGAGTGATTTGAGTCTTAAAGTCCTCAACCTCCCCTGAAAAGGCCATTCCTGTCGGGCTCTCAATTTGAGCAGCATCCTTAGCAATTCGTAACCGTACTCCTAGTTCGTTGACACTAGGATCGATATAGGTTTTGCTCTTGGTGAATCTTAGGGTAACGGCTCCATCCTTAGTAATGGTTGCTAAATCAGAGCGTTCGTCTTCATCAAAGGTACCGTTTTGGTTAAAGTCAACCCAACCATAAATATTGGCTTGAGGCGCCCCGTCTGTATGAGCTTCAACAGTAATCGTATAATTCCCTGGTTTTGTACGATCCATCTTGATCAACTCATTGGTTTTTCCTTTGAGGTCATTCGGAAGCAATTGGTCGATGCCTTCATCAGCCGTTGTCGCTTTATCGTCACCAGTCCAATCAAGGGTATTGTTTTCATCCATATCAGGACTCAAGTGGCCGAGATAAGGTTGGTTTACTTTCTTACCGGTAATCCCATCCACAGTTGCAATTGAATGAATCGCCTTACCGTATGATTCAGGCGCATCTCCTTCATCAAGTGGGAAGAAACCAAGCATTGCTGATTGTTTACCTGAAGATGCGATATATAATCCAATTTCAGAAGCCCCCTTTGTCATAACAAGGGGAACAGCAAATTTACTAGCTGATACGTTTGGACCAAAGACACCCGTTCCAAGTCCAGCAGTTGTTAAATCAGCACTTTGAAAATACTTCCAGGCAACTGCTTTTTTGTCTGGCCCCGCTTGCGTGGAATCACGAAGTTGTTGTGTATTCCAATTTCGAATTTCAATTCCTTCAACCGGAACTGGTTTAAAATAACTAAAATTATTCGCTGGGTCAAAATAATAAGTAAGATCTTGTGGGGCATAAGTTCTAGTTGACTTATCACCATTCTTATACCATTCACCAATGTGTTGCCATCCTTCTCCGTTGGTGGTGAACATAACCACCTCACCTGGGTTAGCGGACTCGCCATCTGCCATGACAACGGCTGGTCTAACTACTTTACCACGGAAAGTAGCGGAGACTTCAAACTGAACCCCAATATTACCGCCGTTCAAGTCGGAACTGATGGTTGTTTTTTTAGTACCAGTATTGATGCCTTCTGTTCGTACTTCTGTCCAGCGATTTTGAGCTTCAGCAATAACTTTGGCTTCCTCACCAGCAGCAAATGCAGCTTTGGTAGTCCTATCAGAACTCCCACTCACATAACCATTTCTAGCATTTGGATCATAGGTAGCTTTTTCAGCTTCTGTAGCTCCTCGTTCTTCTAACCGCTTTTTGTAGATTTCTGTCGCTTGGAAGGGTTTCAAAGACTTAACCTTGATGGTTACCACATAGCCCGGCATAATTTCTTTAGTATATGTAGCACCAACTTGAAGTGCAAGTTTGCCATCTGATGTAGTCGTTGTACCTGTCCAGTTAGCAGTATCCCCAAAGTCCAACCAAGAGATTTGACTAGCAAGGTCTGCGGCTTTTACATTTGTTGTAAAGCCTGGTTTTTCAACTTTCGGTGTAGAAGTTGCGTCTACAACATCTGCACCAATTCCAGTAGCTGTTGCTGTATCAGCTCGGAAGGCTGTATTTTTGTCAATCTCTTTACCATTACGAGGGTCGTTTTTACCTGTATTCGCGATTGCGTTTGTACCTTCAGCTGGTTTTGTGTTTTCTGCAGGTTTTCCAGTTGTTGCTTCTGTCTTATCAGCAGTTGCTACTTTTTCTTCAGCTACAACTTTTTCTTTGTTTTTAAGTTTAGCATTGACAGTTGTTACAAGTGATTGATAAGCCGCATCCAACTCAGCTTGACTTGTAGCAGAACTAAGTACATTTTTAGCATTAGCAAGAGCTACTTTAAGAATTTCAACACTCTCGTCTGTCTTGCTGCTGTATTTACCATTTGCTAAGTTTGCTTCAATTTCAGCAACGTAAGTTGCCAATTTGTCGCTATTAAGCTCAGGTTTTACTTCAGTAGAAACTGCAGGCGCTGCTTCTGCTTGATACGTTACTTCTTTAGCAGGTGCTGCTTCTGCTGCTTCTGTAGTTACAGGAGCCTCTGTTTTGTCTGCTTCTGTTGTAGTTGCAACTCCATCAACTTGTTTTTCTTGTGTTACTTCATCAGCTCCAACACCTGTAGCCGTTCCGAGCATCACTAACGTTCCGAGTAAGACCGAGCAAACTCCTACATGAAGCTTACGGATCGAGAATCGACTAATTCGGTCGTTAAACAGATCATTTTTCATGATTTACCTCCAATACCCTTTAGGGAGTGTATATATTGTTATATTTTATGCATTGTTTTTCAAAACCTCTAAACATGCAACGTCTTATTTTAGCACTATTATACTTAAAATCAAAGCATTATGCTCATCATTTTGAGACATAAAATTAAGTTAACTTAATCTCAATTTATTGCCATTTTTCAGAAAATTTGCATATAATTTTCAGGGTTCAAACATGCCAAAAGAGGGGGAAGCCCCTCTTTTAACTAAATAAGGTTATTCACTTGTTCCCACAGTCTCTACTTGGACATCCACTTGCTCTTCCTCTTGTGAATCTGCAAGGAGGGATTCTTCGTTGACTGCTTGTGGTTCAAGGTTACGGTAACGTGCCATACCTGTACCAGCTGGGATGATCTTACCGATGATAACATTTTCCTTGAGACCAAGGAGATGGTCTTTCTTACCACGGATAGCTGCATCTGTAAGGACACGAGTTGTTTCCTGGAAGGAAGCAGCTGACAAGAAACTATTGGTTTCAAGTGAGGCTTTGGTGATTCCCATAAGGACTGGGCGACCAGTTGCTGGAACACCACCTGCGATAAGAACATCTTTGTTGGCATCTGTAAAGTCGTTGATGTCCATGAGAGTACCCATAAGAAGGTCTGTATCCCCTGGATCCATGACACGAACTTTGCGGATCATTTGACGAACCATTACCTCGATGTGTTTGTCACCGATTTCTACCCCTTGGCTACGGTATACTTTTTGTACTTCACCGAGGAGGTAAGTTTCAACTGACAAGACATCACGTACAGCAAGGAGACGTTTTGGTTGGATAGAACCTTCTGTCAATGCTGCACCACGAGAGATTTGATCTCCAACTTGGACACGCATACGGGCTGTGAATGGTACCACGTATTCGCCTTCGCCAGTTTCACCTTTAACGAAGACTTTCTTAGTACGAGTTGAAGCATCTTCTTCGATTGCTGTAACTTCCCCTTTGACTTCTGTGATGACCGCTTCCCCTTTAGGATTGCGGGCTTCAAAGATTTCTTGGACACGAGGAAGACCCTGAGTGATATCGGTATTTGAGGCAACACCACCCGTGTGGAAGGTACGCATTGTAAGCTGTGTACCAGGTTCCCCGATAGATTGGGCAGCGATTGTACCAACTGCTTCACCAACTTCAACCGCATCACCAGTCGCCAAGTTGATACCATAACAGTGACGGCAGACACCATGACGAGTGTTACATGTAAATACAGAGCGGATAGTCACTTCTTCAACACCGGCATTAACGATTTCACGCGCCTTGTCTTCTGTGATCAATTCATTTGGACCGATGATAACTGCACCAGTTTCTGGGTGTTTAACAGTTTTCTTAGTGTAACGACCATTGAGACGTTCTTCGAGAGACTCAATCATCTCTTTACCTTCAGTAATAGAACGGATCAAGAGACCACGGTCAGTTCCACAGTCATCCTCACGAATGATAACGTCTTGGGCAACGTCAACCAAACGACGAGTCAAGTAACCTGAGTCGGCTGTCTTAAGGGCCGTATCGGTCATACCTTTACGGGCACCGTGAGTTGAGAAGAACATTTCAAGTACTGACAAACCTTCGCGGAAGTTTGAAAGGATTGGCAATTCCATGATACGTCCGTTCGGAGCAGCCATCAGACCACGCATACCGGCAAGCTGTGAGAAGTTTGAGATGTTACCACGGGCTCCAGAGTCCATCATCATAACGATAGGGTTCTTAGGATCTTGGTTGGCAACCAAACGTTTCTCGAGTTTTTCACGGGCAGCACGCCATTCAGCTGTAACAGCATTGTAGCGCTCGTCATCTGTGATCATACCTCGACGGAATTGTTTTGTGATTTGTTCTACACGTTTGTGTGATTCTTCGATGATTTCAGCCTTGTCTTCAACGACTGGAATATCAGCAATACCCACTGTCAAACCTGCAAGAGTTGAATGGTGGTAACCGAGGTTCTTCATACGGTCAAGTAGGGCAGATGTTTCTGTTGTACGGAAACGTTTGAAGATTTCAGCGATGATATTTCCAAGGTTTTTCTTCTTGAATGGCGGGTTGAGTTCAAGTCCATCGATAGCTTCCTTGATATTTCCACCTAATGGCAAGAAGTACTTAGTCGGAACACCTTCTGTCAAGTTAGCGTTTGTTGGTTCTTGCAAGTAAGGTAGTCCTTCTGGCATGATATCGTTGAAGAGAATTTTACCAACAGTTGTAAGCAAGATTTTGTGTTTTTGCTCTTCTGTCCATGGTTTGTTAAGGCTATCTGTTGCGATACCAACACGTGAGTGAAGGTGAACATAACCATTACGGTAAGCCATGACAGCTTCGTCACGGTCCTTGAAGACCATACCTTCGCCTTCACGACCAGCTTCTTCCATAGTCAAGTAGTAGTTACCCAAAACCATGTCCTGAGATGGCGTAACAACTGGTTTACCATCTTTAGGGTTCAAGATATGCTCAGCAGCAAGCATCAAGATACGAGCTTCTGCTTGGGCTTCTTCTGAAAGAGGTACGTGGATGGCCATTTGGTCACCGTCAAAGTCGGCATTGTAGGCTTCACAGACAAGTGGGTGCAAGCGAAGGGCTTTACCGTCAATCAAGACAGGTTCAAAGGCTTGGATACCCAAACGGTGAAGGGTAGGTGCGCGGTTCAAAAGTACTGGGTGTTCTTTGATAACTTCTTCCAAGATATCCCAGATACGTTCATCTCCACGTTCTACCAAGCGTTTAGCTGCTTTAACGTTTTGAACGATATCGCGCGCAACGATTTCACGCATAACGAATGGTTTAAAGAGCTCAATTGCCATTTCACGTGGCACACCACATTGGTACATCTTAAGAGTTGGACCAACGGCAATAACAGAACGTCCTGAGAAGTCAACACGTTTACCGAGCAAGTTTTGACGGAAGCGTCCTTGTTTCCCTTTGAGCATGTGGCTCAATGATTTAAGTGGACGGCTACCTGGTCCTGTAATTGGACGACCACGACGGCCATTGTCAATCAAAGCGTCAACCGCTTCTTGAAGCATACGCTTCTCATTTTGAACGATGATACCTGGTGCGTTCAACTCAAGCAAACGAGCCAAACGATTGTTACGGTTGATAACACGACGGTAAAGGTCGTTCAAGTCAGATGAGGCAAAACGGCCACCATCCAACTGCAACATTGGACGAAGATCTGGTGGAATAACTGGAAGGATGTTAAGAACCATCCATTCAGGCTTGTTTCCAGACTTGTGGAAAGCATCCAAAACATCCAAACGACGGATAGCTTTCACACGTTTTTGTCCAGTAGCTGTTTTCAACTCTTCTTTGAGTTCAGCAATTTCTTTTTCAAGATCTACTTGTTTCAAGAGGTCTTGGATCGCTTCGGCACCCATTTTGGCAACGAATGAACCATGACCAAACTCACGCAAGCGTTCACGGTATTCACGCTCTGTCATGATAGACTTGTGCTCAAGTGGTGTATCTTTTGGATCAATCACCACATAAGCAGCAAAGTAGATAACTTCCTCGAGGGCACGAGGACTCATGTCAAGAGTCAAGCCCATACGGCTTGGAATCCCCTTGAAATACCAGATATGAGATACAGGAGCTTTTAACTCGATGTGTCCCATACGTTCACGACGAACTTTTGTACGCGTTACTTCAACACCACAACGGTCACAAACAATCCCTCTGTAACGAATGCGTTTGTATTTACCACAAGCACATTCCCAGTCTTTTGTAGGACCAAAGATGACTTCGTCAAAGAGTCCTTCACGTTCTGGTTTCAACGTACGGTAATTGATTGTTTCAGGTTTTTTGACTTCTCCATAAGACCATGAACGGACTTTGCTTGGAGAAGCTAGTGTGATTTGCATACTTTTAAAACGATTTACATCAACCACTATTTCTTCCCTTTCTATTATAAGTGAACTGCTTATTCTTGTTCAGCAGTTTCTTCTGTTGCTTCCGCTTTTGCATTTTCTTCTGCTTCAAAGGCTGCTTTAGCCTCTTGAGCTGCTCTTTCGCGGGCTTTTTCAAGGTCATCTACGTGGATGACATCTTCGTCCATTCCTTCATCAAGGTCACGAAGTTCCACTTCTTGATCGTCTTCGTCAAGGACACGCATGTCAAGACCAAGAGATTGCAATTCTTTTACAAGAACTCGGAATGATTCTGGAACACCTGGTTTTGGAATTGGTTTTCCTTTTGTAATAGCTTCATAAGCTTTCAAACGTCCGTTGATATCGTCAGACTTGTAAGTCAAGATTTCTTGAAGAACATTTGAAGCACCATAGGCTTCAAGCGCCCAAACCTCCATCTCACCGAAACGTTGTCCACCAAACTGAGCTTTACCTCCGAGTGGTTGTTGTGTAACGGTTGAGTATGGTCCGACTGAACGAGCGTGCAATTTATCATCAACCATGTGATGGAGTTTGATCATGTACATGACCCCAACTGACACACGGTTATCAAATGGTTCACCTGTACGTCCGTCGTATAGGATAGTCTTAGCATCGCTATCCATACCTGCTTCTTTGACAGTGTCCCAAAGATCTTCAGAACTTGCTCCGTCAAAGACTGGTGTTGCGATGTGAATACCAAGAGTACGAGCCGCCATACCAAGGTGAAGCTCCATAACCTGACCGATATTCATACGTGATGGCACCCCAAGTGGGTTCAACATGATATCGACTGGAGTTCCATCTGGAAGGTAAGGCATGTCTTCTACAGGAACTATACGAGAGACAACCCCTTTATTTCCGTGACGTCCGGCCATCTTATCTCCGACCTTGATCTTACGTTTTTGTGCGATGTATACGCGAACCAGCATGTTGACACCAGATTGCAATTCATCACCATTTGCACGTGTGAAGATTTTAACGTCACGAACGACACCATCGGCACCGTGTGGTACACGAAGAGAAGTGTCACGAACTTCACGAGATTTGTCTCCGAAGATAGCGTGCAAGAGACGCTCTTCAGCAGAAAGGTCTTTTTCACCCTTAGGTGTGACTTTACCTACAAGGATATCCCCTTCTTTAACCTCAGCACCGATACGGATGATACCCATTTCGTCGAGATCTTTAAGGGCATCTTCACCAACGTTTGGAATTTCACGAGTGATTTCTTCAGGTCCAAGCTTTGTATCGCGTGTTTCTGATTCGTATTCTTCGAGGTGAACAGATGTGTAAACATCGTCTTTCACCAAGCGTTCGCTCATGATAACGGCATCCTCGAAGTTGTAACCTTCCCATGTCATGTAGGCAACGATTGGGTTTTGTCCAAGCGCCATTTCACCTTTTTCCATAGAAGGTCCATCAGCGATAAAGTCACCTTTTTCGATGACATCGCCAACTCGAACAAGGGTACGTTGGTTATAAGCAGTACCTGAGTTTGAACGACGGAATTTTTGGATGTGGTAAACATCAAGAGACCCATCTTCACGGCGAACTTCTACTTTGTCCGCATCCGCATAGGTAACCTTACCACCATGTTGTGCAATAACTGCAGCTCCTGAGTCATGGGCTGCTTGGTATTCCATACCAGTACCAACGAAAGGTGCTTTAGGGTCGATCAACGGAACAGCCTGACGTTGCATGTTGGCACCCATGAGGGCACGGTTGGAGTCATCGTTTTCCAAGAAAGGAATACATGCTGTCGCAACGGCAACTACCTGTTTAGGAGAAACGTCCATATAGTCAACGCTTGATGCTGGATATTCTTGGTTAACCCCTTGGTGACGTCCCATGACAACTTTTTCAGCAAAAGTTCCATCTGCGTTCAATTTAGAGTTAGCCTGAGCTACTGTGTATTCATCTTCTTCATCGGCAGTCAACCAAACAATTTCGTTGGTAACTTTACCAGTTGCACGGTCAACCTTACGGTATGGTGTTTGAATGAAACCATACTTGTTGAGGTGCCCGTATGAAGACAAGTTGTTGATCAAACCGATGTTTGGTCCTTCAGGTGTTTCGATTGGACACATACGACCATAGTGAGTGTAGTGCACGTCACGCACTTCATATCCAGCGCGGTCACGTGTCAAACCACCAGGCCCTAAGGCAGACAAACGACGTTTGTGAGACAACTCAGAAAGCGGGTTGTGTTGGTCCATGAACTGTGACAATTGTGAAGAACCAAAGAATTCTTTGATCGCTGCAGTCACTGGACGGATGTTAATGATTTGTTGAGGTGTCAATACTTCGTTATCTTGAACAGACATACGTTCACGAACATTACGTTCCATACGTGAAAGTCCAAGACGTACTTGGTTGGCAAGCAATTCACCAACGGCACGAATACGACGGTTTCCGAGGTGATCGATATCATCGATACGACCGATGCCTTCAGCCAAGTTAAGGAAGTAGCTCATTTCAGCAAGGATATCTGCCGGAGTGATAGTGCGAACTTTATCATCTGGATTTGCATTTCCGATGATTGTTACAACACGGTCTGGATCAGTTGGTGCCACAACCTTGAATTTTTGAAGAACAACTGGTTCTGTCAAAACAGCTGAGTCATTTGGAGTGTAGACAATCTTGTTCAAATCGCCATCCAAGTGACTTTCGATACTTTCGATGACATCGCGAGTCATAACAGTATCTTTTTCAACCAAGATTTCACCAGTTTCAGGGTCCACCAATGGTTCAGCTATTGTTTGGTTGAGCAAACGAGTTTTAATATTTAATTTCTTGTTAATCTTGTAGCGTCCAACAGCTGCCAAGTCATAACGACGTGGGTCGAAGAAACGAGCCACAAGTAAGGTACGTGAACTCTCAGCAGTTTTTGGTTCACCTGGACGAAGACGCTCATAAATTTCTTTCAAAGCTTCGTCTGTACGAGAGTCCATTGGGTTTTTATGGATATCTTTTTCAACAGTGTTGCGAACCAACTCACTGTCACCAAAGATATCAAAGATTTCGTCATCGCCTGAGAAACCAAGAGCACGAACCAAAGTCGTAAATGGAATTTTACGTGTACGGTCGATACGAGTGTAGGCGATGTCTTTTGAGTCACTTTCAAGTTCCAACCAAGCTCCACGGTTAGGGATTACAGTTGAACCGTAGCCCACTTTACCGTTTTTGTCTACTTTATCATTAAAGTAAACACCTGGAGAACGCACTAACTGTGATACGATAATACGTTCACCACCGTTGATGATGAAAGTACCCATCTCAGTCATGATTGGGAAATCTCCAAAGAAGACTTCTTGAGTTTTGATTTCGCCAGTTTCTTTGTTAATCAAGCGGAAAGTTACAAAGATTGGTGCTGAATAACTTGCATCATGGATGCGAGCTTCTTCAAGCGTATATTTAGGTTCTTTGATTTCGTAGCCAACAAATTCCAACTCCATTGTTTCTGTGAAGTTTGAAATTGGCAATACATCTTCAAACACTTCCTTCAGACCATGGTCTAGGAAATCTTTAAATGAATCAGTTTGAATTTCAATCAAATTTGGTAAGTCAAGAACTTCTTTAATTCTTGAAAAACTACGACGGGTACGATGTTTCCCGTATTGAACGTCATGTCCTGCCAAGATGATTCTCCTTTGTAAATAAAGTTCCAAGCTTAGTCGCCCAAGCTAATAATTATCGTTTAATGGTTCTAAAACCCCTATCAACTTATCCCCCTTGACTAATTTTTCAGAATCTTTAAATCTCTGTTACAGATGCAAAAAATACCGAAAAAAAGCACAAAAAGAGCAGTTAAATCCGACTTTTTTGAGGAGATTTAACTGCTGTGAGCCTTGTCCGGACAATATTTCAGACAAAACCTACGACAAATGATTACTCATATTATACCCGATTTTCTCTAATTTTTCAAGTCCTTTGAAGGATTTTTCTTGCTTTAGTATAGTTGTGGCTTGTTTTCAGAAAAGGTGATTTTCATACATTGACCTTACTGTGGTTTTTCTAGGATAAAAATTTCATCCGAAGAATAACTGCTTTCCTTGTAGCCAAGCTGTTCATATTGTTTGACCAGCTCGACATAGAGTTCACTCGTATCCTTACTCTTTCTTGGAATCACCACAAAATCAATAGATGAGTCCACTTTCTGACCGTTGTGATAGAAAATGTCATATAATTTTTGATGTTTTCTAAGAGTTGGTGTGTATGGATGTTCGGCGACAACTGAAGATTCAGACGGCAGACTTTCTAAGGTGTATTGTATATTTTCAAAATTTTGTTTATTCTGATGATAATAGCCAATATTAAAATTCCATTTATGCGTCAATTGGTGTAAAAGTATACCAGATACAACGATACCTATCGTAACTGTAAGAACAATTAATTTTTCTTGTAAAATCTTGTGGATTTGAAGTTCTTCCAAAGAGAGTAGAGCCATTAGAAATAGTAAAGCTCCACTTCCATAGCTATACTGAGCGCCAATATCATATTGATAAATCCAGTTAGGCAACAAATTAATGACAACAAGTGGTAGAGCCAATAAATAATTTTCCCAACTACGTTGAACAAGAGGTAGGAAACAAAGTGGAGCAAGCATTAAGAACAAATAGCCTAATCTTTTCGCGGTGAAAATTGTACTGATCACATATTCTGGATGGGTCAAGAGATTTTTCAAGACCGTGAGCAATCCACTCTCACCATTCTGTAGGTAGGTATCGAAACGAGAGACCATACCTCCTTCACCATAAGCACTCAAGAGATACATCGCAAACATGAAATAAACAATTGGTAAAACGATATCTGCTAACAGTATCCGTACTTTTGTTGTTTTCGATAAGGTGAAACGTTTTTGTAAAAGGAAGTAGGCGCCAATGCTAATAACATAGATAAAGGCATCTTCCTTTACTAACAAAAGCAGCAAAGTCGAACCTATAATACCCAGTTTTTGCTCGGAAACAATGAAATAGAATAACCAGAAAATCAAAGCAGTTAGGAAACAATTCTCATGAAGATGGGTCCCTCCTGAAGTTGTAATAACTGGGAATAAAACAAACCATGCTACCGTCAATATATTTGTTAATTTAGAAAGTTTGAATTTAGGAAGCAGTAGTTTCAGAGGAATAATTGCAGAAAAAGCAACTAAAACCTGTAAAATGTCTAACGTCTCAATATATGGGAATAATTTATAAAAGGGAAGCATTACATAAAAGATTGGTGAAACGTGTACCGCAAAATGGGAAAGCACTCTATCTCTCTCCAATGTTGTAATCGGAGTCCAATCTGTATTCATACGCTCAAACATTTGAGAAAAAATACCAATGTCAAAGGTAGTTACTTCAATTGTCTTGACTTTATAATAGACAACGGCACAGAGATACAAAACATAAATAATGCTAAGAGACAAGACTGCCCACCATACTATTTTTTTATGTTTTTCTAAAAACTCCTTTACTGGTAACTGTACAAAAAGCAAAATCAGTACAGCAGAAACAATCACTGCTAAAACGACTGGCCAAATTAATGTATAAAATCTTGTAGTCGTTAAATCAACGGCATGAAAACCAAGCGCCGTATCATTAAAATTAGAATCAACTAGGGTTAACAACCGGGGGAGTGTCCCTACTACCGTAAACAAATATAAAAAAGATAAGGTTTCACCTTTGAACTTAAAAAACACAAAGAGAACCACAGACAAAAGTAGTAAACCTAGCGCCAGGAAAAATGAAATACTTTTATAGACAGCAAAAAATAAGGCTAGGCATGAAATAAGAATATTAATCCTACGAATATTGAGGGATGATTTTATTTCCACTACCCCAATGAATACAGCTGCTATAAGAAAGACCAAGATTTTGTCAAAAATAGGTCCCGAATTTAGACTTAGAAAAAGATCTCGCGGAGCATAGTGCAATAAATTCGATAAAATAACTATTAAATATGCACCGAGACCATACGATAAAAATTGCTTTCGTTTTTCAAAAATATTTCCTAATACTTTTTCCACAGTTATAATCCTCCTAATAATAAGATAATTGTATCATAATCCTTCCATTCCTTCTATCCTTTTTTGAATCTTTTGCAACACTATCAATGTAAGAGCTTCGATTTTTCATTCTCGAAAAAACTGAATAGAAAAAGAGTGGTTCAAACTAGTACTAATCTAGACCGAACCACTCTATTCTAATTTCCTACTCTAACTCGCGTAACGATACCGTCTTTGTCAGTCATGCTGAACTCTGCCGAAGAAATCCACTGAGTTACCGCTTCGCTACTTTGAGATTGAGCAAATACTTTTAATAATTCCTCTTTGTTCTCAACTTCAACCACATAGTAGGCTAGCCCCACCATTCCATGCTTACGTCGAACTAAGTTTTTGCCACCCCATTCATTGACAGCTAGATGATGGTGATAAGCCCCTGATGCGATCCAACTGGCATGTGGAATCGTGAATTTATCCTCCAGACCTAGAGACTCTTGATAGAATGTACTCGCTTCTCGGCTATTCTTAACAGATAGGTGAACATGCCCCATACGAGTCCCACTTGCAATTGCAAAAGGCTCAATTTCTTTTCCTAATTGGTAGATATCTTGAGCAGAGAGTTCTTCTGTCACACCAATAATACGGCCATCCTCACGAATATCCCAGACTGTCACAGGCTTATCTCTATAGAGTTCTATGCCATTACCCTCCAGGTCTTCTAGATAGATAGCCTCACTATAGCCATGATCAGCTCCACCAACTAATGGAATCTTTAAGTCTAATAAGTGTTTAAAAACATTAGCCAAATCTTCACGAGTCGGCAAAAGAAGTGCCATATGATAAAGACCATAACTTTGCTTAGGATTACTAATGTCATCTGTCTTAATTAGCCGAACTAGCGGTTTCCCACCGGCACCTAAAAGAACTTGATTTTCCAATTGATTCAAAATCTCCAACCCAAGCAACTGATGATAAAATGCTGTCTGACTTTCTAAATCCTTTACGTTTAAAACCACTTCAGCCAAATGAATGCGACTATTGTATTGGTAAACCATAGAAAACCTCTCTTTGTTGTAACTATTTTTATTACAATTATTATACATCCTTCTTAGCCAATGTCAATCCAGATGCTCAACGCTGATAAAACAAGAAAAATCCTCCCCATGTAGGAAGGATTGTTTGGATTTAATGAGCCAACATTTCTTGAGCAATCTCTTGACCTGATAAGCCATCTGGATAGTAGGTTGGCCAGTTGTCCATCTCTTCAAAGAGGGCTTCTTGGCTAGTGCCTCCAAAGAAGATATGGAAATGCTCTGCCTTGACCGGGGCGATATTGTGGTCGCTAAACTGAACATACTTGAATTGTCCAGCGTCTGCATCAGTCGCTTCAAAGAGGAAGCGTACTCCACGATTCCCTTTTTTATAAGTCAAGATTTTCTTGCCGACATACTTATAAGTATATTTCTTACTTTGGTCTCCTTGGATGAATTCCATAGTATTATCCGTGATGTTAATCTTGCTTACATCTGTTTGGTAACCTTTTTGATAGTAGGCCTTATACTCATCCTTGGTCATCTTTCCAGTCAATTTAGCCTTGTAGTCAAATACTTGGTCAAGAGTACCATCCTCAAGGAAAGGATAGACAGACTGCCAGTTGCCAGCATAATCACTTAGGGTACGGTCCTTAACATCGGCATCCTCAAAGTAACCATTTTGAACGGTTTTAGTTTCCTCTGCCTTTTCTGGTTCAATCTCTGCTCCTGCCTGATCAGTTGTCTGCTTGAGAGACTTGAGATTTTTCTCCATGACAGAGATATAGTTTTCTCCAGCCTTCATGTCCTCTTCGGTCAAGCTTTCAAGAGGATTTAGAACATCTAACTTCACTCCTGTTTCTTTTGAGAGAGTATTCGCTAGGGCTTGAGAAGCATTTTCTTCAAAGTAGATATAAGAGATTTTGTTTTTCTTGATGTACTCGGTCAATTCTGCCAAACGGCTTGCTGAAGGCTCCGCATCTGGTGAAAGACCTGAGATAGAGACTTGATTGAGTCCGTAGTCTAAGGCTAGATAACGAAAGGCTGCGTGTTGAGTCACAAAACTCTTTTGTTTTGCACTAGAAAGTCCTTCAGTATAGGCCTTGTCCAAGGCTTGCAGTTTTTCGATATAGGCCGCTGCATTTTGTTCAAAAGTTACCTTCTTATCTGGATAGTCAGCTGAAAGACTATCACGGATATGTTCTACAAGTTTGATTGCACGCGCAGGAGACAACCATACATGAGGGTCATACTCGTGATGATGACCTTCTTCACCATGGTCATGGTCTTCCTCTTCTTCACTTCCTGGAAGAAGCAACATATCTCCAGTAGCTTTAATCGTTTTTACTTTTTTCGCATCTAGGGAATCTAATAACTTAGGAACCCAAGTTTCCATATTTTCATTCTCATAAACAAAGGCATCAGCATCTTGGATTTTAGCGACTGCCTTAGGTGATGGTTCATAGTCATGTGGCTCTGTTCCAGCCCCGATTAAGAGTTCAACATTGGCTGTATCCCCTGCTACTTGCTTGGTAAATTCGTAGACAGGATAGAAAGTTGTAACGATATTTAATTTCCCGTCTGCTTGTTTTTGATTGGAACAAGCAACTAAGAATAGTGTCACAAGACTTGCCAAAAGTAGACCTAGTTTTTTCATGTACTTCTCCTATTTGATAAAACGTTTGAGTAAGCTGACTCCTAAAAAGACAACTACAAAGATAATGGTGATACTTGCACTCGGTGGTGTCTCTGCATAATAGGAAATATAGAGTCCCGCAACCATACCTAGAAAACCAATAACACTGGCAAGAATCATCACAGAACTAAAGTTTTTACCTAGACGCAAAGCAATACTTGCTGGTAAGACCATGATAGTCGATACCAAGAGTGCTCCCGCTGCTGGGATCATGAGGGCAATAGCCACACCAGTTACCATGTTAAAGAGGATAGACATGGTGCGTACAGGCAATCCATCGACAAAAGCTGTATCCTCATCAAAAGTTAGAATATACATAGGTCTTAAAAAGAGGAAGGTCAGGATTAAAACAACCGCTGCAATAACAAAGAGACCAATGACCTGCTCTTGACTAATAGTCACAATAGAACCAAAAAGGTACTGATCCAGACTCATAGAACTAGAGCTCTTACCCTTACTCATGACAATAAGTGAAACTGCAAGTCCTGTAGACATGAGAATGGCTGTCCCAATCTCCATAAAGCTTTTATAAACCGTACGTAGGTATTCAAGGAAGACCGCTGCAATCAAGACAATCACAATAGTTGAAATGGTCGGAGAAATTCCTAAAACCAAGCCAAAGGCAACCCCTGAAAGCGAGACGTGACTCAGAGTATCACTCATGAGACTTTGACGACGCAAGATGAGGAAGGTCCCCAGAACAGGTGAAAAGAGACTCATGGCAATAACTGCTAAAAAGGCTCGCTGCATAAAATCATAAGACAATAGATTAAGCATGCTCCACCTCCTGATCACTTTCATGGACATTGAAGCAACGCCATGGGGAATCTTGGTCTCGGACCAGGTGGATATTGCGATCTGCGTAATCCTTGACTTCTTCAGGATCGTGGGTAATCATCAAAACAGCCTTGCCATGATGGTGGGCACTGTGGTGCATGAGTTCATAAAACTCATCCTTGGTTCCCGCATCCATCCCTGTCGTCGGCTCATCCAAGATAAAGATATCAGGATCTGAAGCAAACATACGTGCGATAACAGCCCTTTGCTTTTGCCCGCCAGAAAGGGAACCAATCCTTTTGTCTCGATGTTCCCACATTCCAACAGAGTTTAAACTAGCCTTGATATGTTCCTCATCATGGGCATTCAAACGACGGAACCAGCCTTTTCTTGGATAACGACCTGATTTGACAAATTCATAAACGGTACTTGGAAAACCTGCATTAAAACTTGCAATCTGTTGAGGAAGGTAGGCGATTCTTAGTTTTGTCCCACGAGTGTTGGTCTTTGAAATGGTAACTTTGCCAAATCTTGGTTGTAGAATACCAAGACTGGCCTTGATAAGAGTTGTCTTGGCCGCGCCATTTTCTCCAGTAAGGGTGACAAATTCCCCACTATCAACACTGTAATTGATATGCTCAAGCACAGGTTCCTTGTCATAATAGAAGGACAAATCCTCTACTGTGATGTATCTCATTACTTGATTTCTCCTACTAAAGCAGTTAAAAACCGCTGGATAATTTTTTGCTCCTCAGCCGAGAATTGACTAGCAACTTGTTCATAAGTCGAGAGGGTGTGCTCATGATGATGATGGTGCTCTTCAGCGATTGGTCGTGCCAAGTCTGTCAATTGATAGAAGATCACTCTTGCATCCTTAGGATCCTTGGATGTCTCCAACATCCCCTCTTTAATCAAGGACTTAATGGCCTTGGTGACAGCTGCTTGACTGACATTGAGACGGCGAGCCAACTCCGAATTCGTTAATGACTCCTCTGATAAGAGCATAAGAATATGCTCCTGGGTATTCGTCAAGGCCACTTCACTCGTGCAATGACCAATCAAAATTTCATGCTGATTTTCAGCTTTCAGGATTACTTCATTTAAAAAATGATCAATTTCTGTTGCTAATTGTCTCATGATTTGCCCCTTTCTTCAAACAATTTTTCTATTATTACAGTACTTTCAGTCTGTTTGTTTACTAGTTAAGTATATCACATCCAAGTATAGAGTCAAGAAAAAAGATGAAAACAATTTTTTATGTTTTCATTTTCTTGATCTCTTTTTACTTACCCTTATTCAAATGAAGAGGCCGCTACAACACTGTCCATTACCAAAAATCTTTCATTACAAAGAGCCCAAAACAAGGTTCAGGCTCTTTGGTTATTTATTGAAAATCTTTGATATTACCGTCGTAATTAGCCCAATCCTGGCTAAAGAATCGGTCATTTGTTTGGTAATTAGGAGCTGTTGTTGGATTGCTTAAAAAAGGATTTACAACCTTATCAAAGGCCAACCAGCCTAACCAACCAATATGAATCGTATCCTTAACAAAGTATGGATCTCCTCCATTTTTTGAGAAATCAGCAATATTGGTGAAACCTTGGCTTTCCAACTGGTAACGAATTTTTTCAACTGCGTGTTGATACATTTCCTCACTCAGTCCAGTATAATCCATCCATTTTTTATTGACAGGTTGAAAAACAAAGAGCACATTGACCTTGGACTTGGCAAATTGATCAAGCACTAGCTGTAAATCATTGTACTCATAGGACTTGAGAAAGTTGTAATTTTTTTGATACCCTTCCCATTTTTTCAAATCTTTCTTTAACTGAGTATTGTAAAAATGGTTCTCCATTCCCAAATCATTATTGGTTGTATTTTCTTCACCCTCTTTTCGAGCGATATTTTCCAATTCTTCATAAGAAAATTGATCTGGGAGACTGCTCAAATATTTTTCAATATGATCTTTATACTTTAATCGACCTCGAATCGAGAATTGGCCAAAAAGAGCAGCTTGTTTTTCATTGAACTCTGCAGAAGCTGTGATGATTGAATGATCAAAGTCCGACAATTGCTCGTTTTTAGCTAACTTTTCAACAATCCCCTTCATCGGTACGCTTGGGTTCTGCTTCAAGAGTCTATTAGCCGCATACTGAGTGGCCACATCCCCAGATTGGTTTTCCAAGAAGGCCGTCAACTGATCATTGTTAAAATAGGTTTGAAAAATAGTCGGGTCATGATCCTCTTTTGTAAACCACTGTGGAGAGATTACAAATATCGCTTGTTTATTTTCAAGTTCAGACGTAATTTGTTGCATCCCAAAATACTGACTGAGTGAAGCAGCACCTGCCTGCCCCATAAAATAGGGTCGGTAGGAGCGATTGTACTTTTCAGCTAATACTCCTGGATGCATGTTGTCGAAACGAATCCATTCACTTGATCCAAAGAAAGGGACAAAACGCATATCAGGGTCTGTAAGAGCTCTTACTTTTTGGCTTCTCTCCTTAAAGCTCTCTGCACTTACAGAAGCCGCAGAGTATTTCTCCTCCGTCAGATTATGGCTTCTTGTACTTGGATAAAAAAAGATTAGTAGAAGAACCAACAATCCCGCTATAAAAACAGGCCCAAAAATCAGCCACAGGCGTTTAAGCATTTTGTAGCTCCACAATACCGGCTACGATTTTATTAGCCGTATTCCAGTCATCACGACCAAATTCTGTAACCGGGACACGAATATCAAAGCGATTCTCAATTTCCACAATTAATTCGACTGTTCCCATACTGTCCAAGACACCTGCATCAAAAAGATCCTCATCCATCATGTCAGAAACATCTTCCATAAACAATTCATCAATAATTTCAATAACTTCTGATTTGATATCCATTTTTTAATTCCTTTTATTTTTTAAACCATAAATCATTCAAAAATCCAGAGAAGATTAAGAATGAGACCATCACGACATGGAAGGTGACTACCATGCCAAGCAACTGAACCCAGCGATTTTCAAGCAAGGGAGGTCGTCCTGCTTTCTTACGTTCTTTATTGAGCGTTTTTTTCTTTCTGACCCAGGCATCATTAATCACTAAACCTACCCCATGAAAGAGTCCGTAGGCGATGTAAAACCACGTTATTCCATGCCAGAACCCCATAAGGAGCATGTTTAGGATATAGGCGACACTTGAGGTCACATTTCGATTCTTAAACAATTTCTTTCTCGTCATCACCATGACCATGCGCATAAAGACAAAGTCACGAAACCAGAAAGATAAACTCATGTGCCAGCGATTCCAAAACTCCTTCAAATCCCTTGATAAAAAAGGTTTGTTGAAGTTGATCGGACTACGAATTCCCATCAGATTTGAAATCGCCAAAGCAAACATAGAATAGCCCGCAAAATCAAAGAAGAGCTCCAAACCAAATGTATACATGACTGCTACTACATAATAGTTAAAGAATCCACCTACCTGAAGAGCTAGATTTTTTAGGGGCGTTAACATAATTTCGCCTAAAATATGAGCCAGGATAAATTTATACAGAAACCCCATCATGATATATCGAACTGACTCAGCTAGCATGTCCATCAACTCATCACGTTCTGGAATCGTCTTATAATTTTCATTAAAACGCTTGAAACGATCAATAGGACCACTTGAAAATGTCGGCATAAAGAGGAGAAAACGTAAATACTCCCACAACTTCAATTCCTTAATGACTCCATCTCTGAGTTCAATAATGATTCCCACCGAACGAAAAGTCAAATAGGAAATACCAATAAATCCTAATAAAGACTGTGTGCCGTTAATAGCCGGTTGCACTTTCACAAAAATGATGGGAAGTAACGATAATAAACTCACCAAGTAGAAAATCCATTTGCCATCTCGGACTTTTCGATACTGCTTGTAAAAAAGTACCAGTAATATTTGCCATATCAGATAAATACCTAAGGCAGCTATCTGATTAGTCTTGCCCCCCGTCAACATAGTTACGATAAAGAACAAACTAACCAATATTTCATACCAGGCAAAACGTTTTTTGAAAAAAAGTCCGATAAAGATTGGCAAGGTAGCAGTAATCACGTACAAAAAGTACTGCGGATTCCCATACGGCTCAATATGAGGCAGCTGTTTCAGGAAATCCATCATCTATTATTCACCTCGTTAATCAATCCTTTGATATCAATCTTGCCATTTGGAGTCAGTGGCAATTCCTCTCTGTAAAGAAACTTAGATGGCATCATGTAAGACATCATAATATCTTCCAAGTCTTCCTTGATAGCTTTCGTGATATCAATTTCGCGCTCAAATTGTTCTTTGACGCCATCTTTTAAGATAACATAGGCCAAGAGATTTTGGACCTTGTGATCCTTGTTGTAACGAGGAACTGCAACAGCAGATTCAACGTACTTGGATTTGTTCAAGTTTTGAGAGACATCCTCTAGTTCAATACGATAGCCATTAAACTTGATCTGGAAGTCCATCCGTCCACCGTAAAGAAGAAGACCTTCATCTGTCATAGTTCCAACATCTCCAGTGTGGTAGGCTGGCAAACCTTCAAATTCGAAGAAAGCTTCAGCTGTTTTTTCAGGATTGTTCATGTAGCCTTTTGAAACAGCTGGACCAGATACGATGATCTCCCCTTGCTCACCATTTGGCAATTTGTTTCCTGCCTCATCAATGATGAAGGTTGGAGAATCTTCTTTGGTATAGCCAATTGGCAAGCGTTTAAGAGTCGCTAACATCTCATCTGTAATAGCGACTGCCGACAAAGCAACAGTCGCTTCCGTTGGACCGTAGGCATTGATGATGCGTGCATTTGGGAAACGCTCGCGCAATTTCTGAGCGGTTTTAACGGTCAACTCTTCCCCATCAAAGTAGAAATGGGTGATCCCTGGCATCTTTTCAGCATTGAAATCTTCAGACAACATGGCCATATCTGCAAAAGATGGTGTTGAAGTCCAGATCGCAATCGGAAGAGAAAAGATGGTTGCAAAGAGTTGTTTGAAATCTTGAGTGATGGCTGACGGAAGGGCAAAAAGCGTTCCTCCAAGAGCCAAGGTCGGTGCCCAGTACATGACAGATAAGTCAAAAGAATAGGGCGGTTGCGCCAACATTTGCGGACGCTCTGGCGTTGCAAATTCCTTGTCCGTAATCATCCAGTTGGTAAAGCTGAGCAAGTTGCCGTGCGAAATTTGCACCCCTTTTGGTTTCCCAGTAGTCCCTGAGGTAAAGATGATATAGTAGTTATCATCTCCCTTGACCGGATGTTGCAAGTCATAGACATTCTGAGCCGCATAAGCTTCACGTACTTGCTCCAAGGACATGATTGGAGCAGCTGGGTTTCCCAATGGAAATTCATTGATGGCTATGATTAAGCTTGGTTCTGCTACTTCAAGAATGGCAGACACACGCTCCAAGGCAGAATGGCTATCAATTGGGATATAGGCATGGCCAGATTTTGTCAAGGCCACAAAAGTAGCCAACATCTCATACTCTTGACCACCAAAAACCACTACAGGAGATTTCTCAGGTAGGTCTAGTCGATCAATAGCTGCAGCCAAGCTATCTGAATCAGCCTTCAATTGACCATAGGTATGCTCTTCTCCAAGGACATTATATACTGGAAAAGCAGGCTGAGTTTGAGCAAAATACTCAATTCTTTCAATCATATCTCTAATTGGCTTATTAGACACGATTCGTTCTCTCCTTAAACTAAAATTCATTGTAAATAAAGCTTCCCTGACTTTGCCCTAAATAACTAAAGAAATAAAGTAAACCCAGTAAAACAATAAAATACAGGACAGTTTGCCCTAAAAAAACATAGTATGGTTTCTTTTTATTCATGATTGATTTCTTTTCTGTAAATTTTCATCATTTTTTCGCAAACATACAATTACTATTTAATCTCGTTCCCATTTTACCATTTTACCACTTTATTCTCTTTATTTTCAACTGTTTACCATTTTTTAGAAGTTGATTTTAGCTTATTTTAAGACAAGCCAAGCTAGGAATAAAAACATCATCCCTTTGTTATCTAGCACAAACAATTTTAAATCATGCAATTTGGAAGACTAGCAAACACACGGCTCCCGCTTTGGGCATTTTTATGCTAAAATAGTAGCTATGGATAAAATTATTAAAACAATATCAGAAAGTGGATCTTTTCGTGCTTATGTACTAGGCAGCACTGAAACTGTCCGCACTGCTCAAGAAAAACATCAAACTCAAGCTAGCTCAACTGTAGCACTTGGTCGTACTTTGATTGCCAGTCAAATTCTCGCCGCAAATGAAAAGGGAGATACTAAAATTACGGTCAAAGTCCTCGGAACTAGCTCACTCGGAGCCATCATCACCGTTGCAGATACCAAGGGAAACGTTAAGGGATACGTTCAAAATCCTGGCGTTGACATCAAAAAAACTGCAACTGGTGAAATCCTAGTTGGTCCATTTGTCGGCAATGGCCAATTCCTAGTTATCACAGACTATGGCACTGGAAATCCATATCATTCCATGACGCCTCTTATTTCTGGAGAAATCGGTGAAGACCTAGCTTTCTATCTTACAGAAAGCCAACAAACCCCTTCAGCTGTAGGGCTTAATGTCCTTTTAGACGAAGACGACAAGGTCAAAGTTGCTGGCGGCTTCTTGCTACAAGTATTGCCAAATGCCAAAGATGAAGAAATTGCACGTTTTGAAAAACGCATCCAAGAAATGCCAGCCATTTCAACACTGCTAGAGAGTGACGACCATATCGAAGCCCTTCTCAAAGCTATCTACGGCGACGAACCATACAAACGTCTGTCTGAAGAAGAAATTCGTTTCCAATGTGACTGCAGCAAAGAACGATTTATGAGCGCCCTTGCGAGCCTTCCGAGCTCAGATTTACAAGAAATGAAGGATGAAGACCACGGGGCAGAAATTACTTGTCAATTCTGCCAAACAACTTATAACTTTGATGAAAACGATCTGGAGGAACTCATTCGTGGCAAATCTTAATACACCTTTTATGATTGGTAATGTTGAGATTCCCAATCGTACCGTTTTAGCACCTATGGCAGGCGTAACTAACTCTGCCTTTCGTACCATTGCAAAAGAGCTCGGAGCTGGCCTTGTGGTCATGGAAATGGTCTCTGACAAAGGTATCCAATACAACAATGAAAAGACTCTTCACATGCTTCATATCGATGAAGGAGAAAACCCAGTTTCGATCCAACTTTTCGGAAGTGACGAAGATAGCCTAGCACGCGCAGCAGAATTCATCCAAGAAAACACTAAGACCGATATCGTCGATATCAACATGGGCTGCCCAGTTAATAAAATCGTAAAAAACGAGGCTGGTGCTATGTGGCTCAAGGACCCAGACAAGATCTATTCTATCATTAACAAGGTTCAATCAGTCCTTGATATCCCTCTCACTGTCAAAATGCGTACAGGCTGGTCTGACCCATCCCTAGCAGTAGAAAATGCCCTTGCCGCTGAAGCTGCAGGTGTTTCTGCCCTTGCTATGCACGGTCGTACACGCGAGCAAATGTATACTGGCCATGCGGACCTTGAGACTCTTCATAAGGTTGCACAAGCTCTGACTAAGATTCCATTTATCGCTAATGGTGACATCCGCACTGTCCAAGATGCCAAACAACGCATCGAAGAAGTCGGTGCTGATGCCGTCATGATTGGTCGAGCTGCTATGGGTAATCCTTATCTCTTCAATCAAATCAATCATTACTTCGAAACGGGAGAAATCCTTCCTGATTTGACCTTCGAAGATAAAATGAAAATCGCTTATGAACACTTGAAACGCTTGATTGATCTCAAGGGAGAAAAGGTTGCTGTCCGTGAATTCCGTGGTCTAGCTCCTCACTATCTCCGTGGTACATCCGGAGCTGCTAAACTTCGTGGCGCTATTTCACAAGCAAGTACTCTAGCAGAGATTGAAACTCTCTTACAGTTAGAGAAAGCATAATCTTTTGTCTACATCACAAAAAAGGCAAAGCTCAAAATGAGCCTTGCCTTTTTATATATTCTCATCTTGCAAATCTAGTTGCTTCACTCTAGCTATATAGTAGGACATAATCAAAAACAAATTGAAGCTGACAATCCAAATCGACCATTCATGGAGAAAATGCATCGATACAGCTAAACTAATTGCCCCCACTACGAAACTACCGACAACGATTCCATAGTTCAAGGCTTGACGGCGATATTCTTGGATATTTCCTTCTCCCCTAGTTAAGCGATACAAAGCAGTCAACATCTTTCGGTAATTTCCAGAGGTCATAAAAATGACATAGGGATGATCTTCAATCAAACTACCCGTAAATGTTAGCATCATCATTCCTGTTCCAAAAGCAATAAAAGGAACTTCAAGTAAAGGAAATCGTGAAAAGAAAGGTAGAATAAGGGTTCCGATAAATAAGGGAAGTAGCATCTTAACTCGCCAATAGGCTGTTTTACGATATTCTTTCACGTGTAAGGCAAACAGAAACCCTATGGAAAAGAAAATAATAGAACAGAATCGCAACATGGTATTGATGACATGTGAGTCATGCCAATCCGATATCAGAAGAAGAATGTTCCCTGTCTGTGTAGCCACCAAACTATGGTACTGGATATGACAAAATACATCCAAAGAACCACCTATAAAGCCAAGGAGCACTCCCATGAGTCGTGTGTTTTGAGGTAAAATTAATTTATCTGCCATTAGTTTATCACTCATTCCCTTTCGATTCATTTATTATACCACTTCTCTTGGAGAAACTAAGTGAAAAACAGTTGAACTACTCTTTTCTATATTTAGAATAGACTTGAGGTACCTTTCTATGGTTGAATCAAAACAACACTAGATACCGTACCATCTGCTCCTGTTGTAATTTGGATGACTTTTCCATCACCTACTTCAGCATTGTATTTTCCATCGTCAAGAGTATAAGAATAGCTTTGGATAGAATAGTTTTCTTTCTTACCATCAGCAGATTCTACTGTAAACTTGCCACCTGATGAAACAGTGATAGTTTCACCATTAGCGCCCTTCCAATTTCCAGCTGCAGCCGAAAAATCTTTGTCCACCATAGTCAAGACTCCTTTATAACGTTTGTTATGTTCTGCTTGCTTGTCTTGAAGTTTGCGATCAGTTGTTGGATCATAAGTTGACTGATTCGATTTTGCTTGTGTTCCTTCTTGATTTGATGGGGTTTGAGAAGTCGTCTGCTTAGCAGAAGATTTTTGATTCTGCTTTGTTTCTGGCGCTGTTGTTGCTTGCGATTGATTAGCAGTAGACCTTGACTGATCAGAGGATGACGACTTAGTGTTTTCTGATGTAGTTGATGACTTCTGAGTCTTGTTATCTTTACTTGAAGAACTTGCCTTAGAACTAGAAGATGCTTGTGTTGTCTTACTAGAACTATCACTCGCAGTGTTCTCTTTCTTATTACCACAAGCTCCTAATAACAAGGTTGAAGCCAATACGGCAACTGCAAGTAATCGAATTGAGTTTTTTGTTTTCATAATATTCCCCTCCTGTAATCCTTTTGAAACGTTGTGTAATATTTCTGTAATATTATTGTAATATTTGCTTGCTTGTTTGTCAACTATTTATATATGGTTTTGGTTTTTATTTATATTTGTTCTTTTTTAATCCTTCTATCTCTATTATTCGTTAAAAATTTAAAAAACAGTAAATTTTTCCTACTAAAAATACTATATCTTATAAGTGTAATCGCTTGCATTTTTTTCTTGAAGGGCTATAATAAAATTGAAATAGGATATTGGAGGTGTAGGTTTATGTCAAAGAAATATTACAAGTATCTTCCTTGGTTGATTTTAGCTGCTTTCGTTTCTTATGGGGGTGCTACTCATTACGCTCAAACAACATTTGATTTGTTCTACCTAACTGCCATTTTCATGATTGTCTACGTGGCTTTATTGTATTTACACGAACATTATTTAAAATATAAATACAAAGATTTATTCATTCGAATCATGAGCAATTCTAATAAAGATAAACATCCTTAAACAAAAAGAGGTCGAGAAAATCCCGACCTCACTTTTTTATTTTAATCGATAAATGGTAATAACTTCTTTCTGGGGAATCCGTTTAAAACCAACTTCCTCTAAGCTGTCTCCATATTTTGATAAGAAACTATCATTCGTGTCTAATTTGCCTGGACACAGAGTTCCAATGAGGGCTAACCCATCATCCACTGTGAACTCATCCTCTAGTAGATAAAGGAAACGAGGGTCATAGTCGATAGCTTTTTGAATCTTCTTGATGGATGCTTGAATAATGGATAAGTGGTCAAATGCAAAGTCCTTCTCTTCCAGTTCTTTGCCATCCAAATAACACTTACCTGTATGAAAATCAACATCTACAAGAAGGACTTCCTTGGCATCATCTCCTGCTTTAGCCAAGTCATACGCTCGACCAGGTAAGTAAACCAAGTGGGCAATAGTAACTGTCCAACCCCTGGGATCACGGCCAGGAGTCGATACTGTCACAAGCTGTTCAATCTTTTCTAGCGGAAGTTCAAGATTAATTTCTTCTTTTACCTCACGTTGACAAGCATGAGTAGCATCTTCCCCTTTATCCATAAATCCACCAACTAGCGCTAAACAATTTTGAAAAGGATGTGCCTTCCGACGAATCAGAAAGAGCTTCATTTTCCCTTCTACAAAGCAATAGGCTACCATATCCACAGTCACGCTTGGTTTTTCATACTGAGGGAGTGCTTGCTTGTGGTACCAGTCTAAAAATTCAGCTTGACTAGCGTGAACTTCAAAGTACTCTTTTTCTGTCATCCCGGTTGGAATTATCTGATTCATCATCTTCTACTTCCTTTCTGCTTTTGATGGCAATAAAGAGGGCGGATCTACAAATTATAGATTCATAGTTCTTGTTTTATACAATGTCGAATTTCAATTGACCAGCTTTGACGCCAATCTTAAGTGTCTTACCTTCTTTCAGTTCACCTGTAAGAAGGAGTTCTGCTAGTTTGTCTTCTACTTCTGTTTGCAGAGTTCTGCGCAGTGGGCGAGCTCCCATCTCTGGGTCATATCCCTTCTGAGCTAGAAGCTTAAGGGCAGATGTTTGGAGTTTCAAGTTAATTTCTTTTTCTGCCAGGCTTGCAATCAATGGTTTGACCATAATCTTAACCACTTCCTGCATATCTTGACTTGACAAGCTATGGAAGACCACTTTTTCATCAATACGGTTGATAAACTCTGGGCGGTAAGTTTTTTTCAACTCTTCGAACATCCGTTTTTCCATATTTTCCTGATCAAAACGAATATCCTTAGCTCCAAAACCGACTGTCTTGTCATCACGAAGAGCTGTCGCACCAAGGTTTGACGTCATGATAATAATGGTATTAGAGAAATCAACCTTGCGACCCTTACTGTCTGTTAAGACACCATCATCCAAGACCTGCAAGAGCACATTAAAGATATCTGGGTGAGCCTTCTCTACTTCATCAAAGAGCAGAACAGAGTATGGCTTATTACGGACTTTTTCAGTCAACTCTCCGCCTTCTTCGTAGCCTACATAACCTGGAGGTGCTCCGTTAAGACGACTGGCTGCAAATTTCTCCATGTATTCACTCATGTCAAAGCGAATGAGGGCTGACTCGTCATCAAAGAGAACCTCTGCCAAGGCTTTGGCTAATTCAGTTTTTCCGACACCTGTTGGTCCTAGGAACATAAAGGATCCAATTGGACGTTTGTTATTGCGGATCCCTGATTGATTTCTGCGAATGGCACGACTGATACTTGATACCGCTTGTTCCTGCCCGATAACACGTTTATGCAGTTCAGCTTCTAGATTGAGATATTTCTTGGCGTCCGTTTGTGTCAATTTTTGAACTGGAATACCTGACAAGCGACTCAAGGTTGTCAAAATATCAGATTCTTTTACCAAATCTTTATAGACCGGAACTTCCTGCTCTTTTGAAATGAGCTGCGCTGCTTGCTTCCATTTGCCATCCATCAAGGCCTTGTCAGCAGCTGTTAGGCCTGACTCGTCTTTTTTAGCGTGTTTTGATTTATTTTGGACAGTTGCTGCGGCTTCATCCAAAAGATCAATAGCTGAGTCTGGCAAGTGACGACTTGTCAAATAGCGATGCGCCATTTTAACAGCTGTTTCGACAGCATCGTCTGTAATTTGGACGTGGTGGTGCTTCTCATAAGTTGCTTTTAATCCTTGTAAGATAGCCATACTATCAGCTACGCTCGGCTCCTCAATCATCACTTTAGCAAAGCGACGAGAAAGGGCTGCGTCTTTTTCGATATGTTTTTGATATTCTTCCTGAGTGGTTGCTCCAACGGTTCTCAGAGTTCCACGTGCCAAGGCAGGTTTCAGGATATTTGCCGCATCCAAGGTCGAATCAATCCCACTTCCTGAACCCATAATAGTATGAAGCTCATCGATAAAGAGGATAACCTTTCCATCTTCCTCGATATCTTTGATGATATTATTCATACGTTCTTCAAAGTCCCCACGGAAGCGGGTTCCTGCAACCACATTCATCAAGTCAAGCTCTAGAACACGCATCTTAGCCATTTCAGCTGGTACATCTCCATTAGCAATTCGCTGCGCAAGGCCAAGTGCCAGTGCTGTTTTACCGACACCCGCATCTCCAACTAAAACTGGATTGTTTTTGGTCTTACGGCTCAAGATTTGAATCATACGAGAGATTTCTTGATCACGTCCGATAACTGGCTCCAATTTGCCTGAACGAGCTTGCTCTGTAAGATCATGAGTGTAATCTTCCAAACCGCCACTTGGAGTTTGAGGCATGCCCATCATATTAGCCATGGAGTTTTGCTTATCTGCTACTGAGCGATGGCGATGGCGTAGAGCCTTCAAATCTTCCTTTGTCCAACCAGCACGCGCTTCAAGGCTACGACGAAGTCCAGCAATCTTGATTTGGTCCTTCTGGTCTTCATAAGAAAAACCTGCTTTTTCCAAAATGCGAGTAGCCAAGGCATTCCCATCATGCAAGATTGCGTAGAGAAGGTGCTCAGTCCCCAATGCTTTTGCATGTACAACGGAGGCAACATGTTCCGCCTCCAACATCAAGACGTTTAAACGATAGGAAAAAGGGAGTTCCTGATAATCTTCCTTGTGGCTATAGTTGGCCTCTGTTAATTCAACAGCGACCTCCTCTAAACGATCAATTTCATATGGGAACTCGTTCAAAGTTGCTCCAGCAACACTGTAGCTATGATTAGCCATAGCAATCAGTAGGTGCCAAGACTCCAGGTAGTCTGCATCAAAGCGACTCGCTACCAGAAAGGCGCCATCGATGCATTCTCTCAATGCTTTTGAATATTTCATGTCGTTTTATTTTCCTTTTCTATCTACTTCATGCAACAACTGACGAAGCATATTGGCACGAATATAATCAGCTTCCTCACCTAGAATTCGGTCTGTCCCCATAGCTAATAATAGACTCATCTCTTGGCGGGTCATGAGTTCTTGTTCGACTAAGAGTCTTAAGACATCTTCAAAGATGACTTGGTTCACCTCATCACCCACTGAATACAACAAATCGCGGAGCATATCATGATGGTTAGAGAATTCAATTCGACCAATGCGAATATAGCCTCCACCACCACGTTTACTCTCAACTAGATATCCTCTACTCTCTGTAAAACGAGTCTTAATCACATAGTTGATCTGGCTAGGTACGACTTGAAAGGTATCCGCTAGCTGACTTCGTTGCAATTCGACAATACCAGATTGTTCTAAAATCGCCTTGATATAGGCTTCGATATGGTCTGATGTGTTTTTAAATTTCATAGCTTGCTACCTCCTTCTTAAACTTTGACTATCTTTGACTATACTATCATTTAAGACTCTATAAGTCAAATTTTTAAGGCTAAGTCCTTGGAAATACTGACTTTTAAAAATAGCTACCGTTAGCAAACTATGCTTTATTTTCTATACTACATTTATGTTATAATAAAGAAGTTACAGCTAGCTTTCAAATCCTTTGAAAGTATGTTATTTATCATCAAATCTAAGAAATATTTCGTAAAGTCTAGAAAAAAACTTCGGTATCATTAATAGTATACCGAAGTTTTTTGTAGTTTAGGTTGTTTTTCGTTCTTTAGCTATAGTTCCAAGCCCAACTCTTCTAAAATCTGGCGTTTATAAGCAATTTTTTGAACGTCCTTGTCTTCGCCTTCAGACCAGTCGAGTTTGACTTCAGAAACAATCTGCCCAGGCCTATTTTTCAAGATATAGATACGATCACTGAGATTGAGGGCCTCCTCGATACTATGCGTAATGATGAGTGTCGTCAGGCCTAGCTGTTTATGAATATCCAGATACCAGGCATGAAGTTCCATCTTAGTCATCTCATCCAAAGCGCTAAAGGCCTCGTCTAGAAGAAAGAGCTTGTGCCCGAAAAGGTAGGTACGGAGTAAAGCAACACGCTGGCGCATCCCACCACTGAGTTCATGAGGGTACTTATCCCTTACAGCCGTCAACTGAAAGGTATCAAGAATTTCATCTGCTTTGGCAATGGCTTCTGCCTTATCCACTTTTTGGATCAAGAGGGGCAAAATGATATTGCCAAGAACTGTCTTATGTTCTAGGAGCAAATCCTTTTGGAGCATATAACTTACACGCCCCTTGGGATTTTCCTCCCCATCAAGCACAATTCTACCTAACTGGACTTCTAAAATCCCTGCAATCAGGTTAAAGAGAGTAGTCTTTCCTACACCACTGGGGCCTAGGATAGAGACCACTTCACCTGAAGTTACCTGTAGGTTAATGTCCTCTAAAATCTTTTCATTGTCGTAGGCATAGCTTATGTTTTCTAGTTTAATTTCTGTCATTATTTTACAAATTCGTTAGTGAACCCTTTATCAGTCAAGTCTTCCTTAAGGATACCATTTTCTTTATCCCATTTGTAGAAGGCATTCCAGCGGTCAGCATCAAACTGTCCCCATTTTTCCTTGTCGCTTGCATATTCCTTTGACAAGTATTTTTGAGATTCAATGACAAAGTCACGTTTATCCTTTAACTCAGGGGCATTTTTGATGAGGATATCAGCCGCTTCTTCTGGGTGCTCCATAGCGTATTGGTAACCTTTTTTGATAGCTTGGATGACTTTACGAGCTTCTTCTTTGTTGTCTTTTAGATAGTCGTTGTTTGCAATGATGACTGGTGAGTAGTAGTCAAACTCTTTGACGTAGTCTTTCAAATACATGAAGTTGGCATCCACACCTTGAGATTTGGCAAGAATACCGTCCCAACCATAATAAATCCAGGCAGCATCAAAAACGCCATTGGCAATCGGTGTGATCGAGTTTGAATCGTTATTTGGTACTTTTTCAACCTTCTCAAAATCTCCACCTTGAGATTCTACCAAGGTTTTCAACATCGCAAGCTCAGTTGGGTCATTCCAGGTTCCGTATTTCTTGCCAACCAGGTCTTTTGGACTAGTTACATTATCAGATTTACGAGAGATGATCCCTGATGTATTGTGCTCAACGATCGCTGCAACGGCAGTAATTCCTGCTCCTTTTTCCAATTTCTTAGCCATGTAATCTTGGAAATAGATAGCAAATGGCGCCTTACCATTGATAACCAAGTCAGATGAACTTTCTTCTGGTGGCAATTTCAAATCAACATCTACTCCAGCTTCTTTGAAATAACCTTTTTCTTTGGCTACATAAAGCCCTGTATGGTTGGTATTGGGTGTCCAGTCTAGGATAAAGTCAATTTTTTTGAGTTCTTCTTTGTTATCCTTAGAAGCTGTTCCTTGGCCACAAGCCACAAGCACGACAGCTAGAAGAGCTGTTACAACCGTTAAAAACACTTTCCATGTTTTCTTCATTTTTATTTCCTCTTTTCTTTTTTCAAAACGCTCTATTTTAAGTACGTTTCCATTTAATCACATATTTTTCACTTATATCGACTAGCTTCATACCCAGAAGACTGATCAGCGATACCAGAATAATAATCGCGAACATGGTATCATACTGAAACAGTTTTTTGGACTGAATCATATAGACACCTAGTCCTTCAAAGCCTCCCAACCACTCAGATACAACTGTTGTGATGAAAGCATAGGAAACACTGACCCTCAGTCCTGCATAAAAGTAAGGCAAGCTGACAGGGATTTTAAAATGCCACAGGATTTGCCAAGGATTCGCTCGCATCAGACTAAACAAGGTCAGCATATCCTTGTCACAATGCCTAAAACCATCTAAAATACTAACGATGATAGGGAAGGTTGTCGTCAAGATAATCAAGACAATCTTAGGCAAGATTCCATAACCCAACCATAAAACTAGGATAGGGGCTATGGCAATTGTCGGTATGGTCTGGACAACCACCATCATGGGGTAAATCAAGTCATTGAGCCAACTCAGACTATCCATAAGGAGGGCCATGATACAGGCTATCAAGACACCCAAGACCAAACCTAATAAGGCTACTCTCAAGGTTGCCCAACTATGGTACCAGAGAAATTCTCTGTCACGAACAAAAGACTGGAGAATCTCAAGTGGTGTCGGCAGGATAAACTTTGGTAAGAGCTTTAAGAATCCCGCCACCTGCCAAACGGATAAGACACCCAAAAATCCTAGCAGACTAATATGTCGTCTCATTATACTTTTCAAGTTTCTCATCGATGCTTAAAATCTCTCCTATATTTATTTTCACATTGGCAAAAACATTGTCTGCTCCTTGACCTACCACTTCTAGCGCTTCTTTGAGAATGCGCATAAGCTCATCAAATTCTCCCTCCAAGACCGTTTCAAATGGTGTCACCACCATGGTCACTTCTTGAGCTTGCAGATAAGCAATGACCTTATCAATTACAGCTATGCGGTCAATCCCCTGTGATAGGGGCAGGACTTGTAAAGCAATGCTTGCTTTCATTAAAACCTCCTTCTAAGTTACAGTTTTTCTTTGTAAAAAAAGAAAAACCTCTTCCATATATGAAAAAGGTGCAAAATTAGGCCAAGTATCGTTCCCTACGCTGGCATTACCCAGATCAGGTGCGGTCGAAGTTTAACACTTCCTCTCAGACTGTACACAGACTCCCATATATTATATGGACATATGATAACGAAAAATAAATAAGATGTCAAGGAAACTGCTTACAGAAAAAGAGACGAAAACCCGTCTCTTTCATTTAAAGCATAGGTGCAAATAACTGTGTTACTTCTTTAATCATCATTTGATACCATGTAGGATTTATGGTATCCGAGAAGATTTCTTGAGATTGTTCAAAAATTTCTTCAAAATCTTTGCGAATATCCGCTATTGACTCTGTTTTGTAGAGTAGTACTGCATTTTCATAGTGATGAACCAAGCTACGATAATCCAAGTTAATAGTGCCTACAGCCGCGAATCGATCATCAACAATCATTTGCTTACTATGGATAAAGCCAGGTGTGTATTCAAAAATGCGAACACCCGCAGATAAAAGATCTGGATAAGCTCCCCGTGTTACAAGTTGAATGAGTTTTTTATCCGGTATATGGGGCGTGACTATTCTCACATCTACGCCTCGCATAGCCGCATTTTTTATATCCTCTGTCAAATCATAATCGATAATGAGATAAGGCGTTGTGATATAGACAAAATCTTCTGCTTGGTTAATCAGATTTTGATAAACAATCTTCCCTACCTTAGTTTTATAGATTGGCTTAGGTCCACTGCCATATGGGATGCAAAGGCCACTACCATGTCGTGTCTGATTTTCCAGATGATACTGATCAAAGTCACTGATTTCACCTCGGTTGATGTACCAGTTCATGAGAAATAGTCTGGTAAATGCTTGAGTCGCCGGACCATCAATCCGAATCCCACTATCTTTCCAGTGTCCAAAACGTTCAATACGATTGATGTATTCATCTGCAAGGTTGATTCCTCCAGTATAGGAAATTTGTCCATCAATCACTAATATTTTCCGGTGGTCACGGTTATTATAGGCCACTGTCATACGAGGAATCACCTTATTAAATTTATGAGCATCAATCCCTTTAGAACGCAAATGAACAGTATAATCCCCAGGCAAAGTCACCATACAACCGATGTCGTCATAGAGCATCTTGACTTCGACTCCCTGAGCTGCCTTTTCTTCCAGAACTTCGAGTATGCTATCCCACATCAAACCTTCGTCGACAATGTAGTATTCTAGAAAAATAAATTTTTCTGCTCTTTTAAGATCCTCCAGCATCTGTTGCCACATTTCTTCTCCATTAGCAAAGAATTGTGAGTCTGTATGGTCATAAACCTCTGCATTACTGTCCATATGTAGCAAGGCATTGATAATTCCGTAAGCTGGTTTGTCTGTTTCCTGTAGTTGCAAATGGAGTTGGCGCCCATTATTCTCATGAAATGCAATAGAATTCAATTCCTGGAGTTGTTTCAGTTCTTTTTTTGATAGTCTTCTCTCACCGAACATGAGATAAAGCAGTGGACCAAACACCGGTACAAAGGTCACAATCAACCAAGTCACTTTGCTTTCAGGTGACATCGAACGATTGACAATCGCTATAACGGTTGCTACGCTAATCAAAAATACAAGAGTCACCCAAATAATCGGAGCAATCTGGCTCATGTAAAGAATAATTCCGAAAACAAGAATTAATTCTATAAGGATAATCGTAATACTAAAACCATACTTGGACATTAATAAGCGAAATTTTCTGATTCCCATATCTCCCTCTCAATTTCTAAGTATACTCCCTAATATACTATCTGAAAACGCTTGTTACATTCTAGTATACTTAGTTTCATAAAAGTTATCAAGCTTTTTCTGTATAAGCCGATAGTTCTACGTTTAAAATTAATTTAAAAAGCAGGCCACTTATAGGTGCCTGCTATTATTTTACAATTTCAAAGCCAACATATTGACCGTCATACCAGCTGCAGTTCCCATCAAGAAGATGGTATCTCCTTCCTTCACATATCCGTGATCGAGTGCATAGGCCAAACCAAAAGGTACAGCAACGGATACCATATTTCCATAATCCGTAACGAGATTAAGGTATTTGTCTTCATCTACACCCAGTTTTCCCATGACCAAAGGAAGAGCGCGACTAGCTTGGTGGGGAATAATATAGTCTACAGCATCTTTAGAAATACCAGATTTCTCTTGGAATTCTTGGAACATTTCTGGGATGACACGAGCAGAAAGCAAGAGAATTTTCTTGCCTTTCATATCAAACATAAAATTGGTCTTGGTCTCTTCAGAGTATTCTTTTGGTTGATAAGAAGTCAAGCCTCCACGAATCTCTGTATCATGAGCCCCCTCTGACCAAGTACGTTGAAGACTAGCGATAACTCCCTTATCCTTATCACTTGATTGGAAAATAAAGGCAGCCGCTCCATCACTAAAGAGTTCATAACTTTCTTTTTGCTTTGGATTAAGGCCCAAGCTACCAACTTCACTGGATACAATCAAAACACGATGGTATTCCCCAGCTTCAATCAAATGTGACATGGTTGATAAAGCAGAGATAAAACTTGTACAAGTGGTATTAATATCCATAGCCGGGATAGAGAGCCCTTTTGCCACACGTTCATGAATCAAAGCTGCCGTACAAGGAATCGGCTGAACACCAACCGCACTAGCTGATACCAGGCAATCAATGTCTTTCATACTCAAATTTGCATTTTCAAGAGCAGCTTGGATAGCTGCTTCTGCCAAATCTAGTTGCGTTTCTTCATTTTCAACCACACGATGACGGGTCTGGTCTTTAAATTGCACCGTATTTTTTGGAAGGCAGACTCCATAACCTGCAATTTCTACATGTCTTTTTACTTCTGTCATAATTTTTTGTCCTTTCATAAACGTTGGATACGTTTGAGCTTACGACTTGTATCCCAGTGATAATCTGAAAATTGTATTTCAGGTTCTTTAAACTCTTTTTGTTGCGCCAAAAGTAGAAACTGCTCTGTAATCGCTGTTTCTACTTGCTCATCTCTTCGACTCAAACAAACTTCCACTAGCTTATCAGAATGTTGTTTGACTTGGTAATCTCCAACATTCTCCACAAAGAGAATGCAACGTCTGATAAAGTCAGGATAAATCGTTACCTGACCTCCGTCCTGTCCATCAAAATAGAAGATGTCGTCAGAACGCCCTTCGACCTTGTCAATCCTTGTGTAATGAGATCCACATGGACAAGGTTCAGGATTCTCAACCAAGATATCGTTGAGCTGGTAGCAATAAACAGGCTGACTGCTTCGTTTAAAATCCGTAATCACTGGATAAAAACGTCGTTCATCCAAGTAGTGTTTTTCTACAAATATGATATCTTCATTGAGATGAAGATTCCCAGCAGAGCAAGTGCAAGCTAGGAAACCTTCGGTTGCCTGGTAGACTTGGTCAATAATCGGCAACTCAAAAGCGCTCAAAATTCGCTCTTTATCACTATCTTCCAAGATTTCAGCCACCGAAACGATTTTTTGTGGACGAATCCTTAATTCTCCTATCTTTAGGCGCTTACTCAATTCAATCAACATAGAAGCAGGTGCCACTACAATGGTCGGTTGATAACTATTGAGACGCTCTATGTGCTCATCTGTATTCTTGAAAATATCAAAGTACTCTAAACGAATAAGTGCCGTATTGATGGTCTGATAGAGTTCATTATCCGCTCTGAGGAAAAAGGCTATGCGGTGTCCAAAAAGTTGGCCCTTGGGCAACATCTTTGCCAAGATAGCTGCTGCCCACATACTTCTCTCTTTTTCAGTTGTGATAAAAAGTCCCCGGTGTCCAGATGTTCCAGAAGACAAACCAACAGCTATTTCTCCCTTGAGCTCTGTAAAATTCCTGGTCTTTTCACTTTCGATAGCCAAATCCAAGGCCTCGTCTCGATCCACACCTTGAGTATTAAGCTCATTGAAATGCGTCATCATAAAAGCCTTATCCATATGATCAAAGTCGTTAGGTACACCATTTTTAAAATAAGGTGATTCACGTTTGAGAAAATCCATATAGGCAGCCAGTTGCTTTTTCTGATAGTTTTCTAATTCTTCTCGAGATCTAAAGTTATGAAGCCAGCGAGTTTGGATAAAAGTTTTAAGAAAGGTTATTTTTTTCATACAAAATCCGCTCAATCCTTTCTACAGGGTCATGGCTAACTAGCACTTCTATTCCATCCTTTAAAACCTCTTCCAAGAGCTCCGTTCCTTTGATATAGTCATCCTTACTATCTTGCACCAAGGAAGGAATCAGATGCATCTGTTTCGTGTAGGGTAAAAGGTCAATTCCCCAACAAAGATCTGCTGCGATAAAGAGATCATAATCTGGAATAAAGAGACAAGCTTGCCCCTTAGCATGCCCATTTATCGAAGCTACAAGGATACTTCCGTCTCCAAAAAGATCGATGGTAGGGCGATACTTAAAGTTAGCATTTTGTTGATTTGCCTTGATGACTGTCAATCTTTCCTCAAAGTCACTCGGCAAAAATTCTTTAAAAATTAAATCTTTTAGTTTTGGTTTCTTGTAAACATCATAGACTTCCTGGGTCAGGATAAAGTTTGCATTCGGAAAGAAGCTAGCCCCTCCCAAATGATCTGGATGTAGATGAGACAACAAGACATAGTTAATTTCTTCTGGCTTGATCCCTTTAGATTTCAGCATGTGCAAAATCTGATCTTTCTCCGTCATTTGAACTGGCGTCCCCAAACGGTAAAAAGCATAACGAAGTTTCGTCTTAATATCATAGTGATAGCCAGTATCATAGAGCAAATATCCTTTATCCCTGTGCTTGATAAGGAACACTCCTGCAGGGAAAGTCATCTTTCTATTCTTGACACCCTTAAAAAGCAAACCGGCATAACTCGTACAATATCCGGCTGGGAAATACTCAATGCTTTCGATAATCTTGGACATATTGTTCAATCCCTTCTGAAATACTAATTTTCGGATGATACCCCAATTCCCTCTCGGCCTTGCTAATATCCAGCGTTTGACTATAGCGAAGCAGGTAATAGGTATAGCGTGTCAGAGCTGGCTCCCCTTTAAGGTTTAAGGTCTTGTATATAAATTCTAAACTACTTGCAATTCTTGATAAGAGAGATGCTGGAATTTTTCTATATTTGATTGGATAACCCAGACCTGTCAAACTTTCCTCTAGCAAATCTCTAAAAGCCCTCGGTTCACCATTAGTAATGTTATAAACCTCACCTTTTGCTTCTGGAGCTTCCAAAGCTGAACGAATTGCTAAAGCAACATTTTCCACACAGGTCATGTCCATGAGCTGACGTCCATCTCCAATCAAAGGAATTCCAATTTTTTGACTAAGTTTAATCACCCGTGGCAAGATGCTGGTATCTCCAATCCCAAAAAGTCCACGAGGTCTCAAGATGATACTCGGAACATCTGGATAATCTTTAAAGAGTTTCTCCGAAGCCAATTTACTGCGGATATAGTTATTGAGATTATTTTCCTCTGGAGCATCACTTTCTTTGATAGCCAACTGATCCTTAGGAGCAGCATAGATGCTTGGTGAGGATACATAGACTAAACGTTGAATACCTGTTTGGCGACATGCCTCAAGAACATATTTAGTTCCTAAAACATTAGCCTGATAAAAATCTTCCCAAGGGCCCCAAACTGTTGACAGGGCTCCCGCATGAACGACCAGATCCATTCCCTTGCAAGCCTCTAGCACATCATCAGCTTTGGTCAAATTACCCTGAAAAAAACTAACCGAAGAATTCTCTAAAGAGCAACCAACCTTACTATTTCTACCAAAAGCTCTAACCTGATAGCCATGCTCGACTAATTCTTCTACAACATATTTACCCAAGAAACCTGTCGCTCCAGTTACTAAAACTGTTTTCATTTTTCCTTCTCCTTATTTTCTAGCAGACGATGGATTTCTCTCTCTAACATTTCCGTCGGATGATAAGACTGTGCTGCTTGGCGCAAAGTCTCTAATTCTGGCCAATTTTCTTTAGCTAACAGCTCCTCAAAGGCTTGTCCAATGGCCTTGCTATTATCTCTTTTAGCTGAGAAAGCAACACCGGCTTCAACCCCACGAACGGCATAATCAAATTGATCATAATCATGAGGTAATATCAAAGCTGGTTTACCATAAATAATGCATTGATAAAAAATCCCAGCCCCCCCGTGATGAATCACGTAATCCATCTGGGGAATGTACTCCTTATAAGGTAGATAAGAAACTACGGAAAGGTTCTCCATGAGATTTTCACATTGGAAGGCTTCTCCACCTACACCACGAGTTACAAAAAAGTGACAATCAGGATGAGCTTTTGCAAGTTGCGTAGCTTGATAGGTAAGATTTTCCTTTGCCCAAGCTAGTTGTGTCCCACAAGTCATCAAAACTTTCTTTCGATCCATAAAAGGAGACAAATCTAAAGGATAATCCTCTCCTGCCTCAACTGAAGCACCAGAAGGACCAACCCACTTGTAGTGTTTTGGAAATCCCTTTTTTAATTCTACTTCTTTCATACCAATACCAAGAATTGAATATGGAGAATAAATGGTTTCATGACCGAGTTGATTATACAATCTAAAATTATATCTTTTTAAGCGATTCCGAAGCAGAAAAGATACAATTCGTTTCACTAAACGAGTTGCTTTTCTACCTAGGAATTGGACCGAAACTTGCCAACCATTCTTGGGACTTCCCAGTCCACCAAAGAAACAAGGAGGACCATCTGTCGTTTCAATCGCAAACTGGGTAGCCATAGTTGATATCCACGGAATTCCAAGTTGATTAGCTACTAAACCACCTGACAAGGTTATAAAATCAGCTACGACAATATCTGGACGATTCTTTTGCCACTCTTTCAATAATTGATTTGAAACTAGATTAATTAAATCAATACTAGAAGAAAGTTGTTGATAAGCTGATAATATCCCTAATTGCTGATCATTATTAGCTGCCCGTTCAAAATCCTCAATGTGATTTTCTAGTATTGGAACTACATGAAAACCTGCAGACTCAGCAACGGCTTTTTTTTGAGGACCAGTGAATAAGCGAATATCATAGCGAGGGTTATCAAGTAAGGGTATTAATAAATTCATTGTTGGGTACAAATGTCCACTTAAAGGAACAACTACAACATCAATTTTGATTCTTTTCATATGTCTAGAATACCAAAAATTAAAAAAAAGAACTATCAATTAGATAATTCTTTGAACAATTAAATGAATTTAAAAAGAAAATCACACAAAACATTTAAGAATATGTAATGTAATTTACAGGAAAAAGTTTAATAAATTTAAATTTAAGAAATAAAAAAAGGCAACTGCCTCAAATTAAGTATTGACCAATCGGGAAGACAGGATTCGAACCTGCGACACCTTGGTCCCAAACCAAGTACTCTACCAAGC
>NZ_JUUZ01000029.1 GCF_001074155.1 Streptococcus pseudopneumoniae
CTGTGCGGAGGTGGGACGACGAAATCGAATTCTAACGAATTACCGATTTCTGTCCCACTCTCTATTGCTACAAGAGCTGGACTTAGTTGAGTTCTTTTGCAGCTGCAATAGCGGCTTCAAAGTCTGGCTCGCTGTTGATATTGTCTACGTATTCGACGTAGCGGATGGTATTATCAGCATCGAGAACAAAAACGGCGCGTGCAAGCAGATGCCATTCATTGATTAAGAGGGCGTAATCGCGTCCAAAGGAGTGGTCGAAGTAGTCTGAAAGCATGATGGCATTTTCAATTCCTTCAGCACCACACCAGCGTTTTTGAGCGAAGGGGAGGTCCATAGATACCGTTAGGACAACAGTGTTGTCTAAGCTAGCCAATTCTTGGTTAAAGCGACGAGTCTGTAGCGAGCAGATGCCTGTATCGATAGAAGGGATGACACTCAAGATCTTTTTCTTGCCTTCAAAGTCAGCCAGTGTTTTTTTAGAGAGGTCAGTCGTTGTGAGGGAGAAATCAAGTGCTTTGTCTCCTACTTGTAGTTGTTTTCCTGTAAACGTAACAGGGTTTCCAAGGAATGTAGTCATAAGCTACTCCAATCTTTTTTCTTTCATTTTACATTAAATATTCAGACTCTTCCAATAATTTGACCGAAATTTAAATAGACAAAAAACGCCAATTCATGGTGACTGACGTTTTTTAATGGATTATTTTGACAAACCTTCAGCAATCTTGTCAAGGTTGTATTTCATCATGTTGTAGTAGCTGTCACCTTCTTTACCTTCTTCAGCAATTGAGTCCGTAAAGATTTGTGCGTAAATTGGAATATTTGTGTCTTGTGAAACAGTCTTCATTGGACGATCATCGACACTGGATTCAACAAATAGTGATGGAACTTTCATTTGGCGAAGTTTTTCAACCAAAGTCTTGATTTGGTCAGGTGTTCCTTCTTCTTCAGTATTGATTTCCCAGATGTAAGCACTTGGGACACCGTAAGCTTTAGAGAAGTATTTGAAGCATCCTTCGCTGGTTACGATGAGTTTCTTGTCCGCATCAATAGCGTTAAATTTCTCTTTGGCTTCCTTGTCAAGCTTGTCTAGTTTTTCAGTGTATTCTTTGAGATTCTTTTCGTAGAATTCCTTGTTGCTAGGGTCTTTGGCGATGAGTTGCTTAGCAATATTTTGAGCATAGATGATCCCATTTTCAAGATTGAGCCAAGCGTGTGGGTCTTCTTTCCCTTTTTCATTTTCCCCTTCTAGGTAGATGACATCAACGCCTTCACTAACTGCAAAGTAGTCTTTGTTTTCAGTTTTCTTAGCATTCTCAACTAATTTTGTAAACCAGGCATTTCCACCTGTTTCAAGGTTGATACCATTGTAGAAAATTAAGTCGGCTTGCGAAGTTTTCTTGACGTCTTCTGGTAGTGGCTCGTACTCGTGTGGATCTTGTCCTACAGGCACGATACTATGAAGATCAATCTTGTCTCCTGCGATATTTTTAGTAATATCAGCGATGATAGAGTTAGTTGCTACAACCTTTAGTTTTTGGTTTGTAGATGCTGTGTCTTTTTTTCCGCTAGCACAGGCAGCTAATCCAATGATAGCAAGAAAAAGAACAAGCAATGTACCTAATTTTTTCATTATATTCCTCCAGAGGGGCTCCCTCATTATTGTTTGATTTTTTTATTTTTCAGCTTCAGATAACGTTGTTTTGGTGCGATAAAGAAACTGATGAGAAAGAAACTTGCAGATGTCAGCACGATACTTGAACCTGCAGCCAGGTTAAAGCTATAACCGATAAAAAGTCCCAAGACAGAAGCTAGAGCTCCCAAGCCTGATGAAAGAAAAATCATGGTCTTTAGACTATTGGCGTAAAGATAAGCTGTCGCGGCTGGAGTAATCAGCATGGCTACGATAAGGATGGTTCCGACACTTTGCATAGCAGTCACTGACACCAAAGTCAAGAGTATCATGAGTAGATAGTGGTAGAAATTAACTGGCATGCCCATAGCTTTGGCTAGGAGTTCATCAAAGGATGTAATCAAGAGTTGCTTGAAGAAAATCCCGATAATCAATAGAATGAGAGCTCCCATACCGATGGTAATATACATGTCTATGTCTTGCACAGCTAAGATATTCCCAAAGAGAATATGGAAGAGGTCAGTCGAGCTTTTAGCCACACTAATCAAGATAATGCCCAGAGCCAATAAAGATGAAAAGGTAATCCCAATGGCAGTGTCACTCTTGATAATAGAGTTCCCCTTGATGTAGGTGATGATGACAGAGGCAAGCAGTCCAAAGATGATAGCACCAATAAAGAAGTCAATTCCTAAAATAAAAGAAAGAGCTACACCAGGTAAGACAGCGTGCGAGATAGCATCTCCCATAAGGGACATACCACGGAGAATGATAAAGCATCCGACCGCTCCAGCAACAATACCAATCACAACAGCTGTAATCAAGGCATTTTGGAGAAAGTGGAAGTTCTGCAATCCATCTATAAATTCTGCAATCATAGGTCACCTCCATTGAAAAAGAGTCGGTCACCATAAGCTTGTTTGAGATTGGCTTGGGTGAAGGTCTCCTTTGTTGGACCAAAGGCAATTAGCTCCTTGTTGAGAAGGAGTACCTGGTCAAAATAATGGGCAACCTTGCCGAGGTCATGGTGAACGATAAGGACAGTCTTGCCAGCTTTTTTAAGTTCTCTCAGCGTGTTCATGATGATCTCTTCACTGACAGAGTCAATCCCCACAAAGGGCTCGTCTAAGAGAATATAATCAGCATCTTGAACTAGACAACGGGCAATCAAGACACGCTGGAATTGGCCACCAGAGAGTTGACTAATCTGACGATCTGCGTAGTCAGAAAGTCCAACAATTTCTAGTGCTTCAGCCACCTTTTGCCAGTGGTTTGCTTTTAAAGTGTGAAAGAGTGGAATGGATGGATAGAGTCCCAGAGAGACACATTCTTTTACCTTGATAGGGAAGTTGTAGTCGATATGAATTTTTTGCTCGACATAGGCAACTTTCTTAAGAGATTTTTTCATTTCTTTATCTTCGATAAAAGCATGTCCTTCATGTGGGATAATGCCCAGCATACCTTTTAATAATGTTGATTTCCCGGCGCCGTTTGGACCAATAATTCCGGTAATCGTTGGTCCTTGGAGCACTAGTGAAATATCCTTAAGTGCCAACGTTTCTTTGTAGGAGACACTGAGGTTTTCGATACGTATCATACAGTTGTATTCCTCCTGGATTTTAATATACCTTAATTTTATTTTTAAGTCAAGTTAATTTTGATAAAAATTTAAAATATTAATGTTGAAATCAAATAGGAGGAGACGGCATTTTTAATTGCATTCCCCAGGGATTTTTGCTAAGCTAAGAATAAGTGAAATTAGGAAAGCGAGAACAAGATGACACGTTATCAAGATGATTTTTATGATGCCATAAATGGTGAGTGGGAAAAGACTGCTGTTATTCCAGCAGATAAATCGAGAACAGGTGGTTTTATCGACCTTGACGAAGAAATTGAAGAGTTGATGCTAACGACGACGGACAAGTGGTTGGCAGGAGAAGATGTGCCAGAAGATGCCATCTTAGCAAACTTTGTCAAGTACCACAGCATGGTGAGAGATTTCGATAAACGAGAAGCAGATGGAATTGAGCCAGTCCTTCCTTTATTGAAGGAATACCAGAATTTAGAGAGTTTTGCGGATTTCGCAGGTAAACTAGCAGCATTTGAATTAGCTGGTAAACCAAACTTCCTTCCATTTGGAGTATCACCAGACTTTATGGATGCTAGAACCAATGTTCTCTGGGCTAGTGCTCCAGGAACTATCTTGCCTGATACAACCTACTATGCGGAAGACCATCCTCAGCGTGAGGAATTATTGAACCTTTGGAAAGAAAGTACTTCTAATCTCCTCAAAGCCTATAACTTCTCAGATGAAGAAATCGAAGATCTTTTAGAGAAACGATTGGAATTGGACCGCCGTATCGCAGCTGTTGTACTTTCAAACGAAGAGAGTTCAGAATATGCCAAACTTTACCATCCTTATTCTTATGAAGATTTCAAAAAGTTTGCGCTTGCCCTACCTCTCGATGACTTCTTCCAAGCTGTGATTGGACAAACTCCAGATAAGGTTATCGTAGATGAAGAACGTTTCTGGCAAGCAGCAGAGCAATTTTATAGTGAAGAAGCTTGGCCTCTACTCAAAGCAACCTTGATCTTAGGTGTAGTCAATCTTTCAACGAGCTATTTGACAGATGAGATTCGCATTTTGTCAGGTGCTTATGGCCGTGCCCTTTCAGGAGTTCCAGAAGCCCAAGACAAGCGCAAGGCTGCTTACCACTTAGCCCAAGGACCATTCAAACAAGCGCTCGGTCTTTGGTATGCACATGAAAAATTCTCTCCAGAAGCAAAGGAGGATGTAGAGAAAAAAGTGGCAACCATGATTGATGTTTATAAGGAACGTTTGGCTAAGAACGACTGGCTGACACCTGAAACACGAGAAAAAGCTATCGTCAAACTCAATGTTATCAAGCCTTATATCGGTTATCCAGAAGAACTGCCAGCTCGCTATAAGGACAAGGTAGTGGATGAATCTGCTAGCCTCTTTGAGAATGCCCTAGCATTTGCGCGTATCGAAATTAAGCACAGTTGGAGCAAGTGGAATCAGCCGGTTGACTACAAGGAGTGGGGAATGCCTGCTCATATGGTCAATGCCTACTACAATCCACAAAAGAATTTGATTGTCTTCCCGGCTGCGATCTTACAGGCACCATTCTATGACTTGCATCAGTCATCTTCTGCCAACTATGGTGGTATCGGTGCGGTTATTGCCCATGAAATTTCTCACGCCTTTGATACTAATGGTGCTTCCTTTGATGAAAATGGTAGCCTCAAGGACTGGTGGACAGAAAGCGACTATGCAGCCTTTAAAGAAAAAACACAGAAGGTTATCGACCAGTTTGATGGTCAAGAATCTTACGGTGCAAAAATCAATGGGAAATTAACTGTATCCGAAAACGTTGCGGACCTTGGAGGAATTGCTGCTGCCCTAGAAGCTGCAAAGAGAGAACCGGACTTCTCAGCTGAAGAGTTCTTCCATAACTTTGCTCGTATCTGGCGTATGAAAGGGCGTCCAGAGTTGATGAAACTCATGGCTAGCGTAGACGTACACGCGCCAGCTAAACTTCGTGTTAACGTCCAAGTGCCAAACTTTGATGACTTCTTTACAACCTATGATGTCAAAGAAGGGGACGGTATGTGGCGTGCACCAGAAGACCGTGTGATTATTTGGTAAAATGATTTCTTAATCAAGTATAACTTGGTGTGAATGATTCATTTTTGAAGTTTATACATCTGAAAATGCAATGCTATCGAGGTTAATATGAAGAAATTTTTAATGATGCTTTCAGCTATTTTTTCGATTTCAGTTTTGGCATCTTGTGGTCTCAATAAAAATAATAGCAATACAGAACCTTCTTCTGCACTATCATCAGTTTCCAAAGACGATAAGTCTAGTACATCAACAGAAGCAAAGACTGAAAATACAAGTGACTCTTCAACCAAAGTGTCACAATCAATTGCTGAAAATAAGAAGGAAACTGGACCAGATTTGTATAAAGAAGTGATTGAACGCTATAATCACTATACAAAGCTTTTACATCAAGGGAATAGAGAAGATTTATACGAGGAAAATAAACAACACAAGATTGCTGCAGAAGAATATGGCATGATTTTCTCTCGAATGGATTATCAAAATGCACCAGACTTTAAATATGCCCTTCTTGATTTGAATAAAGATGGGCAAGATGAGTTGCTTATTGGGGATGAAAAATTCGTTTCAGCCATTTATTATTTGGAAAATCAAAAACCAAACTTACTTCACACAGCTTATGTAGCTTCTGCAGGTGGTTTTCGCTCAGGCTTTGTTATTTACGAAAATGGTCTAGTCTCTTACGCAGACTGGCAGTCAACTCGTCCAGAAATGAACCTGGCTCTATATTCGTTTGATAAAAATGGAGTGCAGAAGATTAAAGAAGCAACTATTCAAATCGGTGGTAATGAAAAAGCAGAGCAAGTTTTAGATATTTCTTCTGAAAAGCTTGATTTGTCTAACATTGACTGGAAAGAATTGAATCCAACTAATTAGTTTTGAATTATTTTTCTAGTCAATGTTGATTCTACCGAGCAAGTAGTGATGTAGAAATTGAAGCTACACAAAAACCAAGGATGATTGTCCTTGGTTTTTATGTTTTAGAAAAATGGATTGAAGGTTTTTTCGTGAGCGATGGTAGTAGCAGGTCCGTGCCCTGGATAGACATCGTAGTTTGGGAGAGTAAAGAGCTGGGTTTGGACACTATGAAGGAGTTGTTCCATACTACCAGTTGGCAAATCTGTCCGACCAATGGTTTCTCGGAAAAGAGCATCTCCCGTTAAGACCAAGTGTCCATCTGGGAAAACCAATGAAACTCCACCGATAGAGTGGCCTGGCGTTGGTAAGACCGTGAAGCGGAATTCTTCAATCTGATATTCTTCATGAAAGACATAAGTGTGTTCAGCTGGTTTGCAGATGACATCCGCCATATCATCGTGTCGAGGGAGACCTGAAAGGTTGTCAACAGGAGTATAGAGCCAAGAAGCTTCACTTTCTGCCACATAGACTGGAGGATTTCCATAAGTATCTCTGACCAAGTCAAGACTCATAATATGGTCGTAGTGAGTGTGGGTCAGAAGAATGGCACAGACCGGTTTATTGATGGTTTCGATAGTCTTGCGAATGGCCTCCCAATGGCTACCAGGATCGACTACAATCAGGTGTTGCTCCCCTTCGAGATAATAAGTATTTTCATAGGCGACAGGATTCACAGTTTTATGGATTTTCATAGGATTTCCTCTTTCATAGATTTACAGTTTCTAGTATAACACAGAAGCACAAAATAAGGAATCAACAAGAAAGTCCCTCCATAAAAGAAGGGACTTTTAACTTTTTAAAAATGATTTTTCCAGGCTTGGAAGCGTGCATCCAGTAGGAGTTGTGTCAGGTTTTTTAAGATTTCGACTTGCTCGGGCTCTAGTGTCTGGGCTTGAGAAACAAGTTGTCGAACATGTTCAATAGCATTTCTAGAAGATAAATCATTGATGGAAGTGATTCCAGATTCTAGGATGGTTCCAAAGAAGAAATCAAAATAGAGTTCGAGTTCTTCATCGGGAACACTGTCCACCCATTCTTTAAGAGCGTCTTTGATTTGCAGACTTTCGCTACTAATTTCCTCTAGTTGGACAAAGTGCTGTCCTTCAGTTAGCCAGCTAAAAGTATTGTGTTGAGCGATTCCACCGAGAGCCGTAGATTTGACAACGGTAGGAGTATCAGGAACTTCTAGCATCATGCCGATGACAGAACCTTGTGGGACATAACGGTGAAATTTAGGGATAACATCTTGATAACCAGTCGTTTCTGTCAGATGAGCCTGCAAACCAGGAGCATCGTAGGTATAAACTGCTGATATCTTTTCCTGCAATTCAGGCTGGATTTGACTAGCAGCAAAGACGGCTAGATTCCCACCTTTAGAATGCCCAGCAATGATTACTTTTTGTTTTGGATATTGTTTAAAGAAATCTTCCAAGTATTCAAGAGCATGCTTTTGGGCAGGGATTTCCTTCATATAGGTCAGATGGAAATCTTCCTTCCAGCCAATAATACTGTCGTCTGTGCCACGAAAGACAATCAGATAAGTATCTAGGTTCAGACGATAGGTCATAGCAGCGAACTGTTTCTGTTGCTCAGTGTCAATCTCGTTAATAAAGTTTGATAGCTTGCAATTTCTAAAACGTTTGTGTTGGGCAAGCTGGTCTAAAAGTTGCAGACGTTCTTTACTAGTCAACATGTTACTGTCACGAGGAACACGTGTTGCGACATCGCTTAAACGATTGACAGGCTGGTCCAATAGGTTATCAAAAGGAAGATAAGTCAGCTCTGTCAAAGCAAGTACATCCAGTTCATTTAAAGGAAGATCATAAAAAGAATCGTATTGAACGTCAGTTAGATAGTCAAAAATATTGGCCATGAGAATTCCTTTCTTAGCTTTTATCATATCAGATTTGCATCAATTTCGCTAGTAGTCAGAAGAATTTTGCTATAATATAAAAAAAGGAGGAGCAGATGCATAAGATTTTACTAGTAGAAGATGATCCAGTAATCCGTCAACAAGTTGGGAAAATGCTCTCCGAATGGGGTTTTGAAGTAGTCATGGTAGAAGACTTTATGGAAGTTCTGACGCTATTTGTTCAGTCTGAGCCTCATCTGGTTCTCATGGATATCGGCTTGCCTCTCTTTAATGGTTATCATTGGTGTCAGGAAATTCGCAAGATTTCCAAAGTTCCTATTATGTTTCTGTCTTCAAGAGACCAGGCTATGGACATCGTGATGGCTATTAATATGGGAGCTGACGATTTTGTGACCAAGCCTTTTGACCAGCAGGTCCTTTTAGCTAAGGTACAAGGATTATTGCGCCGCTCTTATGAATTTGGAAGGGATGAAAGTCTCCTAGAGTATGCTGGAGTTATTCTCAATACCAAGTCTATGGATGTGCATGTCAATGGAAAAGTTATCAATCTAACCAAGAATGAATTTCAGATTTTACGTGTCTTATTTGAACATGCAGGCAATATCGTGGCGCGTGATGATTTGATGCGAGAACTTTGGAGCAGTGACTTTTTTATCGATGATAATACCTTGTCCGTTAATGTCGCTCGTTTGCGCAAGAAACTAGAGGAAGAAGGTTTGATTGGTTTTATCGAAACCAAGAAAGGAATAGGGTACGGATTGAAACATGGTTGAACTCAAAAGTTTTTTTCTAGCTTATATCCGTTCGCGTAGTCGTTTTTTCGCTTTTATTTTGTTATTGACGGGTCTGATCTTTCTTTTTGATGTCCTATTTGTTAGTCAAGGACCTTACTTTAACTATTTTTTCCTTCTATCATCAGTTTTTTCCTTTATATTCTTGATATGGGATTTTTGGATGGAATTGCAACGTTATCGTAAGGAATTGCTCTATGGCGAAAGAGAAGCTAAGTCACCAATGGAAGTCCTTCTAACTGAAAAATTAGAAAAAAGCGAATCTGAACTCTATCAGAAGAAATCAGATGCTGAAAACCGCTATAATGATTTGGTGGATTACTATACACTCTGGGTTCATCAGATAAAAACACCAATTGCAGCCAGTAAACTCCTTGTAAGTGAGGTGGCAGATCGCCAACTGAAACAGCAGTTGGAGCAGGAAATTTTTAAGATTGATTCCTATACCAATCTCGTACTCCAATATCTGCGCTTAGAAAGTTTCCATGATGATTTGGTGTTGAAGAAAGAAAATATAGAAGATCTGGTCAAGGAAGTCATTCGCAAATATGCCATTTTCTTTATCCAGAAAGGTCTAAGTGTCGATCTGCATGACTTGGATAGAAGGATTGTGACGGATAAAAAATGGCTGTTGGTAGTCATTGAACAAATCCTATCAAATAGTCTCAAGTACACAAATGAAGGTGGGGTTGAAATCTACATGGAAGGTTCAGACCTTTGCATCAAAGATACTGGGATTGGTATAAAAAACAGTGATCGGTTGCGAGTCTTTGAACGTGGTTTTTCAGGATATAATGGTCGAATGACCCAGCAGTCATCTGGACTTGGGCTCTATCTAACCCAGAAAATCAGCCAAGAATTAGGACATCAGATTCAAATAGAATCCGAACTTGGGCAAGGAACAACTGTGAGGATTAAGTTCTCTGAAGTGAATTTACTGATTGAATGAAAAGAATTGTGAAGAGCTTGGAAGAAACCTTTCAAGCTCTTCTTTAGACCTTGATATAGTGAGAAGAAAGGCTTCAATTAGATAAAAAATGTAATCTTACAAAAATGTAAGATTAAAGGCCTCTTTTGTAAGGTTATGTTATGGCAAGCCATCTTTTTTTGGAGTAAACTTAGAGCATAAAGAAAAAGGAGAGGAACCATGAAAACAATTTTACAAAAGAAACATACAAGTAAGCCGAGTCCAAAGGATATCGAGCGAGTTCAAATCGGCATCGAAATGATGCAAGCTCAGTTTCAATTAATGGGATATTAAAAAGGAGAAGTTAAAATGACACTATTAGATGTAAAACACGTTCAAAAGATTTATAAAACTCGCTTTCAAGGCAACCAAGTAGAGGCCCTGAAAGATATTCACTTTACCGTTGAAAAAGGCGACTACGTTGCTATCATGGGTGAGTCTGGATCTGGTAAATCGACTCTACTCAATATTCTTGCTATGCTTGACAAGCCAACGCGTGGCCAGGTCTTCCTAAATGGAACTGACACAGCTACCATTAAAAATTCTGAAGCATCAAGCTTCCGTCGTGAAAAGTTAGGCTTTGTCTTCCAAGACTTCAATTTGTTAGATACGCTTTCTGTTAAAGACAATATCTTACTCCCTTTGGTATTGTCTAGAAAGCCTATTACAGAAATGATGAAAAAATTGGTCGTAACGGCTGAAAATCTTGGCATCAATCAATTGCAGGAGAAGTACCCTTATGAAATCTCTGGAGGGCAAAAACAAAGGGTAGCAGTTGCACGGGCTATCATCACAGAACCAGAAATTCTTCTTGCGGACGAGCCAACAGGTGCCCTAGACTCTAAATCATCTGCAGCCCTCCTTGATATCTTTGATCAGATCAACGAGCAAGGGCAAACCATTCTCATGGTGACCCACTCAACAGCTGCGGCCAGCCGTGCAAAACGTGTTCTTTTCATCAAGGACGGTATTCTCTATAATCAAATCTACCGTGGTGAAAAGACGGATCGTCAGATGTTCCAAGAAATCTCTGACACCTTGACTGTTATGGCAAGTGAGGTGAACTAGTATGTTTCGATTAACCAATAAGTTGGCCATATCCAACTTAATTAAAAACCGCAAACTCTATTATCCGTTTGCTTTG